>CAIYPA010000584.1 GCA_903927965.1 uncultured Bacteroidia bacterium | reverse complement strand
AGCGGCATAAATAAAAATGGAAAACATATAGCCTTGATAATCTGTATCTTAAAATTAGACAATTTTTTCAATCGATTGACTGTTAAAACCTGAGATCAAGTGCGAAACATTAGTAATAAGGAATACTTAAAAGACTTTTTGTCAAACCATCCTGACAAATTTTTGAGATTAAATTTTAGTGAAGAAGAAATAAGGAAATTTTGGAAGACTATATTAATTAGGTGTGATAATATGATAGGAATTTACACAACTTTATTAAGAAATTGCTTAATACCTCAAACAGATATTAAAGAATCTAATGCATTAGTATTAAGCAAATTAAAAAACTACCAAATAGTTCCACAAGACCATCAAATACTAATAGCAAATGGTTTTTTTGAGAGTTTTAAAGAATGCATAATTAACGACTCCCAATTTGAGCAATTTTTATGGGTAAACGACAGAGCAGATTTAATTTCAACGATGATTACTGCAAATCTAGCAGATGTCAATATTGCAAAAAGGCTATGTTTAGTTTATAGTCAATCGACTAATTCGAATTGGCTTTTAGAACGGTTCGATAGAGAATTAATGCCGAAACAGCAACTAAGGGATGATTATAAACAAATTATTCTTCATAATGACATAACGATACCAAATAAATTGAAAAAATACTTTACATAAAAAACCGTATATTAGTTGGGGTTTCGATGTAGACAACAAAGTCCGCAGCCCGCAACAGCGAAGGTGCGACTCGACAGATAAGTAACCCAAAATACCCAACTTCATAAAATTCAAAATATTACAGGCAATCGTAAAACATAAAAAGAAGGCAATGAATAAAAGAACATTACAACTTTTGACAATTGGTTTTCTATTGACCGGACTAATTGGTTGTGCCGGAGTTTCACAAAATGAATATGACACACTAAAAGCCGAAAATGAAAAACTAAAAAAGGAAATTGAAGATTTAAAATATGGACCTGACAAACTGCTTAATCAGGCAAAAGTTTATATCGACAACAAAGACTTTCAGAAAGCTAAAACTGAATTTCAGAATTTGCTTAGTAAGCACCCGGCTTCACCGCAATCAACAGAAGCAAAACAACTTATTATCATTGCGGAAAATGGAATAAATGAACAAAAAAATGCAGACGAGAAATTAAAAATTGAACAGGAGGTAGTGGAAAAAGAAAGGCTTGTAGCTGCCGACAAAGCAAATGCAGAGAAAGTAAAAGAAGAAAAAGAACGACTTGCGAAGGCAACAATAAAAATGAACAAGAAATATGATGATATAAATGAAGTAACTTGGTATAGAGATATAACCTCACCTAATTACGTAATTTACAATGGTTTTTTTGTTGTAATCGGTCAATCAAAAGGTAGTAAACCTTGGCTAATACTTGTAATACAATATGCAGCAGATAATTGGCTGTTTATAGAAAGTTACACTATAAAAGTAGACGGAAAAACATATACGATTTCCGAAAACTCATATGGCGAAATAAAAAGAGACAGTGGAAGTCTTGGGATTAGGGAATGGCTTAATAGACAAGTTGGTGCGACGGAGTATGAAATTATAAAAGCAGTAGCTTATGGAAAAGACGCTAAAATTAGATTTTCAGGGAAAGATTATCGCGAAGACAAGACAATCACTGAACAACAAAAATTAGCTCTCAGAAATGTGTTGGACACATATACTGCCCTTGGTGGTGATGGAGCCTTTTGATAGATCACTAGCTTTTAATCGAGTAGACCCCAGATAAACTAAAAGTCTATCTGAGAGCCTCTCACACCACTTTAGGGATTGGTTTCGTATCCAGCGGTTCATTAAGATATGGTGCAATTTTCTTGTAGTAAGCAAGCTTAGCCCATTAACCTTTTTGCGCAAGCGTTCTAAAGTGTGACCGTTGTGATCAAAATAAGAATTTGGGCAACTGCCCATCTTCGTTTACATGTACTCCTCCATGACTACAATCCATCCGGCGCAACCTTTCGCTCAAAGAATTTGAGGCAAAAGAGGCTTCCAACGGCAAACAAGTTGCCTTCCCGATCAAGTTCGTCACCAAAAGTGGCGAACTCGTCTTTTTGCCCCGCGCCATGTCAGCAGGTCTCCCTTTCGATTTGAAAAGCAACCGGATGCGGGGAGTTGTGCCGGTCGATTCGCAAAACAAGGCCACCGGCCACGTAACCCCTTTTTACATAGACGGGATGATCAGGTTCAACGAAATGAAAATCAAACACTAACAGCAAACATCCTTTTAAAACAAATCGGGCGATTCGTTGAGTAGATAAAAGTCTGTGGCGCAATCCACAATTTTGCTTGTTTTCCCAAGGCGTTGCCATTGGGTTAGGTTTGACCTGAGCAATTATCGAAAAGTTTTAAGGAATTATCGGGTTTAGCGGTTCCCAAAACAAAGCCAAAAAATTTTTGGAAAGAGCCTGTGGGTCGAGTGATTTCCAATCGCTTTATTCACCTCGATTGGAAATCGAAGGACCCTATCGTGCCAAACCATGCTATTGCGTTTTTCGGCTGAGTTCCAGACTCGTGTTTTAATCCTTGCATTGTCCCATCCCCAACGGTGATAAACATGAATAGCCTTGGGTAAGCGGTCCGGAAGCAAATCCCTGTCAAACCACAAAACTATCCGGGATCGCGCAACCCAGGGTCTGACCGCAAACCTTAAAACTGTCCGCGATAAAAAGTTCGGAAAAGTACAGTGCTCCATTCGGACGGGGATGGTATCTCTCTTAAAAGTCTGTGGCGCAATCCAAATTTTGTTTGTTTACCCAAGGAGTTGCCATTGGGCTAGGTTTGACCCTAGCAATTATCGAAAAGATTTAGGGAATTATAGGGTTTAGCAGTTCCCAAAACAAAGCCAAAAAATTTTGGAAAGAGCCTGTGGGTCGAGCGATCTCCAATTGCTTTATTCACCTCGATTGGAAATCGAAGGACCCTATCGTGCCAAACCATGCTATGGCGTTTATAGGCTAAGTTTCAGACCCGTGTTTTTAATCCTTCCATTGTCCCATCCCCAATGGGGATAAATATCAATAGCCTTGGGTAAGCGGTCCGGAAGCAAATCCTCTTCAAATCACAATACTATTTGGAACCGCGCAACCCAGGGTTAGACCACAACCCTCCAAACCGTCCGCAATCAAAGGTTCGGGAAAGCGTGAATCTCTATTCGGACGGGGATGAAAAGATAATAATGGTGCTTCAAAATCGGAAATGTGCATGGAGCGAACCGTCTGGCAATTTTTGGAATTTTGTGGCGCAATTCGTAATTTTGATTGATTTCCCAAGGCATTGCAATTGGTTGTTGATTATCGTTTCCCAAGGCGTTGCCATTGGGCTAGGTTATATTAGGCTTTAGCTTCGCTGATCTTCGATTCAGCCTGTTGATTGTGCCAGAATATTAATTTTGCTTCAAAATATGAAAAGTGCAATGAGTTTAAACAGATCATGATTATGGATGCGGTTCTAAATTTTGCAGGATCAACGCCACGCAGTGGCATCATACCCTAGCCCAACGGCAACGCCTTGGGAAACATGTATGAACGGAAAACATATATCAACGAAAAAAACATTTGCGAACGAAAAAAACATGGATAAACGAATAATAAAACGTTGATAAACATAAAACAAAATTAATGATGCAAATCAAAATTCGCGCAGTATCCCCGCCACGCAGTGGCAGCATACCCTAGCCCAATGGCAACGCCTTGGGAAACGTGATTGATTTTTGTAAACAAAATAAATTAATTAACCATGTCGCAATCATTGTCAAAAATGTATGTTCATGCAATTTTTCATGTAAAGAACAACGACGTTCTGATAAGGCCGGAAGACGATGACGAATTGTATGCCTATATTGGAGGTGTTATCAAGCTTTCGAAATCAATACCGATTATCATAAACGGTATCGAAAACCATGTCCATGTGCTATGTATTATGGCTAAAACGATATGTCTGGCCGATTTAATGGAGGACATTAAGCGTCACAGTAGCAGGTGGATCAAAACGAAAGGAATTCATTATCAAAATTTTGCATGGCAGGGAGGATATGCCGGTTATTCAGTTAGTCCGTCAAAGGTCGAGGCGGTCAGGAAATACATTGAAAATCAGAAAACCCACCACCTTTCACAATCATTCAAAGATGAATACATTCAGTTTTTGAAAGAGCATGACGTGGATTACAACGAAGATTATTTATGGACATGATGATAAAATATTTTCTACCGTTTGAATTTTATTAAAACACAACCTCTCTTATACTGCCTTTTCATCCTTTCCCGAGGCGTTGCCATTTGTTGTTGTTTCATCGTTTCACAAGGCGTGCCATTTGTTGTTTCATCATTCCCAAGGCGTTGCCATTGGGCTAGGTTATATTAGGCTTTCAGCCTGACGACCATGCCGGTATAGTGATGGTGCTTCAAAATGGTAATTGTAAATGGAGTATGAATGCAAAACAGATCATGATTATAGATGCGGGTCATTATCCTGGCAATATCAACGCCACGCAATGGCAAATGAAAGTGCTGTTATGTTGTTT
>CAIYPA010000583.1 GCA_903927965.1 uncultured Bacteroidia bacterium | reverse complement strand
TAGAATAAAAAGGCCTAATGTTAAATGTGAATTTTTCATTTTATTAAATTTCCTAATTAATATATTGATCATCATTATAAATTGAGAATGTTTTTTAATGCTACTTTTCAATTGTTCTGAAGTTTGTTTTCCCATTATAAAACCTCGCTCAGATGTTTATAATTGGACGAAATAATATTGAATGCTTCATCCATCCGCCCACCCAACATCATTTTCCCCATATACAATGCAAAGCCTTTCAACTGGCTATATTCCAGTTTTGGAGGCATGGCAAGGGCATTCGGATCAGTCTGGATCGTAATTAATATAGGACCTTCAAGCTGAAAAGCTTTTTCCAACCCTGATTTAACTTCACCAGGATCATGTATTGTAATGCCGGGTAATCCCATTGCTTCCGCTATTTTAGTGAAATCAGGATTTAACATATCTGTCTCCAGATCAGGAATTCCTGCCACTTCCATTTCCAGTTTCACCATTCCCAATGAACGGTTGTTAAAAACGATGATTTTCACAGGTAATTTATATTGGACAATCGTCATAAGGTCGCCCAACATCATCGACAAACCTCCATCGCCGCAAAATGCAATCACCTGTTTGCCTGGACAGGCCAACGCTGCCCCAATGGACTGAGGCATTGCATTTGCCATAGACCCATGATTGAATGACCCCAGCATTTTTCGCTCGCCTGTTCCGTCAATGTAGCGGGCTGCCCATACGCAACACATACCGGTATCAACTGTGAATATTGCATCTTTGTCAGCCAGTTGATTGATCACGGAAACCACAAATTCAGGATGAATGGCATTTGGCTTGCCGGGGTCATTTACATAGATCAGTAATTTATTTTTGACTTCTTTATGAAACTCCAATTGTTGTGCAAGAAAAGCAGAATCACCCTTTGTTCTGATCATAGGTAAAAGCGCTTGCAAGGTATCTTTTACGTCACCACAAAGTCCCATTTCAAGTTTCGCCCGACGCCCAAGGTTTTCAGGTTTAATATCGATCTGTACAATCTTGTTGTCCATTGGCATGAAGGGGGTATATGGAAAATCAGTGCCCAACAACAAGAGCAATTCACAATTGTGCATGCTATGGTAAGCCGATGGGATACCCAGCAATCCTGTGTTTCCAACTTCATATGGATTATCATATTGAATCGCCATTTTCCCTTTAAAAGAATAAGCAACCGGAGCCTTTAACTTTTCGGACAACTGAATAATTTCATCGTGTGCCTCCGCAGCACCTATTCCGCAAAAAATTGTGATCTTTCTATATGAATTCAACAGTTCAGTAAGTTGCAACAGCTCGTCTTCCGATGGTCTTGTAATAGGATGGTTTTTAAAAAGCATCATGGTGGTTTCGGCAGCTACTGAAGGCAGGTTGGTGATATCGCCCGGCAAACCAAGAACAGCTACCCCTTTTTGATACATTGCATGTTGAAGGGCTGCCTGTAGCATACGCGGCAATTGTGCAGGTGTAGTCGCTACCTGATTGTAGCAACTGCAATCGTCAAATAGCTTGATGGTATTTGTTTCCTGGAAATAAACGGTTCCAAATTCTTTGGTTGGAAGTGTTGAGGCAATGGCCAATACAGATGCCGATGAACGGTGTGCATCATACAAGCCATTGATCAGGTGTACATGTCCTGGACCACAACTCCCAGCACAACAAGCCAATCCATTCAGTTGTGCTTCCGCTCCGGCTGCAAATGCAGCTGTTTCTTCATGCCGTACATGAATCCATTTTATTTTACCATTGCGGTGTACCGCAGCATTTACATGATTAAGGCTATCGCCGGTCAAGGCATATATCCGTTGTATGCCAGCATCAACCAGTGCTTCCACCAGTTGATCTGATACGTTTTTGCTCATATTCAGATTATATTTAATACATTATAAATAAGGAGCGAAGGCTTAACCAACGTTCCTTTTTTGCATCAGTTTTAGTTTGAATGGGACATTGTTTTTTCGTCGATCGTCACTCCCAATCCATTAGCTATGGCCATTCCCAAGTGGCTATCGGCACGATAAAAATGACCCAATTGCCGGTTAATGATCTCCTCTTTCTTTTCACCACAAATGCCTCGCATTGAACTTACAACATTGCTTACCAGATTTTTCTTCTCCTTTTCGCTCATCACCTTGCTATACAATATGCCTGGCTGAGTGAAATGGTCATCATCGTTTTCGTTGCGGTCGAACCAATCGGCAATATTTGATCCCAATTGCATGGGTGGTTCTTTGTAACTTTCGTCGGCAACCAGATCATCAAAGCTATTGGGGCGGTAATTGGGATTGGCTCCTCCATTCTCTCCAACCTGCATAAAACCGTCACGTTGGTAATTTGAAACCTTATAATGACCTTGGTTCACAGGTATCTGTTCATAGTTGACGCCCAAGCGGTACCTTTGTGCATCGGGATAGGAAAGCAAACGGCCTTGTAGCACTTTATCGGGTGAATAACCAATCCCGTCAACAACATGTGAAGGAGCGAATGCGGACTGTTCCACGTCACGGAAGTAATTCTCAGGAATTTTATTCAATTCCATAACACCAACATCGATCAATGGGTAATCTTTATGAAACCAAACTTTGGTAAGATCAAAAGGATTCCATTTGAATGTTTTTGCCTGCTCATCAGTCATTACCTGAATTTTCAAAGCCCATTTGGGAAAATCTTTTTTCCCGATAGATTCTACCAAATCGCGTTGAGCCTGGTCAAGATCAATGCCCTTCATTTCATTGGCTTCCTTTTCATTGAAATTCTTAATTCCCTGCATGGTGATGAAATGAAATTTCACCCAAACCCGTTCATTGTTTTTATTAAACAAAGAAAAGGTGTGGCTTCCAAAACCATGCATATGCCGATAAGAGAAAGGGGTTCCACGATCGCTCATAAGTATTAGGACCTGGTGCAGGCTTTCGGGATTCAAACTGAAAAAATCCCACATCATGGTAGGACTTTTACAATTTGTCATGGGATCACGCTTTTGTGTGTGAATAAAGTGGGAAAATTTTTTGGGATCTTTAATGAAGAATACAGGGGTATTGTTGCCTGCCAAATCCCAGTTGCCGTCTTCGGTATAAAACTTAAGCGCAAAACCGCGAGGGTCCCGTTCACTGTCGGCACCTCCTTTTTCTCCTCCTACAATGGAGAAACGGGCAAACATTTCTGTTTGTTTACCAATTTCAGAAAACAGTTTGGCTTTGGTATATTGGGTTATATCATGGGTTACTGTAAAGGTACCAAATGCTCCGGCTCCTTTTGCGTGAACAACTCTTTCAGGAATACGTTCACGATTGAAGTGCGCCATGTCTTCATGCAGAAAGTAGTCTTGCAATAATATAGGACCACGTTCACCAATGGTCATTGAGTTTTCAAACTCATGATAGGGTCGGCCACTGGCGGTTGTTAACTTTTTCTTTTCCATTTTCAGTTGAATAGGCGGATGTGCAGTTTATAAAATTTCTTTTATAATCAATTTTTCATCTACATGTAAATTGGATAAGAACTTTTCAATCGCATCCATCATTGGCGGGGGACCACATATATATACTTTTTTATCCAAGCCGTTTATGTGAGCCTTAAGAAAGTCTTCAGTGATTTGCCCATACCCATATCCTTTTATTTTTTCTTCGGTTAATATGTTTATGAAATTTTCACCTAATAAATTTTTAAACTCTTGAGCTAGAATGATATCATCTTTGGTATTATTTGCAAAAATGAGTTTGTTATTCGCTAATTCATTTTTTGAATGAAGATATCTTAAGATGCAGATAAAAGGAGTAATACCTGCTCCTCCGGCAATAAACAATCCCTGGCCTTTGTATGTGATAGCTCCAAAAACACCATGTAAAATCAACTCATCACCCTTTTTAAGCAGCAGAAGCTGATTTGTAACACCTTTATGAGCAGGATATGTTTTTATCGTAAATTCGAGAAAGTCATAATCCGGAAGGCTCGTAAAGGTGAAAGGTCTTTTTTCATCTTTCCAACCGTTTTTATTTATCGAAATTTCAGTTGCCTGCCCTGGGATGAAAAAATATTTAGGAGGTTTTTCAGTAATAATTTGCAGTACATCATGCGTGAGGTGCTGAATTGATACTATTTTTACTGTAAAATGTTTCATTGCCTGAAGGAACTATTTTGCTTCTGTGGTTTTTAAAGCACATTCAAATCTTGCTGCTACTTCATCCCAGTTTATGACATTAAAAAAGGCATCAATATAATCTGGTCTTCTATTCTGATATTTCAAATAATATGCATGTTCCCATACATCCATTGTAAGTAACAGAATTCCTTTTTTTTCTGCTATGTCCATCAAGGGATTATCCTGGTTTGGAGTAGAGCAAATAAATAGTTTGCCTTTATCGTCCATACAAAGCCATGCCCAGCCACTGCCGAACCTTGTTTTTCCTGCTTCTGAAAATTGTTTTTTGAACTCATCCAGGGAGCCAAATGTTTGGACAATCGCTTCCAATAATTTTCTGGTTGGCGGAACACCACCCTTGGCTTTCATCCCTTCCCAATAAAAAGTATGATTGTAATATCCACCACCATTGTTTCTGACTGCACCAGGGTATTTGCTTATATTTTTGAAAATATCTGTTATTTCCATGGTTTCCATTACGGTACCTTTAATTGCATTCAGAAAGTTGTCGTAATAAGCCTTATGGTGTTTGCCATAATGGATTTCCAAAGTTTGCTTATCTACAAAGGGTTCAAGTGCATCATACTCAAAAGGTAAGGGTTTAAATTCGAATTTGTTTGCTGTACTCATGGTGTAATGGTTATTAAGTGATATGATTTATTTAATTGTATTCCCTGGCATTCATTATTTCATCTTCCTGATTTTTTCTTCTACTTCTTTTTGGCCCGCGGCATAGAATTTTTTTTCATCGGGGGCAATTTCGTATAGCAGTCTCAAAAACTCGCCCACATGTACAAGTTCCTCATTGGCTATGTCTTTAAGTACTCCAATAGCAAGTTTGTTGTCTGTTGACTCAGCAAGTTGCATGTACAACTGTGTCGCTTCAAATTCTGCGGCCACCATAAAACGTATCGCTCTGATAAGCTCAGCATCTGTGAGCTTCCTGTCATGCGCTAACCCTGAAAAGGGTGATCCAAATGTTGCCATAATAATTCTCCTTTAAATTTTTTAGGCTTCCGCCTATTGATACTCTGTTGTTTAATCCTTCAATGAAACCTTACAAATGGAAAAACATTGGTTTGTAGGAACATTGAATATTATTTTATTTACAAAGGTGAGTAGGTTAATGGTGGAAACCGTTGTATCATTTTTGAAAAAAGTTACATCATTCACACATTGGTTTCACCAAAATCAATGGCTTTCATAAGTACTCAAAAAGCCAAAGAATTCTGGTCCCATTCATCTATTTGCCATAAAATATCATCAATGCCGTATAAAAATTAATGAATTGAATATCAATTAAATATAATTTTTCATCCATTTTTTGCTTCCGATCAAAATTGTTTTTAATATTGTACGGCTTTTTGCAAAAGGAGTTGGCAAAGGTTATTTACAACACCTTAACAATAAAAAAAGGTATTCCTGATGTTTCAGGATTGATTATATGATTTAAAAACAAAAAAACTAAAGCATGAAAGAACAGAAAAAAGGGTGGTCAAGGCGCCAGTTCCTTGAGGCATCAGCAGTTGGAATGGCTGGTCTGGCAGTTTTACCGGGATTGGCCGGATGCTCACAGCCGGTTGTTGATACTGACCTGAAATTGGGTTTTATCGGATTGGGCCGTCAGGCAATGTTTTTATTGAACGGTTTCCTTCAGATTCCCGGGGTAAAAGCAGTTGCAGGTTGTGATGTTTATGGCATCAAGCGCAAACGTTTCGAAAAGAGAGTGACCGATTTCTATGTGAAAGCTGGCAAAGAGGTCAAACTCCAAACCTACGAAAAGTTTGAAGAGTTGTTGAAAAGGGAGGACATCAATGCAGTTGTTATTGCAATCCCTGACCATTCACATGCAAGGGTTGCCATCGCAGCGTTAAAGGCTGGTAAAGATGTTTACCTCGAAAAACCAATGACCTTTACGATCAAGGAAGGCCAGGAATTGAAGAAAGTGGTCCGTGAGACCGGAAGGATTTTTGGTCTTGGTAGCCAGCAGCGTTCGGATGCTTTGTTCCAACACGCTGTAAAATTGGTTCAGACAGGTGCCCTTGGTAAGATCACAAACGTAAAAGCTTATGTAGGTGCACCACCCAAGCCTTACGACCTACCCGAAGAAAAACTTCCGGCAGATTTGAACTGGGACTTGTGGTTGGGATCACTTCCTGGCAACATTCATTATAACAAGGAACTTAATCCGATCATCTCACTCGATCCGCCTAAGGATGAAGATATCTGGGGCGGATGGCGTTGGTACAAGGAGATGGGTGGCGGTTTCACAACCGACTGGGGTGCCCACATGTTCGACATTGCACAGTGGGGTCTTGGCATGGACAAAAGCGGTCCGGTCGAAATCTCCCCAATTGGCGATGGTTCCGAATACATTACATGGAAATATGCAAACGGTGTGGTGATGACATCCGAGCCATTTGACGAGAAGAAAACCAAGGGAGTTAAATTTATTGGTGAAGGTGGCTGGATTGAAGTTTCACGCGGTTATTTCAACGCTTCCGATCCCAAATTCAATGCTCCAGAACAGCCAAAAATCGAAGGCCCATATGAAACAAGGATTCCCCACCAGGTCAATTTTATTGAATCGGTCAGGAGCCGCAAAGACCCTGCAGTTCCGGTTGAAATCGGCCACAGCAGTTGCTGCGTTTGTACACTTGGGAATATTGCCTGCGATCTGAAGAGGACGATCAAATGGGATCCTGCAACGGAAACCTTTGTCGATGATGTGGATGGTGCTGCAACGAAGAAAATGCACTACGAATATCGTGCAGGGTGGAAGTTGATGTAGGAAGAAATTGAAATACGATAGAAATACAGTTGAAATGTTATAGAAATACGATAGAAATATTGTTGAAATAATTGCCTGAATATGAAACACCCTGGTCTTTTGATCCGGGTGTTTTTCATTCCTTCATTCCTTCATTTTTTCATTTCTTCACTCTTTCATTCTTTCATTACCAAAGTAAATCCACCGCACGGCAACATCTTTACCGGAACTTTATCGCCTTTCTTAACCTGTATTTCTTTATAATTGAATGACTTATCATTATCCCCATCTGCGATCAACTTAGCCGTATAGGTTTTGCCAATCTTCAGAAAATCAAGGGTCAGGACAATTTCCTTGTTTTTTTTCTCCCCATTGATCCCACCTAAAAACCATTTGTCGCCTGAACGCCTCGCCATCACCACGTCCCTGCCGGGATAACCATAAACCATTTTGGTCTCGTCCCAGACTGTGGGCAATTGTCTTACAAAGGTTTGCACAAAATCCGGCAATTGTTTATAAACCGCTGGAAAATCGACCAGATGAACAATCCCCGATTCAAAAACAACCGTCAAGGCAAGTTCGTAGGCAAAAGTTGTGAGGTGTTTGTTGATTTTATCGGACAGCCCGAAAGGGGTGTAATCCATCGAGCCAAGGGCATTTCTCGTGAATGGCTGAATTGTATTGTGCCAGACAGCCGCTTCGGGATAGGAATCCCTGAACATGTAACACTCTTCACCACAAATGGCTTCCATCGAAATCAGGTTGGGCCAGGTACGTTGCCATCCGCGGGGAAGGGTGCAGCCATGAAAGTTGACCATCACCTGAAAATCGGCGGCATCCTGCAAAATATCCATATATTGCTGAATGATATGTTGTTTGTCGCTTTGGAAGAAATCAACCTTCACCCCTTTGACGCCCCATTTTTTTAGTTTTGCGAATTCTGCCCTTCGTTGGTCCGCATCCCACATCCTGATGCGCGGTGCTTCCATAACAGTATTGTGCGGACCTCCTGAGTTGTACCACAACCAGATCCCAACCCCTTTCTGATTGGCATAGGCAATCAATTGTTCGATATTTCCCCCCTCCATTTTTGTCCAGTTCGCGTCAACCAGAAAATAAGGGATGCCCCACTCTGATGCGAGATCGATATAGGGAAGCATACTTTTATAAACCGTAGGACTTGCCGGGTCGGACCACCAGCTCCAATAGGCCAATCCTGGTTTGATCCACGAAACATCTTTGATTTTCGAAGGTTCACTTAAGCCGTTAACGAGTGCTGAGGTAGCAATTGCTGCTGCATCTTTGCCAATTATTGCGACACGCCAGGGGGTGCTCCAGGGCAGACTTTTACTTTCGGGATTGTTGTTCCCGATCTTCATGGCTTCAGTATAATCGGGATACCGAATTGAATAGACGCCACCGGATGCATTTTGATGGAGCCTCGAACCACAATAAGCGCCATTGAGGTCAGCCTCTGTCAGTAAAACCCATCCGTTGATTGACTGGAACAAGGCACCCAGGCACCACCCTCCTTCTTCAGGAGAAGTCCCACCTACTTGTGATCCGTTTGTGTAATAGCGTTCATAACCAGGAGAATATTTTGTGATGCTATCATATGGCTGAATCCAGGCTTTCGCACTTTTGGACAGGTTGAAACCGGAAATCTCTTTGTTGATTTCATAACTCCCGGTGGCATTTTCTGGAAAACGGTAGCGGAACGAGATCCCATCGTTGCTTGCCCGCAAAAACAGATCGACTTTTGCCTTATGGCCATTTTCAAAGGAAAGGATAAGCTCGTTTGCCTGATAGTTGCATTTCAACTGTTTGCCAACCTGCATTGTATAACTCTCTGAAATATGCCGTGGTCTTGAAGCGGAAATGAAGAATAATTTTTCGATAAACTGTTCATCGGTCCGGGAGATCCCAAGAGGGGATTCCCCAATAATCAGGGAGTCTGGAAAGCCAACCTGATAAAACAAATGGTCCGATTTCTCAAATACCTTGAAGTTGATTTTTTTATCAGGCGAGGAAACCACCCACTCATCGTTCTGGGCGGATACTTCTGAAATGAAGATCAAAGCCCCCATTATCAATAGTAAAGGCTTTAACATCTTCATGTCTTATAAATATTTGGTTATTAATTAATTGGCCGATTCAAACTGCTGCAGGAACCTCACATCGTTCTCGAAATAGAGGCGTAAATCGTTGATACCAAACTTTAACATGGCAATCCGTTCGATTCCCATTCCGAATGCAAATCCTGTGTATTTTTTGCTGTCGATTCCAGAAGCTTCAAGAACATTTGGATCGACCATTCCACAACCCAGAATTTCGAGCCATCCGGTATATTTGCAAACGTTGCAACCTTTGCCGTCGCAGATCGAACAGGAGACATCGACTTCAGCCGAAGGTTCCGTAAATGGGAAGTAGGACGGGCGCATCCTGATCTCTGCATTTTCACCAAACAATTCTTTTGCATATTGGAGCAATGTCTGTTTTAAATCGGCAAACGACACATTCTCATCAATATACAAACCTTCGATCTGATGGAACATGCAATGGGCGCGATAGGAAATCGCCTCATTTCTGAAAACTCGCCCTGGTGTGACCGTGCGGATCGGTGGTTTCAGGGTTTCCATATCGTGGACCTGAACAGACGAAGTATGGGTCCGAAGTAGGACATCGGGATTTCTTTGGATAAAGAAGGTGTCCTGCATATCGCGGGCAGGATGCTCCTCAGGGAAATTCAGGGCACTGAACACATGCCAGTCGTCCTCAATTTCGGGGCCTTCAGAAATCACAAATCCCAATCTTTTGAAAATATCCAATATTTCATTTTTGACAATCGAAATGGGGTGGCGTGTTCCCAATTTCATCGATTCGCCTGGAAGGGTCAGGTCGATGCCAGAACCGCTCGATTTCTGTTCCTGCAAACCCTCTTTCAAAAGGTTGATTTTTTCTAATGCAAACTCTTTCAAGGTGTTCACAGCCTGACCGATCTCTTTCTTCTGATCGGCGGAAACGTTCCTGAACTCCTCGAACAATTTGGAGATTTCACCCTTTTTACTCAGGTACTTGATGCGGATTTCTTCTGCTTCCTCTACCGAACGGGCAACGATTTCTTCGATCTCCTGCTGTAACTCTTTGATGCGCGTCAACATTGCAATTCCTATTTTGTGAGGTGCAAAATTACAAAAAAATAAGACAAATGCTTTTGCGGTTATTCAAACTCTTTAGGTGTCAATTGCTGGACAATCTTGAATTCGGAAAGGAACTCCCCGGCAATCACCCTCATCACAGTATAAACCGGAATTGCAAGGATCATTCC
>CAIYPA010000582.1 GCA_903927965.1 uncultured Bacteroidia bacterium | reverse complement strand
GGTTTTACCTGTGGCCGTAAATTATTGAATATCAATCGCTATCTGGTTTAATGACTTTATTGAGCACATTCGGTACTTGCAACAGGTCATAATCGTTGGTATAGATCAGGTACCGGTTGTGCCAGGTTGGGAAGAACTTCTCCTTGAAATTCCGCAACCCTTTGTATTGCGAGAACGATTTGATCTTTTCGTATGCAAATTTCATCGATTTTTCGGGGAAAGTATGGGGGTCGTCAAGTCCGCTCATCGGAGCAAAACCCAGGTTTACTGTAGAATAATCCTGCGATTTCAGATATTTGAACAGTTCAACCAAGATAAAGTCAAGAACGCCATTGGGTGCATCGTCTGTTTTTCGGATCAAATCATACGTTCCCTCTCCGGGGGCAAAGTCGGGGATAATATTGAGGAAGGCAATGACTTTTTCTTCGGGGCTCTCAACTGTGATGATTGTGTGCTGTTTTAATTCGCCCCAGATAAACATCCCCTGAGAGAAGACAATCTCTCTTCGGTCTGTCGAAAGCAACCATTCGTCTGAAACCGCTTTAAGTTTCTGCATCGTCCCATCCTTAATGGGAGGTTGGTGGATGGAACATTTATAACCCCGCTCGCTTACTTTGTTAAGGGCATTTCGCAATGCTTTATTTTTTCCACCTTCCAAACAGAAACTCTTAAGATCAACGACACCTTCCTGTCCTATAAATAAGCTCTTTTTGGAAAGCTCTTTATATATTGGGAGGCTTTCTTCCGGTATCCGGTAATAGATGCTTTTAAGTCCGTTTTCGTAGCAGTACCGGTCAAAAAGGCGGATACACTGTTTGATCTCCTGTGGTGAAGATCCAACAGGGTTTTCAAGAACCGTAGCATAGTTTCCTGCAACACGGTAAGCGATAAAGGCATCTATATTCTCAGGGAAAAATACCATTTTGTCGCAATAGGTCTTAAAATAATCCAATGCCGATTTCCCGGACTTGTCGAGCAGGTGCCTGGCTTTTGCGAATTCCTCCGGGTCGGTTTCCTCTGTGAAGATATAGGGCCTGATGATTGCATAGAACAAAAAGGAGATCGATAAAAACCCGCTGATGTTGATCGAAACCAGGAAGTTTTTAGCGAAATGGCTGGCTGGGACAAGGTCGCTGCTACCAACCAAGAAGTAGTTTTGAAAGGTGTATCGGATGCTTTGCCAGATGTTGAAATCAATGTTGAAATGGTTTTTATCGAGGAAGTAAAACCCAATCGTGCCATAAATTAGGACCGCAAGGATACTGAACAGGGCGGTCATTATACCAATTGTGTTTAGTCGTGGGTTGCCTTTAATATGGTACTCTTTTCTCGAATACCAAAGCATGATGGCAACCACTAGTGCAACCGAAGCTTCTTCGTAGTCAATTGCTTTGGTTAGATGGCCGATACATGACGATAAGCTTAGAAAAAGAGCAATCTTCCATGCGTTGCGCAAACCCTTCAACATAAACACTGCTGTTAACAACATGAAAATCCCGGCGATTAAAACAAAATAGTTGGATGCGGCAATTGCATCGAGTGGGATGAAATCTTGTAAGTGCTGAACCCTTTCGTGTATTGCAGGGGTAATGACAGAGATAATGTTGATAATTCCCAGAATAAATATCAGTAAAGCAGGTAATACCCTCATTATTAATTTGTTGATCTTTATCAAAAAGCTAAATGCACCGGAAATCAAAGGAAGCCAGAATTCGAAAAAGCGGTATAAAAAAGTAATTGCCACAGCTTCGACACCTGTATAACCAAACCGGGTCAATATAAACGACATCGAAACCTCCACGGCTCCCAATCCACGCATGAAGGGAGATATAAATATACCTACCACTCCCGTTAAATATCCCATCATCGCATAAAACAATGAGGGATGAAAATCCAGTGCCAGCATGGCAATATACATATGGACGATTCCCGAAATATCGATCAAAACAGAGGCTATTATCGTATAAATCAAGCTTCTGATATCGATAGCATGGCTGATAATGTCTTCAAGGAAGACCTCTGATGAAGGAAAATACCGGATGAGGATTGCGTAAAGTTTACCTTTACTGATAATAGACTGATAGGTAGAATAAAGAATAAACAAAACAACCAACATCGCAGCCAGAGCAAATATCTCTCCTGCTCCTGTAATACCATCAATAAGGGCATAAAAAAATATGGGTATTGCAACGCATACAACCGATAAAATCCCTACAAACGCATAAATTGAGGATGCAAAATGGATTTTTGTTTTTGATACGCCGCGTTTTTCGATGTCGCCGGTAAAAAAGGCGAGGGAAGTAACCCCTCCTGCAGGAATGAAGACACTGATAAAGTTGCGTTTAAGAAAT
>CAIYPA010000581.1 GCA_903927965.1 uncultured Bacteroidia bacterium | reverse complement strand
GATAGACGAAGCGGCATAAATAAAAATGGAAAACATATAGCCTTGATAATCTGTATCTTAAAATTAGACAATTTTTTCAATCGATTGACTGTTAAAACCTGAGATCAAGTGCGAAACATTAGTTATAACATGACAATTAGCAAAAACCCCCTCGCAGTTTCCGGAAAAGGGGTTTAAACTGTACAATGATATTACTTAAGTACTATTTGACTACCGGGAGTTTAGCATTGGTTTGCTTAAGCCATTTTCCCAGCTTTCTGTTCAATTCAGTAACTTTAAGCGGATATTTACCGGATAAATCTGTAGTTTCGCTGAAATCATTCTTTAAATTAAACAATTCAAATTCAGTTCCTTCATAACGTTTGATCAGCTTCCAGTCCCCATCACGAATAATACTGTAGGGTAAAATATCAGGTTCGCGATAATGAGGGAAATGCCAGTATAATGGTACTTCTTTTATTTTCTTCCCAAAAATTGCAGGACTAAAATCCCGCCCGTCAAGCGTTGTTTTTGGCAAGGCTGTCCTTGTCATTGCACAAATCGTAGGTAAAATATCGACAGTTGAAACCGGTAATTCACTTACAGAACCAGCTTTCAATTTACCATTCCAGTAAATGATCATAGGTACACGGATTCCACCTTCATAAGGATATCCCTTGCCGGACCTGAGAGGGGTATTGTCAGTCGGGCCAATTAAACCGCCATTGTCTGAAAGAAATATGACAATTGTGTTGTCAGCCAGCCCATTGTCCTGAAGCGTTTTCATCAGAATACCAAGCGATTCATCCATGCTCTCGACCATTGAAGCATATACAGGGTTTTTCTGTCCACCAACATGTGATTTTAATTTATATTTGTTGATCGACTCAGGTTTAGCCATCAGCGGTGTATGGACTGCATAAGTACACATGTTGATGAAGAATGGTTTATTCTTATGTCCTTCAATTACAGTCTTTAGCTCGACGGAAAGGCGGTCTGTCAAATATTCACCATCCCTTCGTGGTTTCAAATTTGGAAATGTTACCCCTTTTTTATCTGAATAGGGGTCAAAATAATTGACAGGCTGTCCCATATCGCAACCTGCAATATTCAGGTCATAACCCTGCTTTTCGGGGTAATAATCATCGGGTCCAAGGTGCCATTTGCCAATGTGACAAGTAAAATATCCAGCCTTTTTAAGCACCTCTGCGATAGTTACTTCGCTTAATTCCATCCAATATGGATTAGACGGGGTCTTTAACTTTTTATCTCCGTTTTCTTCGTAAGGTTGAGGGGCTTTAACCTCGGAAGAGCCAAGTTGAAAACGGGCGCGTATCCAGTCTGTAACGCCAATTCTTGCTGGATACCTGCCAGTTTGAATAGAAGCCCTTGTTGGTGAACAGACTGAACAGGCTGCATATGCATTTGTAAATACGACACCTTGCCCGGAAAGTTTATCAATATTGGGTGTTTCATAGTATTTACTGCCCATAAAACCCACGTCGGTCCAACCTAAATCATCGACCAGGAACAATACAACATTGGGTTGAATCGAATTTTCATGGGAGGGTTTTGCTGTTCCACTATAAATTGGGATTAGCCCGGCCGCCGAAATTAATAGTCTTTTAATCATGATCGTGGTTAAATAAATATACTTGAGATTTCAGTAATTTGGTTTTCAATTGGTTGAACAATTTTTGTAACAAAATAAAATCAGGCTTTCACAATTACGGTGAAAGCCTGATAGATCTCTCAATAACCTTTGTTCTGCACCAATTTGGGATTGGCTTGCAATTCGGTTAAAGGAATGGGATAACGGGTCATGTAATCTTTTGCTCCTGAAGCTCCTCTGGCCAGAGCTGAAGAAATCAATTTTCCCTGGCGGATCAAATCCATCCTGCGCATCCCTTCAGCTACAAATTCCCAGCCACGCTCCTTTAATAATGCGGCCCGCAAAGCATCTTTGGATGTGAAACTTGCAAGCGTGTATTCAGCCACCCCTGCTCTTTTTCTTATTAGATTTAAAAGATCAACAGCTTCCTGGGTTGGTCCGTTGATTTCATTTAAAGCTTCTGATCTGTTGAGCAATACTTCTGCATAACGGATCATGGGAACATCATTTCCATGCTTTTCAGAAACACCAGCAGGATCAGGAACATATTTAAAACAACGAACGGCTTTCCCTGCATCGGTTGGATCCAATAAATTGTGAACTTTACCATTGGCTTCTGTGTAGGTGAAAAGAAACCATCCCAATCGCTTGTCGATCGGATCATAGGTTTTCACCCAGTCGTTATAAACACAAAACATCGCACCATAATTTATCCAGTTGCTTTGAATAGGATAATTTGGCGGAAATGCATGAGCCATATAATTATTGGAATGCGTCGGGGAGGTTGCCATGGCTGGTCCTACTAGGACCACTTCATCATTGACTTCATTTTGAACAGCAAACATATTTTTAATATCGCCACCAAATAATTTGTATTTATTCAGATCGATGACCTGTTTGTTCGCATCGGCGGCTTTTTGCCATTGAAGTGAATTCAAATAGTACTTCCCAAGAAGTGAAAGAGCCGCACCTTTCGTGGCTTTTCCCCAAAGGCTTTGAGTGACAGGTAAGTCAGTGGCAGCAGCCTGAAGTTCAGTGATGATAAATGTATCAAACTCTGCATCTGTTGCTTTAAGCGGTTCGAAGTTTAATTCTGCTGCTGTAGTTATCAGAGGAACCGGACCAAATATTTCCCACAAATAGTAATAATCGGCTGCGCGTATAAATCGGGCTTCAGCTTTAAACTGTTTTACCTTATCAGCAGTAAGGGCAGTCACCTTATCAATGTTATCAAGCAGTGAATTCGCGTTCCTGATACTTTGATAATATTGTTGCCAGGGAGTTGAAAGCATTGTTGACTGGGAATCCCAATTGTAATTCATATATAGAATTGCAGTGGAAGCAAAGCTGCCTCCCCATTCCCACATAATGTC
>CAIYPA010000580.1 GCA_903927965.1 uncultured Bacteroidia bacterium | reverse complement strand
GGTTCGTTTGCTCAGAATGACGCGAAAGGGACTACTGGAGGCAAAGAAAAAGACTATCCGGTAAGCTCGGTTTTTGAAAGCGGTTATCTGATCGATGCCCATACCACTGTCATACCTGAGGTGAATACACTTGAATTTGTTATCCAACACAAATTTGGCACCATTGCCAACGGCCGTACCGATCTGTGGGGCGTCTATGCAGCAGGAGCCAACATCAGGCTTGGTTTGAATTATGTATTGGCAAAAAACTTTCAGGTTGGTGCAGGCATTACCAAAAAAGCAATGACTACCGATGTTGATGCAAAATGGACATTGTTTCAACAGACCAAGAAAAATTCGGTCCCCGTATCGGTTGCTTTATATGGTAATTTTGCAATTGACGGAAGGAACCTGAGTTCTTTCGAATCCGGCTATGTAATGCCCCAGGCTTACAAACTCCCTTTACATTATCGGTTCGATGACCGGTTAAGCTATTTTTCGGAATTGATCGTCAGTAGGAAATTTACCACGTGGTTATCTCTTCAGGGTGGTGTCAGCTTCTCACACTACAACGCTGTTGGTAAAGCATACGACCACGATAAAGTTGGCGTACATTGTATCGGAAGGATTAAAGTATCCCCACAGGGATCGATCATTTTCAATTATGACAAGCCATTGGAAATCAAGAAGATTTCGGAACAATGGGCATGGACAAACCCTCCAAAACCAAACATCGCCTTTGGATATGAAATATCAACCGGCAACCATGCTTTCCAGATCTATATGGCTTCAACAAGTTCGATCCTGCCTCAGGACAACATTATGTGGAACCAGAACGACTATAAAAATAACGGCTTCGCCTTGGGTTTTACAATGACCAGGTTGTGGGGCTTTTAATTTGAGCGATTTTTGAGGGTATCAAAACTAAAAATGGTAATATTCCGACTATGGGATGTTACCATTTTTAAATATGGAGAGTTATTATTGATAACATAAAACAAAAAATGAAACGGATAATCGCTAAAAAGAAATACTGTTGGATCCTGATAATTTCTATTGCGCTATTAAGTAATTTATCAAACTTACATGCACAATCCTATAAAAATGCCCAGCACCACCAATGCCTGAAATGCCATTCCAATCAAACCTATTCATTTAAAAATGAAGTAACAAATAAGGAAGTAAAGCGTTTGATGAACCCCTACTATATTCTCGATACTATAGCCATGTCGGCAGGAGTCCATAAAGGGTTCGACTGTACCGATTGTCATTCATCAGAATATCAAGCATATCCACATAAATCAACATTAAAACTTGATCCATTAAGTACTTGTTTGGATTGTCATGGCGGTGATGAGGCCTTTGCATCCTATAAATTCGATAAAATTCAGGAAGAGTTTAAAAAGAGTGTTCATTACAAGGTTTACGGCGACAATTTCTCATGTTCAAAATGCCACAACCAGCACACTTATGTAGCAACAGCCCGCAACAGCAGCAATGTCCTTGAGATTGTGGATTTTGACAACAAGATGTGCCTTTCTTGCCACAACGATATGAAAAAATACAATCTGGTTGCAGGTCACATCAATCCAAAACTTGTACAGATACATAGCTGGTTGCCCAATCAGGAACTCCATTTCAGTCATGTAAGATGCATCGAATGTCACACTGAGGTGATCGACAGCTTAATGGTTTCGCACAATATCCTGAGCAAGGACAAAGCAGTTAAAAAATGTGTCCAGTGCCATTCATCAGATTCCAAACTAAAAGCTTCGCTTTACAAATATCAAAATTTACAAAAACGATCTGAAAAAGGATTCGGATCTGCTATCCTGACCAATTCATCCTATACAATTGGTACACACCAAAGTCCAACACTAAAATTATTGAGTATCGTAATTTTCCTTGTAACTTTAGGTGGCATTATTATACATAGCATTTTCAGAATCTTAAAAAAATAGTCAGTCATGTCAGCAACTCACAAAATATATTTTTATCCGGTCTGGTTACGGGTATGGCACGCCATCAATGCCCTGGGAATCCTTATCCTTATTATTACAGGTATATCGATGCAATCGGATATGGATTCCAATGTTATTGGTTTTAACATGACCGTCAACCTTCATAATATAGCAGGTGTAGTGATATTCGTTAGTTACTTTGCATTTTTTATTGGAAACTTAGTAACCAACAATGGCCGGTTTTACCTGATCAAAATGAAAGGGTTCTTTAAACGGCCAATTAAGCAGGGAATGTTTTATGTTTGGGGAATGTTTCATGGAGAAAAGTACCCCTTTCCACTATCTGAGAAACGGAAATTTAACCCTCTCCAAAAATATTTTTATGTATTGGTCATGTATCTGGCTGTCCCGGTTGTGATTGTTACAGGTCTTGCACTTCTGTTTCCAGAAATTATCATTGATAAAGTATATGGAATCAGTGGTGTATTTATGACGGCTATCCTTCATTCAGCCATGGGATTCTTTATTTCTATCTTCCTGATTATTCATCTTTATATTGCATCAGTCGGAAAGTCGCCTTTGGAGAATTACAAGAGCATGATTACCGGTTGGCACCATGTTTAGCTGGGATTATTTTTAAATGTTAATTTAAAAAGGAAAATTATGGTAAAGTTAAAAATGTTTCACGGTTTGAGGCTATTGACAAAGATAGCTTTATTGGCTTTTATTGTGATTACCGGTTCAAGCCGGGTGTTTGCCCAAACCAATGATGATTGTCTTACCTGCCATAACGATCCTGAGTTGACAAAAGAGAGAGCAGGGAAAAAAGTTTCGTTGTACATTAAACCCAACGCTGTTGAAAATTCAGTACACAAGGACGTCCTTTGTGCTGCCTGCCACAAAGAGGCGGCAGTAGCGGATTTCCCTCACCCTGAAAACTTAAAACCTGTAGATTGTGGTTCATGCCATGCTGATGCAAAGGATAAATTTTACCGTGGAATTCATGGTCAGGCTTTGTTGGCAAATCAAAAATTTGCACCTTCATGCAAGGAATGTCATGGAACACATGATATATTAAAATCGGACCTGCCCAAATCAAGGACGTATAAAATGAATATCCCTGTCTTGTGCGGTTCATGTCATAAAGAAGGTGCCCCTGTAGCAAGGGCTTATAATATCGGGGAACACAATATTCTTGAAAACTATAGCGAGGGCATCCATGGAGTTGGATTGTACAAAAAGGGATTGATAGTCTCCGCGACCTGTAACAATTGTCATGGGAACCACCTTATTTTACCACACACCAATATTACATCCACCACTGCACCCGGCAACATTGCGACCACATGTATGAAATGCCATGCCCGGATTGAAGATGTACATACTAAGGTAATTAACAAAGAGTTATGGGAGAAAAAACCAGGAGCAATCCCTGCATGTACTTCATGTCACCCACCTCATAAAGTAGAATTGAAAAATCTTATTGCGGGCATCGCCGATAACACCTGTCTTAAATGCCATGACAATAAAGAAACGCATAAAATGGTTGGCAATAAGGAGGTTTCCCTTAAAGTTGATGTCATGGAACTTGCAGGATCTACCCATAAATCGATCACCTGCGTAAAATGCCATTCAGATGTAACAGCCAATTTAAAGCGTCCGTGCGAAACTTCGGGTAAAGTCGATTGTTCCAATTGCCATGTAAAAGAATCGGATATCTATTTTACCAGCGGACATGGACAAGCCTACTTCAGCAAAAAACCAAATGCCCCCTATTGTACCGATTGTCATGGAGGGCATGGTGTAAAGCCAAAAACAGATGAAAGTTCACCGGTTTTCAGGTCCTCGATTCCGAAACTTTGCGGAGAATGTCATAGGACAGGTGGAAAGGCAGTTGAAGGAACCGATTTGCGGGAAAAAGATGCCCTGCACGATTATTCCCTGAGTGTTCATGGACAAAGCCTATCTGAAAAAGGATTGTTGTCGGTGGCTGTATGTACCGATTGTCATACCACACATTTCAACCTGAAGGAATCAGACCCAAGGTCATCGGTAAATCCAAAGAACATTGCATCAACCTGCGGGAATTGTCACAAAGGGATATACAATGATTACATTGCCAGTGACCATTCCTACCAGGACAGCAACGATAAGATTAAATATCCGACTTGTGGTACCTGCCATACGGCACATTCCATTTCCGAAGTCCATAAGGACAAATTCATGTCGCAGATTACCCTGCAATGCGGTAAGTGCCACAAAGAACTTGCAGAAACTTATATGGAAACTTATCATGGTAAAGTTTACCAACTTGGATATATGCAGGCAGCCCGGTGCTCTGATTGCCATGGAGCGCACAAGATTTACAAAATCACAAATCCAAAATCAGCAGTTAGTCAATTCAATATTATCGCCACCTGTCAGAAATGCCATGCCGATGCAAGTGAGAAATTTACAGGTTATTTGACCCATGCCACCCACAACAACAAGAGCAAATACCCATGGCTTTATTATACTTTCTGGGCGATGACCGGCTTACTCGTAAGTGTATTCGCGTTCTTTGGATTCCATACATTGTTGTGGTTGCCAAGGTCGATCCATGCCATGAGGAAGAAGAAAGCCCATGCCAAAGAAGGAGAGAAGGTTTTTGTCAGACGTTTTACGAGAAGCCAGAGTATCACCCATATTTTCGTGATAATAAGCTTCCTTACGCTTGCCTTTACAGGGATGTTGTTGAAATTTGCATTTATGGATTGGGCCAAATATTTGGTACAATTCATTGGGGGTGCACATACCGCAGGGATCATCCACCGCTTTGCTGCAGTCATTACTTTCGGATACTTTTTCTACCATGTGTATTCACTTATCCTGATGAAGATACAAAAGGCAGTAAGCTGGAAAGATTTCATTTTTGGAAAGAATACCCTGATGTTCAATGGCCAGGACATGAAAGATTTTATTGCCTCTGTTAAATGGTTTACAGGCCGCGGACCACGCCCATCGTATGGAAGATGGACATATTGGGAAAAATTTGATTATATGGCTGTTTTCTGGGGAGTTGTTGTGATCGGATCTACTGGCCTTGTACTTTGGTTCCCGGTTTTCTTCACGAACCTGTTCCCAGGCTGGATGATCAATGTTGCCCAGATTATACATAGTGATGAAGCATTGCTTGCTGTTGGGTTTATCTTCACAATCCACTTCTTCAATACGCACCTTCGCCCTGAAGCGTTCCCGATGGACACAGTAATATTCACTGGTAAAGTTCAGATTGATGAATATAAGGAAGACAGACCACGTGAATTTGAAGAGCTTGAAAATTCAGGACATTTAAAAGATGTCACAGTTACGACCGAGTTTTCAAAAAAACGGATGCAACTCGTGAAATTCTTTGGTTATATCTTCTTGTTTGTTGGAATTGTACTTGTAATTTTGATTATTTATTCATTGCTTTTTCATTAAAAAGGTAAAATTCTTTGTATCTTTTCGGTATATAGAAAGCGTATAAATTACACCAGATTTTTGAATCGCAAACAATTTTTAACGATCTTGCACCAATATTTATAACAACATATCTGGATAATTAAATATGAAACTACCATCATCAATAAAGAACTGGATTTCGATATCAGGAGCAGTTCTGGCAGTTTTTAATCTTGCAACAATCCTTTCATTGGTTGTACTTCACTCATTCTTTGATTTCGGGGGTACATACATTGGGATATTCATTTATATGTTGCTTCCGGCATTTATGATCTTTGGGCTAATTCTTATTCCAATTGGCATGAGAGTAAGCCGCGAAAGTGTTAAGAAGGCAGAGGAGGATGGTGAAACAATCAGCTGGCCAATCATTGATTTTAACAATGAAGCGACACGAAATGCTTCAATCATTTTTGTAGTTGGAACTATTTTTCTTTTAATAATCTCATCAATAGGCAGTTACGAGGCTTTTCACTATACTGAATCCATTGAATTTTGCGGAAAATTGTGTCATAAGGTAATGGAACCTGAATTTGTAACCTACCACGGTTCTTCCCATGAACGGGTTGCATGTGTCGAATGTCATGTCGGTTCAGGTGCAAGCTGGTATGTAAAAAGCAAAATGTCGGGGATGTACCAGGTCTATTCGGTTTTGGCCCATAAATACCCTACCCCCATTCCTACCCCTATTGCCAATTTGAGACCAGCAAGGGAAACGTGTGAACAGTGCCACTGGCCTGAAAAATTTTACGACAATAAGATCAAGAATTTGACTTCCTTTCTTGCTGATGATGTCAACACAGAACATTCTATTCAGTTGCAGATGAAAACCAGCCCCAAGATGAGTTCCGACGGAATTTCAAAAGGGATCCACCAGCACATTAGCTCATCTGTTAAAATTGAATATAAGACGACTTCAGCGAACAGACAAATCATTCCTTGGGTCAGGTACACAAACACAAAGACCGGCGTTAGCGAAGTATTTACCGATGGCGAAAACAAATTAAGCCAGCAAAAACTCGATTCGCTCGAAACCCGGGTAATGGATTGCCTTGATTGCCATAACCGGCCATCCCACAATTACAATGTACCACAGAACTTTATCGATAAATCAATGGCTGCCGGGAAAATTTCAAAAACTCTTCCTGAAATTAAAAAAATCTCTATGACAACCCTTTATAAGATCTATGGGGATAAAGACAGTGCTTTTCTTGCCATCAAAAACCAGGTTACCAATTTTTATAAATCAAAATATCCTGAAATATTCAGTAGCAGAAAAGCAGAAATAGACAGTTCCATCGTTGCGATTCAAACAGGCTATGGAAACAATATTTTCCCTGCAATGAAGGCCGATTGGAGGAGCTATCCAAACAACATAGGCCATATGGAATTTGATGGTTGCTTCAGGTGCCACAACGACCGACATGCCACAGATAAAGGTAAAGTTATATCCAAAGATTGTAACCTCTGCCATAATATCCTGGCACAGAGCAACAGTGGCAAAATGGAATATTCAAATTCGATGGTGCCACTTGAATTCAAACATCCTGCCGATATTGATGATGCATGGAAAACGGAGCTTTGCTCTTCATGCCATTCACAACTTTATTAATATTGGCAACTACATTATAATTTATGGCATTATTATTGTTTTGTTAAAAATAATATTGCATATTTGTTCTGATAAATTGAGAGAAAAACAAATTGATACTTTAAATAATTATTCTTTTTTAATTTTAAAAATTTAATGACTATGAACTACAAAAAATTAGTGTTTTTATTGAGTATGGTTTTCCTTGTTGTCTCTTTCGCCAATGCTGCCGGGGAAAAGTATATTGGGGCAGCAAAGTGTAAAATGTGCCACAACAAGGCTGACAAAGGTGCACAGTTTACCAAATGGGAGGCTAGCAAGCACTCAAAAGCATTTTCCGATTTAAAACCTGCAGATCAGAAAAACGCAAAATGTTTGAAATGCCATTCTACTTCAGCAGGCGCAGACCAAGCTTTGGTTGCTACGATTACAGTCGAAGAGGGAGTTTCATGCGAATCATGCCATGGACCAGGCAGTGCTTATAAAACGGCCACAAATATGAAAAAAGAAAAAGCCATGACATTGGGTATGATTGAGCCTAAAGAAGCGGTTTGTGTTAAGTGCCACAACAAAGAAAGTCCAAATTTCAAGGGCTTTAATTACAAAGAATACGCAGCTAAAATAGCACACGCAGATCCAAGTCCAAAGACAAACTAATTCCGGATTAAAAAATATAAAAATTCCTTTGTTTTACTTTAAACAAAGGAGTTTTTTTGTTTTAGCATATTGATTATCTATATAATAGATCACAAATATCCAAAATTCCCTTACTTTCCACTTTTATTAAAATCATGAAAAAAATAGTTTCCTTTCTATTTTCCATGCTTTTCACCGTTATTCTGCTTATGCTTTTTGCAATATCAATAGCTTACGCAACATTTATTGAAAACAGCTATGGAACCGATACTGCACAGGCACTTATCTATCAGGCCTGGTGGTTCGAATTGCTCCTATTCACAGGGGTTGTCAATCTTGCAGGAAGTGTTTTCAAATACAACCTTGTCAACCAGAAAAAATGGGCAATCCTTCTTTTTCATCTCGCATTTATCCTCATCATCATCGGTGCCGGGGTTACCCGCTATTTTGGGTTTGAAGGGAGCATGCACATCCGTGAAGGAGAATCGGCCAACCAGGTTATTTCAGAATCAACTTATATCAGTGTCAATGCCATTGCAAACGGAAAAGAAATAAAGGAGAGTACAAAAGTAAAATTCACGCCAAATACAACCAATCGCTATAAGAAAACAATTGAAATAGACGGAAAATCGTTGACAGTTGAAAATGAAATGTTCGTCCCAAACGCATCAGAAAATATCAAAGCCGACCCAAATGGACTTCCGGTTATTTCATTGATATACAGCGATCAATCAAATCAAATTACAGAATTCTGTCTTGCTGAAAAGGAAAAACATGCAATAGGCTCCGATAGTTTTGGATTTGGGACTGGGGATGGCTCAGCAGCAATTGTCTTCACAATTGCTGAAAATAAGCTAAAGATGATCTCTATGGACACGATTACGGCATCCCTTGTGAGAGGTAAGGCAGGCGAGAAACTGTTGCCACTTACATTAATCGAAGTATCTAAGCAGACCTTCTACAGCACCGGCAAATCGGGTTTTGTACTCAAAGAATATTTACCAAAAGCACTGTCAGAGCTTGTCCAAACTGAAGATCAGAACCTTCCGGATGCGTTTACAGCTAAAATCTCATCCGGGAATGAAACAAAACGAGTTAATGTTTTCGGAAGGACAGGTATTCCTTCAACCTGCTCTATCAATGGAATAGATGTTAGACTGACCTATGGATCTGTTGTACGCGATCTCCCATGCAGTATTTATCTTGTCGATTTTCAACTTGAAAGGTACCCAGGATCAAATAGTCCCTCTTCGTATGCAAGCGAAATTAAATTGAAAGATGCCACTGCCTCAGTGGAAAGACCATTCCGCATATTCATGAATAACATCCTGAAATACAACGGATACCGCTTTTTCCAATCTTCGTTCGATAAGGATGAGAAAGGAACCATCCTTTCGGTTAACCACGATTATTGGGGAACCTTCATTTCATACCTGGGCTATTTACTGATGGCTCTTGGCATGGTTTTCACAATTTTTAGCCCAAGAAGCCGCTTCCAAACGTTAATCCTTTTAAGCTCAAAACTGCAAAAGATGCGTAAGTCGGGTAAAACAATACTATTGTTACTTTTCTTTAGTACCATAACCTGGACAATGAATTCAGCATCAGGTGCCATCATTCCAACTAAAGAGCAACACATCAATTCATTCGGAAGGCTATTGGTCCAGGACCATGAAGGGCGAATCGAGCCGGTCAATACATTGGCATCGGACCTGTTGCGCAAAATATCTAAAAAAGGAAGTTGGGATGGACTTTCGCCAGTTGAGTTTTTCATTGATATGAGCGCAAATATGGATAAATGGAAGAATATCCCATTTATTAAAATAGGAAACTCCGAATTGCAGAAAACTTTGGGGATTTCAGATGATTATTCCTCCTACCTAAACTTATTCGATAAAGCCGGCAATTATCGTCTAAATAATCTTGTGCAGGCTTCTTACAATAAAAAACAAACACTTCGGAATAAATTTGACAAGGAAATTATCAACGTTGATGAAAGGGTAAACATCTGTTACCAGATCTTCAATGGGGAGTTCTTAAAAATATTTCCTGTCCCCAAAGACCCGAATAAAACCTGGGTGACCCACTCCACGCTTCCGGCAACCATGAAAAAAGATGAAGCCGATTTTGCCGGCAGCATCCTCAACTTATATTATGAAGCTTATCTGGGTGCCTTAAATTCAGGAAACTGGTCGAAACCTGATGAATACCTTGGATACATCGGGAAATTTCAGACAACTTATGGATCCGACATCATACCTTCACCAGGCAAAATAAGTCTGGAGATTTTTTACAACAATTTCAACATATTTGGGAAATTGGCGATTACCTATGCCATTCTGGGATTTATTTTGCTCGTCTTCCATTTTATGCTCATTTTCAATCCGCACGCCCAGGTTGGAAAATTTATCAGAGGAGGAATTTTGCTTGTATTCCTTGGATTCATATCCTATACTGCAGGTTTATTGATCAGATGGTATATTTCTGGTCATGCTCCATGGAGCAATGGTTATGAAACGATGATTTATGTTGGATGGGCCACAAGCTTATCTGGGTTAATTTTTGTGAAACGATCCCCAATTACACTTGCAGTCACAACGATTTTAGCGGCGATTATTCTTTTTGTCGCAGGGATGAGTTGGATGAACCCCGAAATAACCAATCTTGTACCGGTGCTTAAATCCTATTGGTTGGTTGTCCATGTTGCAATCATTACAGCAAGTTACGGATTTCTTGCAATGGGTGCTTTGCTGGGGATGCTCAATCTGGTTCTTATGATCCTGAGGAACAAGAAAAATGAGATCAATATCCGATTCACGATTCTTGAAGTATCGTATATTATTGAAATGGCCCTCATTATTGGTTTAATGTTGTTGACAATCGGTTCATTTATAGGTGGAGTTTGGGCCAATGAATCGTGGGGCAGATATTGGGGATGGGACCCAAAAGAAACCTGGGCACTTGTCACTGTTTTGGTTTATGCCTTTATTCTGCACCTGCGCAAAATACCCGGATTAAAAAGTATTTTTGCTTTGAGCAGTCTTGCTTTGGTAGGATTAAGCACTGTATTAATGACTTTTTTTGGTGTCAATTACTATTTATCGGGTATGCACTCTTATGGACAGGGCGATCCCCCACCGATTCCGAATGCTCTCTATGTTGCGATAATACTTGTTATTGTACTTATTGTGGCTGCCCGCTATTCGGAAAACAAAAATGGTAAAATCACGGATACTCAGGAAAAAAACGATTGACAAATTTTACAAACCAATAGACTATTTAGATTATGAAAAGGCATTATTTGTTTATTTATTTTTTATTATCTGTATTTCAGGTACTTGCATCAAATAAGGAAAAAACTGTGGCGCCTCCTGCACCTGTCTTACCAGTCCCAACAGAACGTCAATTGGCCTGGCACGAAATGGAGCAATATGCTTTTGTCCACTTTACAACAAACACATTTACAGATAAAGAGTGGGGGTATGGAGACGAGAGCCCAGAGGTTTTCAATCCTTCATCTGAAATGGATGTCAACCAATGGGCCAAAGCGGTTAAAGATGCAGGTTTAAAAGCAATCGTCCTTACCTGCAAACATCACGATGGTTTCTGCCTATGGCCAAGTCAATATACCGATCATTCAGTCAAAAACAGCAAATGGAAAAATGGCCAGGGCAACGTTGTGAAAGATGTTTCGGAGGCATGTAAAAAATACGGCCTAAAATTTGGGGTTTACCTTTCACCATGGGACAGGAACAGGGCCGATTATGGTTCCCCATCCTATGTTGAATACTATAGGAACCAATTGCGCGAACTATTTACTGCCTATGGACCCGTTTTCGAAATGTGGTTTGACGGTGCAAATGGCGGTGATGGTTATTACGGTGGTGCCAGGGAGAAACGAAAGATAAGTGGTGCTACCTATTATGACTGGCCAAAAACGTTGGACATTGTACGGAAAATGGAACCCAATATCGTATTTTTCAGCGATGCCGGACCCGACGTACGCTGGTGCGGGAATGAAAGCGGATCAGCCGGACCAGCAAATTGGAACACAATCAATACAGACACAATTTATGCGGGAAAGAGTGGGATCAGTCCAATTTTGAACTTAGGGGATGAAAAAGGCAATAAATGGATTCCTGCTGAGGTGGATGTATCCATCCGTCCGGGATGGTTTTATCATGCAAAGGAAGATGAAAAAGTTAAAACTCCCGAAAACCTGTTCGAAATCTATCTTTCATCTGTAGGAAGGGGTTCAAACCTGATCCTGAATATTCCTCCCGACCGCAGGGGATTGTTCCATGAAAATGATGTGAAATCGTTGCTCGGTTGGAAAAAAATGATCGATGAAGCCTTCAAAACAGACCTTGCGCTTCATGCTGAAGTCAAAGCCAACACTTACAGGGGCAGCTCCAAGAACTACTCGGCAGCAAATGTGACAGATGGAAAAAAAGAGACATACTGGGCAACTGACGACAACATCTCAACTGGAAACCTTACCATTGAACTGGGGTCAAAAAAAACAGTTAAATATATCTCTATACAGGAGTATATTAAACTGGGTCAACGTGTTAAAGGTTTTACAGTATTCGTTTGGAAAAATAACTCATGGGCTGAAGCAATTAAAGGGACAACGATCGGATACAAAAGGATACTAAAAATAGAACCAATTGAAACTGAAAAGGTTAAGATCGAAATCACAGCTTCAAAAGCTTGTCCGCTTATCAGCAATATTTCAGTTTATTAGCAAAAATATTTATTTTTTGGTTAAGCATGATTTTAATGTGCAGTTAAGGGATATGATGGGTCAACAAATTGCAAATAATAAGGCTGACTAATTCCAGTTAATTTGGTTAAATTGATTGAATGTAAATATATTTTCAAAATCCTTTGGAATTCATCATTTTGAGTTATATTTGTCCTGATTAAAAATTAATAAAATGCAATCAGGTAAAGTAAAATTTTTCAACGAGTCCAAAGGTTTTGGATTTATTAAAGACAACGGCTCAGACAAGGAGTATTTCGTTCATGTAACAGGTCTTCAAGACAAAGTAAGGGAAAACGACGAAGTTACCTTCGAAGTTACTGAAGGAAGAAAAGGATTGAATGCGGTAAATGTAAAACTAGCATAGTTTTTACACATTAAATCAAGCAATTAAAAAAGAGCCTCCCTTTAGTGTGGGGCTCTTTTTTTAATTAAGTTAAATAAATTTAATGTAATAATGGGCAGATTTGAATCCCATAATTTGAAAGTTTCAAAACACTTCCTCATTTTCGAAGCGGCCCTGGTCTGGACCTTTGCGGGTGGAATGCTTCTTCTCAGGGGAAATTCTTACCTTGATACTTCAGCAGGATTTCCATGGTTAAATATTGCAGCCTGCCTTTTGGGTGGACTGATTTTCTTTGTTTTGCTTTTTCTGAAAATTTCGCGTTCACATATCAAACGCATTTCTTTATTGCCTGGTGATCGTCACCACTTATATGAATTTTTCAGTTCAAAAAGCTACCTCATGATGGTAGGAATGATTTCGATGGGTATATTTTTGCGCAAATCAGGCATTATCCCTTTGAGTTCACTCTCACTCGCTTACATTACAATGGGAATCCCACTTCTACTTTCTTCCGGACTTTTTTACCATCGTTGGATATTTTATCAGGCTACCTGAATGTTCACAAAAGAGGAGAAAAAGGCAATCATACAGCGGTTTTGGGTACAATTTGATGCATATTGCAACACAGTCCCTGAACTAGCCCGGAAAAAGAAAAAATGGATCCTGCACGATACTAAAATCGGTCATCTGGACCTTAAATTTGACTCCGGGCGCGATTATGCCATGGTAGCTCTTGAGATTAACCACCGATCTGAAAGTAACCGGCTTCGGGTTTTTGAATTGCTCGAAAAATACAGGTTGATTCTTGAACAGGGATTTTCAAATGGTTTGACCTGGGATTTCTGTTACCTCAACACCAAACAACAGGAAGTCTGCAGAATTTATATTAAAAAGGAAGACCTTGATTTACACAGGTTTAGCAACTGGCTTACCATGTATACTTTTTTTGCGGAGAATATGAACCTTTTGCAGGATAACTTCCTCGAAATACAGGAAATGTTAATTGAGGATGTCAACTTGCTGAACCGCGAAGGGTGATTCAGGCAATGGCTGCTGGCAACTGGCAGTTCTCCACGACAGTTCCTAATTCTAATAAACATTTAGAGAAAAGTTTCATAAAACTTATGTCTCCCATTCTTTGAAATTTCACAAAAAAACCGCCCCCTGTTGAGAGCGGTTCGGATGCCGTTTACATGATTTCAATATTCCTTGCAGGTTTTGGTTTGGTCTCTTCTCGTTTTGGAAGTGTCACATAAAGAATCCCGTCAGCATATTTTGCGGTTATCTTATCACCTTCCACTGCTGGTTCCGGCAAAGTGAAACTCCTTTGGAATGATTGATAGCTAAATTCATGACGTGAATACTTTTTTACGTTTTCTTCTTTCTCATGCAACAATTCAGAAGAGATAGTCAAAAGGTTCTTGTCCAGATTTACTTTAAAATTTTCCTTTGCAAGTCCGGGAGCAGCGACTTCAATCTGGAAAGATTCTTCATTTTCCCTGATGTTTACAGCGGGTAGCGTACTATTTGTACTCGAAAAGTTCGAGTTGTTCCAATCCATCAAATCCCTTGAGAAAAAGTTGTCAATAAAAGATGGAATAGTCGGGAACATTCTGTCGGTAATTCTTGCGAGTGTCATAACTTGATCCTCCATTCATTAATTGTTAAACTCTGTTTTAAATTTCAACCTTTAGTTGTTTTTTTACAACTAAAATGCCAAAAAAGCAACACTATTTTTGAAAATATTTGCATAATATTGATATTCTGAACGATAGAAAAGATTACACTTCGTAGTCTATATGTCAATCTAACAGTATATTTAAAACAGAAATGACATGATGGCACAACTTCGGTATTTGTGGAACTGATGACTGCAAATCTTAGGAGGCTAAATCCATGAATAATCGGAAATTATTAGTTGACTAAAATTTTTGAAATTAGGACTTAATTAAACAAATTATTGTATTTTTGAATGTGCAATGAAGGATAGGTATTCTCTTAAAATATGTCCTTACATGTGCAAAAAGTATTCATATTAAAAAAAGTATCATGTTACCAAAATTTCTTTTAGCGGACAATTCACAGGTTCTACCCGACAAAATCTTCGTCATCCATAATGAGCAACCAAGATTTATAGTTGGTTGTAATGTTGAGGCATTTTCTGTCGATCAGGAGATTTATTGGATTGACGATGAGCCTGAAAGCAAAGAGTTGAAAAAGGAGTTGCTTGAACAGGCTGAAGAATTCATGGATCTTGAGCTTGAATATGAGGAAGAGCTTTATAAGCTTGAAAATGAAGAGGATGACGATGATGAAGAAGTAGATAACCAAAAATAGACTTGTATGCAACTAAATTCTCCCAAAAGACTCACCCGCAGCCGCAGTGACAGAATGTTAGCCGGCGTATGTGGTGGAATAGCTGATTATTTGATTGTTGATCCTACTGTCGTTCGGCTTGTTTTCGCTCTGGCAACCTTTTTTACGGTCGTATTCCCAGGTGTATTGATTTACCTTGTAATGTGGATCATCGTTCCTAAGGACAAGTATTATAACTAACATCTTTGAAAGAAATCTCTATGAAAAGAAGAAACTTTATTCAGAATTCCGCAGCAACTGCAGCATTCGCAGGATTGTCAGGCGTCTCTTTGGGAAACCCATTGGCCGACGCAAAACCAAGTAATTCCGCAAAATTCAAACTGAAGTATGCTCCAGGTTTTGGGATGTTCCCTGAATTGTGCGGGAAAGATATCATCGATAACATCAAATTCTGTTCCGACCAGGGCTTCAGGGCTATGTTTGACAATGGTTTTCCTGGACGCAGTGTTGAGGACCAGGATAAAATTGTTGCAGAGTTGGCACGTCAAAACATGGATATGGGTCCATTCGTTTTGTATGCAGATTTTAAGGTTGAATCGATGGTCATAAAAGATCCTGCAACTCACGAAATGCTGATTAAAAAAATTAATGAGGGCGTTGCTATATTTAAACGCACTGGTTTAAAATATGCCTTGATGGTTCCAGGGCGGTACAATGAACACATGGCTTGGGAATATCAAACTGCCAATGTCATTGATATCATGCGCGAATTAAGCGATATAGCTGCAAAAGGTGGACTAACAATCGTTCTTGAACCGCTCAACAAACGCGACCACCCGGGTTTATTCCTCTCAGGTGTTCCCCAAGCCTATGCCATTTGTCGTGGAGTTAACAGTCCGGCCTGCAAAATTGTGGACGACTTGTACCACCAACAAATCACAGAGGGAAATCTTATTCCCAATATTGATGCAGCCTGGTCTGAAATCGGTGCTTTCCATCTTGGCGACAATCCGGGACGTAAAGAGCCAGGATCGGGCGAGATCAATTTCATCAATGTATTCAAGCACATCTATGATAAAGGATATCAGGGAACCTTGTGCATGGAACATGGCAGGAGTATCCAGGGAAAAGAGGGTGAACTTGCACTGATCGAAGCCTATCGTAAGGCTGATAATTTCGCAGTTTAGGTCATCTGATTATAGGGGAAAGCCTCGGAATTCATTACGAGTTCTGGGGCTTTCCTTTTTAAAATTCGGATGTAAAATGGAACTTGATTTTGGGAAAATCACGTTGTGCCATATCAAGGATAAACCCAGAATCGGCCATAAAAACGTCCCTCCCATGGTTATCGATCGACATTTTATTGTATTTGCGCTTTTTAAAGTCTTCAAGCATTACCCTATCTTCACTTTGGATCCAGCAAGCTTTGTATAAGGACAAGGATTCCCATCTGCATTTTGCATTGTACTCATGCTCAAGACGATACTCGATCACTTCAAACTGAAGTGCACCTACAGTCCCAATGATCTTACGTCCATTTAACTGACTAGTAAATAACTGTGCGACACCTTCGTCCATTAACTGATCAACACCTTTGGCAAGCTGTTTCGATTTCATGGGATCGTTGTTTTCAATATAGCGGAAAATTTCGGGCGAGAACGAAGGGATTCCTTTGTAATGCAGGATTTCACCTTCAGTTAATGTATCGCCGATCACAAAATTCCCGGTATCGGGGATACCGATGATATCTCCCGGGAATGCCTCGTCGATCACCTCTTTTTTGTCGGCCATAAATGCCGTAGGACTCGAATATTTGAATACTTTGCCCAATCTGATGTGCCGGTAGTTCTTGTTCCTTTCGAATCGTCCCGAACAAATTTTCACAAAAGCGATACGGCTCCGGTGGTTCGGGTCGATGTTGGCGTGAATCTTAAATACGAATCCAGTAAATGTCTCTTCTTCAGGAAATACCATACGTTCCTCAGATTTTTTGGGTCGCGGTGATGGTGCAATGCGAACAAATGTGTCGAGCAGTTCCTTGACCCCAAAGTTGTACAAAGCACTCCCAAAAAATACAGGAGCAAGGTCGCCGGCAAGATATTGTTCGAGGTCGAACTCTGGATAAACCTCCTCCAGGATTTCAAGTTCTTCGCGTAAAACTTTGGCATCTTTGCCAATATAAGTTTCAAGCTCCGGGTTATTAATGTCCGAAAAACTGATCCCTTCCCTAATATCGGTAATGCTTGGATCAAAAAGGCTCAGGTTCTGATCATAAATATTATAAACCCCTTTGAATTCAGGTCCGTTATTGATCGGCCAACTCAATGGCCTAACTTTTATAAATAATTGTTTTTCAATATCATCCAGAAGGTCAAAGGTATCGTCTGCCGGACGGTCCATTTTGTTGACAAAAACAATGACAGGCGTTTTACGGCTCCTGCAAACGCTCATGAGTTTTTCGGTCTGGGGCTCCACCCCTTTTGCGGCATCGATCACAATAATCACACTGTCAACCGCGGTAAGCGTGCGGAAGGTGTCCTCCTGAAAATCCTGGTGACCAGGTGTATCAAGGATATTTACTTTGTACCCGTTAAATTCGAATCCCATAACCGAGGTAGCAACCGAGATACCACGCTGCCGCTCGATCTCCATGAAATCGGAGGTAGTCCCTTTTTTGATTTTGTTGCTTTTGACTGCCCCTGCAACATGGATAGCCCCCCCAAATAAAAGGAGCTTTTCTGTGAGTGTTGTTTTCCCTGCATCAGGGTGGCTGACAATGCCGAAAGTCCGGCGACGTAATATTTCTTCTTTAAATCCCATAACAATAATTGAGGGTGCAAAAGTAGTTCAAATTAATGAATGTTTGCAACCGGCTCAAATACAGAATGAAGTTTTAAAAAGACATGTTTTCAATATTCTGCCTGATTTATTGTCGCGAATGCCAGCAGCACCTATTTCCACCTTGCCAGGAAAGGCAAAATACTTTCGGCCATTTGCCGTGCTTGATCTTTCGGGATATTTAGCCTTGCAACTGCCATCCTGACGTTTTTGTCAATCTTCTCCTGAAGGGTAATCCCTTCGTCTGTAAACTTCCCATTCAGGAAGCAGAAACTGCAGTATTGATCACTTCTACTTTGATCCGAATTTGTCCCGCCTTGGTTTGGGTCCTTGTCGAGCGGCATCCCGCAACTCTGACAGATCATTGAATTATTTTCCATCGTATTTCAAAAATTTATTAAATAATTCCCCTCATTTTGAAAGATTGGCTTTTGCCAAAATCTTAATGTCCCTGACTTCCAGAATATTTTTGGAGTAGCCTATTAATGAGGCATTTATTAAAGCTGCTGCAATATACTTTAAAGAGACGATAGAATTGGGTGCGACAACTTTCATAATAGAAAATAACCAGCCCAAATATTTGTAGGGTTTGTAATAGGTCATCGACGGTTTCAATGGTAAAAACGGTTCGATACCGGCTGGACGGAAATTGTAAACCTGTTTAAAGGGAAGTCTCACTAAATCGTTTTCGGTTTTTCCTTTTACCCTCGCCCACATGATCCTTCCTTTTTCGGTACTATCGGTGCCAGTGCCAGAAATATAGCAGAAAGTCATTTCCGTGTTAAGGGCTGCAAGTGTTGATGCAAAACCCAATGTCAGGGTGTAGGTGAGCTTTGTATATTCTGCTTCGTTTTTGCCGGCCGATGTAACCCCAAGACAGAAATAGCAGGCATTGTAACTATTTAGCTTGTCCTTTATTGCTGAAAAGTCGAAGAAATTGTTGTGAACGATCTCTGTCAGTTTGGGGTGCGAATAGCAACATGGTTTGCGGGTGACCACCAAAACTTTTTCAACCTCGGGGTGCTGCAAACATTCGTAAAGTACTCCTTCACCAACCATTCCCGTGGCACCGGTGATTATCACTTTTAGTTTGTTCATTGATCTGGATATGGATAAAAAAATCTTATATTGCTAAAATAGAGGTGATTATAAAAGTGAAACAGTCCTCCCTATCCAATTAGTATAGAAAAGGTAATAAACCCAATATTACTCCTGTTTTGCCTTAAACAAAACTGAAGTTATCAATTCTATAAGGAATCCATAAATTACACCCATAACGACCGTTGACACGAACATCATGTTGTGTGAAAATTCGGGGCTGTCCGGACCCAACATTGCACCAAATCCTTGCGGCAAACTAAATACCAACCCCATAACAATGCCATGTAAAGACCAATGTTTACATGTAAAACGGCTTATTCCGATGGCCACGCCAATAAGTGTCCTGCCAAGAATGATGTTCAGGGCCAAGATTGTCGATACTTCATTTTGTCCGCTTGATGCAAAACCATAGCATACAAAACCAAATACCACTCCCAACAAAGTGCTGATAATTAATCTTTTTGCTTTCATAAGGCTTTTTGTTTTTAAAGTTTATTTATTTGCTTCAACGATTTCTCCAATCGCTTTATTTGTGAATCATTTTCACAATCTGGTTTTCGTTTTTCGATTATTGCCCTATAAATATCTTTATTCGCCTTGTTTATTGAGACTTGTGCTTTCTCAATATACATGGGCAATTGCTTTATCTGACAATTCCAAAGTTGCTCAATTAGCAAAGGATCGGTTGTGCTAAAATAATCATCATGTTTATTCAGCCTTGACAAAATTTCAACTCCACTATCTATGGTGATTACAGATCCATTTCTTACTGCTTCCATAATTTTTGTGAGTGAATCAAATATCTCCTTGGGACGCAAATCAACGATAGTTGCTACGGCAATCAAACCTCCCCAAACAAGGCGGTTGTTTTTATTGGTCAGTAGGTTGATAAATTCGGTATGATAATCTTCAATCAATTCCGGTTTAAAATAACCCAATTCGTAAAGTGTTTTTATACAATCGCTTTGGATATTTTTGTCTTTATTATTCAAATTGTCAACAAGCTCTTTTACAGCATTTTTATCGTCTGTCAAAGCAATTCGTTTTGCCAGGACAATGTTGGCTTCATTACCTTTTAGCCCTTGTGTTGATGCCAATAAATGGAGTATTGTCATTTTCAATTGTCTTTATTTAGTTTATTATTTCCTTGTAAACTTATAAAACTTTTCAAAAACAAACGAAAAAAAAGACCAAATTTTAATCCCTGGGATTCTTGCCATCACACGTTTTCCGATATTGGGTTGGTGTCAGTTTTGATTGCCGGCGGAACTGGGTTGAGAAATAATCGATTGACTCATAATTCATCAATACGGCTATCTCCTTGATTATTAGCTGTGTAGTAGAAAGCAGTTCTTTGGCCCTGGTTAGCCTGAGCTGGGCAATGTATTGTGCCGGAGCCAAACCGGTATATTGCCTAAACAACCTCCGGAACCAGGAATAGGTCATATTTAGTTCTTTGGCAATAATTTCCGGGGAAATATTTGCATCGATCTGCTCCCTGATCAGCATCCTCGCCTTGTCAATCTTCTGGACTACCACCTGATCTTCATAATGGACATCCTTTGTCCTGAAATAGACATAGCCCAACAAATGGATCACAATTCCCGAAAGGTACTGCTGATAACCCGACCGCTCCTCATTCCCGGCTTCAAGAACGCGACGGTAAAGGCTAACCAACTCCTCGTTGTATCCAATTTTTACAACTGGCTTACTTACAGACAAATACCCATTTGCCAACAAATTATTGGCAAACTGTCCACTAAACCCGATCCAGTAACTGTCCCATCCCGTTGCCTGATCGGGTTTGAAACGGTGCCACTCGCCAGGAAACAAAAAGAAGACCGTCCCCTCCCCTATTGTACCATTTTTACAATTGGTGGATTCGAAAGTTCCTGAACCTTTCGTAATATAGATCATTTGAAACTCCTCCAATATCCTGCCGTTTTGAAATTTAAAGGTATATTCGGATGGATGGTCTCCTAATGGATAATTGCTGTTTGGTGGAATAGATTGAAATCCAGCATCTTTAACGATCAGGCTCCAGTTCTCGTCCTGTTCAAGAACGGTCAGGTAACGGATATCGGTGTATTTTGGGTGCTGCATAACATGTAGTAGTGTCAAAAATCAAAGTTCTTTGATCAATAAATCATAAAACAGAAACCTAATTTATTCAGATATTGCATTCAATAAATTTTGATCAAAATTAAAGATTATATCAAATTTAAATACTTTTTTATTGATATGAATTTTATTAAATCAGCGAAAATCTGCGCGATCTGCGGGAAAGAGGGAATAATTTCCCGCAGAACTCGCGGATCAACGCAGAAAATCAAAATTAATATATAGATCCTTGACTAATTATCTCCTTTATGATAAAGAAAATATTAATCCTTCAGTTCACTATTTTTACATTAATACTTAATGGTCAAACGATTACAAATCAAGCAGCAGACCCGGCAACCTATTTGAACGACCTTAAAGTCGAGATGCAAAAAGAGTGGCCCAAAAACAGGACCATCAACCTTGTCTTTCATGGTCATAGCGTTCCGGCAGGTTATTTCAAGACACCACAAGTGAATACAATCTCTGCATATCCAAACCAGGTTTTAAGGAAATTGAAGGAGACGTATCCCTTTGCAGTTGTGAATGTGATCGTTACGGCTATTGGTGGCGAAAATTCCATAAATGGTGCTGAACGGTTTGAAAGGGATGTGCTGATCCACAAACCGGATTTGTTGTTAATTGACTATTCGCTGAATGACCGTGGTCCCGGACTTGAGAAAGCTTATGCAGCCTGGGATCAGATGATCAAAAAAGCAAAGAGCCTCGGGATCAAGATCATCCTCTTGACACCTTCTCCAGATCAAAGCGTGAATTATACCGATCCTGAAAACCTAATTAAAAAACACACCGAACAGGTCCGCCGGTTGGCTGCCGAAAATCAGGTGGGTCTCGCCGACAGTTACAAGGCTTTTGAATTTTTGTATCCCGATAAAGAACATCTTTCAAAGTATATGTCGCAGGTCAATCATCCGAATGAAGCCGGACATGAGTTGATTGCGAATGAGATCATGAAATGGTTGAAGTAAGAATTGAAATATAGTTGAAATATATTGAAATACAGGAAGATATATAATAATAGTTGAAATACATTGAAATAGGAAAAGAAATAAGGAAATATTGGATACAAAATAGAAATAGTTGAAATATAACAGATTAGCCATATTGAATATCGCGTAGCGATTAAACTATTGTAGAAGAGAATAGTAAGTTTTGGAAGTTACCGCGTAGCGGTTAAACTTTATAAAGTTCAATTTTATATATAAATCAAATAAACGAGCAGTTATAATATTAAAAGCAAGATATTCCAAATATGAAAAAACTGATTATTGTATTACTTAATCTAACATTCTTCATCCCATCATTATTGGCTGGAAACGCACCTAAAGTCAAAAGCAAAACAGAAAAAATCACGGTTGCGGCTTACTATTTTCCTAATTATCATACCAATGACCCACGGAACATCATTAACAAGGGTGAAGACTGGTCGGAATGGGAATTGGTAAAAGCAGCAAAACCACGGTTTCCCGGACACGATCAGCCAAAGGTTCCACTTTGGGGATATACCGATGAAAAAGATCCCAAAGTGATGACCCAAAAGATCGAAGCCGCTGCAAAATATGGCGTCGATTGCTTCATTTTCGACTGGTACCGGTATGACGATGGCCCCTTTCTGAACCGTTGTATCGACGAGGGTTTCCTGAAAGCAAAGAACGCTCATAAAATAATGTTTGCCTTTATGTGGGCTAACCACGATTGGCTTGATATCCACCCTTATACAAAAGGGGCTGCTCAAAAACTTCTTTATGGAGGAAAGGTTTCCCCGCAAGGATTTGAGAAGATTGGGGATGAACTGATCCAAAAGTACTTTAGCCAACCCAACTACTGGAAGATTGATGGGAAACCCTATTTTTCAGTGTATGACATCCAAAAATTCATGGAAGGTTTTGGGAGCCTCGAAGCGACAAAAGCAGCCATGGACCGGCTGAACCAAAAAGCAATTGCTGCCGGATTCAAAGGAATCCACTGGAACCTGGTTCCATGGGGAAGGCCAATCCTGCCGGTTGAAAAAGTTCCTGCCAATATCCCTGAACTGATCAAAAAACTCGGGTTCAGTTCGGCCACTTCATATGTCTGGGTGCACCATGTTGGATTGCCGGACCGCCAAACCGATTTCAACCAGGTACGCGACCAGTATTTTCAATATTGGGACAAGGCCAAAGCGGAATATCCTGTTCCGTATTATCCCAATGTTTCGATGGGATGGGATCCAAGTCCCCGATGTGACATCAAATCGGAGTGGGGAAATTTTGGGTATCCTTTTACAAATACAATCGGCAACAATACTCCCCAGAATTTCAGAACTGCCCTCCAAATGACAAAAGACAAGTTATTGGCCGACCCAAATGGTCCCAGGATCATGAACATCAATTGCTGGAACGAATGGACAGAAGGGAGTTATCTTGAACCGGATGTCAAAAACAAGTTTGGGTATCTGGAAGCAGTGAAGAGTGTGTTCAAGTGATTAAGAATGGGACGTGCCTACGGCACTCTGCTCCTAGAGAAGCCTTATCGCTAATCAACGGATTAAAATCCGTTGATACAAAATGGGTCGAGCCTACGGCTCTGCGAGGTGGAAAATCACCATGCATCCAAACTAAATTTATTCTTGGCATCGCAAATTTAGTGAATTACATAAAGGACAAGAGTAGAAAATGCAAGACATACTTAAGCCGCGGAGCAGCGATAATATTTATAGCCAAATTTGGTCAGGATAGAGAAAAAGGTACAGCGTACCGCAATTGGTTGGAAAAAAAATTTCGATCAAAGCCAATATAAAAATTAATCATCTAAATATCATTATGTTATGAAATACAATAAAATAACATTTTACCTTGTTATTACGGCTGTTTGGTTACTGGTGGGTTGCTGGGTTTCGCCGAAGGGTGAAGAGCAATCATTGGATCCTTTAAAGAAAGGCTTTTTAAACCCTCCTGATTCAGCGCGCCCCGGTGTTTACTGGTACTTTATGGACGGGAACACAACCAAAGAAGCCATGACGGGCGACCTTGAGTCAATGAAAGAGGCTGGTATAGGTTATGTTGTTTTCCTCGAAGTGAACGTGGGTGTTCCCCGTGGTAAAATTGATTTTCTGAGCGACGAATGGCAGGATTTGTATGTTCATGCAGTTCGTGAATCGGAAAGACTTGGAATACAGATCGTTCTGGGTTCTGGTCCCGGATGGGCCGGTAGCGGTGGCCCATGGGTAAAACCTGAACAATCGATGATGCACCTTGTTTCCAGTTCAACAGAAGTTCAGGGACCAACCAATTACAATGCACAACTTCCAAAACCTGAACCCAAGAAACCATTTTTTGGAGCCGGAAGCCTTACCCCGGAGTTAAAACAAATCCGCGACGGATGGTACGAAGATGTCGTTGTACTTGCCTATCCTACTCCTAAAACAGTTCAATCCATCACAGATACCGATGAAAAAGCACTTTATTACAGGGCTCCTTATACTTCGCAAAAGGGTGTCAAACAATACCTTCCGACACAGGCCAATTATGCCGAAGTAGCTGGATCGGCCATTGATCAGTCAAAGATCATCGATGTTACAAAAAACATGAAACCTGATGGCACCCTTCAATGGCAGGTGCCGGCAGGAAAATGGACCATCCTGAGATTTGGAAAACGAAACAATGGAGCAGTCACACGCCCTGCACCCAAACCCGGTCTCGGATTTGAAGTTGACAAGTTCGATACGGTTTCCTTTGATTCACACTACGATACATATATCGGAAAACTTTTAAAAAAGGTGGGTCCACGAAAATCGACAACAGGAGGTGGCTGGACAATGATCCATATCGACAGTTGGGAAATGGGGTCGCAGAACTGGACTGGTGATTTCCGTAAACAATTCATCAAACGAAGAGGTTACGACCCACTGTTATACCTTCCAACTTATGCCGGACAAATCGTAGGAAGTCTGGAATTAAGTGAGCGGTTTTTGTGGGATGTCAGGTTGACTTCGCAGGAGTTGATCATCGAAAACCATGCAAGAAGGTTTAAAGAACTCGGAAAACGGAGCGGTTTTACTTTGTCGCTTGAGCCTTACGATATGAACCCAACGGCCGACCTCGATCTTGGGAGCGTTGCCGATGTGCCGATGTGCGAATTCTGGACCGACAAATTCGGCTTCAATTCGGCTTTCAGTACCATAGAATCAACCTCGATTGCTCATATTCAGGGAAAACCGGTGGTGGCATCGGAAGCTTTTACTGCAGAGTCGTTTGAGGCATGGAAAAAATACCCAGGTAACATGAAAGACCAGAGCGACTGGGCGTTCAGCATGGGGATCAACCGGTTCTTTTACCACACTTTTGCCCATAAACCATATGGTGACGGATTAAAACCGGGGGTTACGATGGGACCTTACGGCGTTCATTGGGACCGTGCACAAACGTGGTGGCCGATGGTTCCTGCCTATCATCAATATGTATCGAGATGTCAGTTCGTTCTTTCTCAGGGTAAAGCTGTTGCGGATATTTTATACCTTACTCCAGAAGGTGCCCCCCAAGTTTTCCGCGCCCCAGCCTCAGCGCTCGAAGGGACAGAAGTATTGCCCGACAAACGGGGCTATTCATTCGATGGTTGCTCGCCAATCCTATTGAAAAATGCAGAAGTCAAAGACAAGCGGATCGTATTTCCGGGTGGTGGTTCCTACCGTGTTTTGGTATTGCCAGATGTTGAAACCATGACACCAGAACTGCTTACGAAAATTGCTGCCCTGATCAAGGCAGGCGCTACAGTTGTTGGAAATCCGCCATCCAAATCTCCATCGCTCGTCAATTATCCACAGTGCGATCAGCAATTAAAGAAATTGGCTACCGAATTGTGGGGCAAAAAACTGATCATTCCTTCGAAAACAAGCCGGATTACGTCACAGAATTTAGCTGGTCAGTTTTCGACAGATTACTATCCATCTTACGATTCCACTGCGACCCTTCTCCAAAAACTGGGTGTCAATCGTGATTTTGTAGCCTCAGGGTCAATCAGATATAACCATAGGTCAATACCTGACAGGGAAATCTATTTTGTTTCAAACCGTACAGATCAGCCTGTTGAAGATGTTTGCCTGTTCCGTGACGGAACCCAAAATGCCGAATTGTGGGATGCAGTTACTGGCGAAATCCATAAGTTAAACAACCTTGAAAAAACTTCAAAAGGGATTTCCACCAGAATTAAGTTGGATGTTTCGCAAAGCTTTTTTGTAATTTTCAACAAATCGAAAAGTGCTATTGCAGAGAATGTTACAAAACCAGTGAATTTTCAGGATAAAAAGCCGATCCTGAATTTAAATGGTTCATGGACAGTCTCTTTTGATACCATTTGGGGTGGTCCTAAAAAAGTTGTTTTTGAATCGTTGACCGATTGGACTACGAGGCCTGAGGATGGTATTCGCCACTATTCAGGAATCGCCAAATACTCAAAAACTTTTGACATTCCTGAATTTTCCAAATACACAAAGGCTTCTGAACTCTTTATCAACCTGGGAGTTGTGAAAAATATGGCAAGGGTGAAACTGAACGGCCAGGATCTTGGGGTGGTTTGGACTTCTCCATGGCAGGTCAATATTTCGGGTGCTGCCAAAGAAAAAGGGAATTTGCTGGAGATCGAAGTTGCCAACCTTTGGGCCAACAGGCTGATTGGCGATGAATCGATGCCGGACGATGGCGTGAAAGATGGGAAATGGCCCGAATGGCTGTTGAACGGAACACCGCGAACAAGTGGCAGATATACCTTTACAACCCATCGCTTTTACAAAAAAGGGGATCCGCTGATGGAATCGGGTTTGCTCGGCCCTGTAAGAATTTTGACTTCTAATTAGTTTTGGGATGAAAACCTTTAGTCGTCAGGGATTGGTTTTTATTTTGCTTTCTGTTCTGCTAAACAGCGGTTTGGTTTTTGGACAAAAGTTGGATCCGTTGCAAACGTCGTTTGTTTCTCCACCGGCAACTGCAAAACCACGGGTTTATTGGTGGTGGCTCTTCAATCGGGTGGACAAGGCGGGGATTACCCGGGATTTGGAAGAGTTTAAGGCAAAGGGGATAAGCGGTGTCAATTTGATTTGTACAGGCGGATATGCCGGAAAGGAGGCAATGCTTGGTATTGAGTTTCTTGGGACGCAGTGGCGGGAACTTTTTCGACATGCCGTAAGCGAAGCCAAACGGTTGAACATTGAAATGGGCTTCAACATGGCAGGTGGCTGGACCATGATGGGTCCATGGGTTACGCAGGACAACGCCATGAAAAAAGTTATTTATTCAGAAATTAAGATTGAAGGTCCTAAATTGTTTTCAGGTAAACTGCCACAGGGAGAAATTGTTGATGGTTACTACCATGATATCTGGGTTCAGGCATTTCGCACCAAAGGTGATGGAAAAACGATCGACTCCAAAACCTACGTTGACCTGACAGACCAGCTGAAACCGGATGGAATGTTGGAATGGAATGTTCCTGACGGACAATGGGTTATCCTAAGAACAGGTTATACGTTGACAGGACATCCCTGGAGCAAATGGCACGCATATCCTGAAGGAGATACCTTCAAGGGTGGTGAAGGCTATGAAATTGATTATCTGAACACTGCATCGTTGGATGATCATTTCAACCATCTTGGCAAACTGGTGATTGAAGAAGCGAAAAAAGCAGGAGGAAAGCTTGCCTATTTGTGGTCGGATAGTTGGGAATGCGGAAAATTGACATGGACACAGGATTTTCCAAATCAGTTTCTGAGATTTCGCCATTACGACCTGAAACCCTATATGCCTGTCCTTGCTGGATATACAGTGATTGATTCATTGGTTTCCAGGCGGTTCCTCAATGATTTTGACCTTACCATACAAGATTGCATAGCCGAGAATTTTTACGGTCATTTCGCTGATCTGTGCCATCAATATGGAATGAAAGTGGGCAACGAAGCGGCTGGACCCAATGATATTCCGCCTCTGGATGCTTTGAAAAACCTAGGGAGTTGCGATATTCCTGCCGGTGAGTTTTGGGTAAACGGGCATTATAAATCACCTGGCGGTTACAATCAGGATAAACACCTTCGGCTCAACCTTAAGCAAACAGCCACCGCGGCACACATTTATGGCAAAAAGGAGGCTATGGCCGAGTCATTTACCCAACAGGAACAGGACCGCACCCATTGGTCGCTTGGGCCTGCCGACCTGAAACCCTACGCAAACGATGCTTTTTGTGAAGGGATCAACCGGATTATGCTGCATCAGGCAACCTGTCAACCACCTTCAGACGGGAAGCCAGGGTATGAATTCTGTGCAGGACAGCACTTTACGCCAAACATCACGTGGTGGGAACAGTCCGGTGCATTCTTCAGCTATCTTTCACGTTGCCAGTACATGCTGCAACAGGGGAAATTTGTTGGGGATGTTTGTTTTTACCTTGGCGAAAGGCCTCCCACGTTGGTGCCACCAAAATACATCATACCTTCCCTTGGTCCAGGTTACGATTGTGACTATACCAATTCAGAAGTATTACTTACCAGGATGTCAGTAAAAGATGGGAGAATCATGCTGCCCGATGGGATGAGCTACCGGCTGTTGGTCCTTCAGAATTGTACTTCACCCTTACCTGAAATTTGCCGTCAGGTAAGCTCCTATCAAAAGTTGGCAGTTTCACCGGTTCCTTCCACTGAAATGTCGCTTGACGTGATCACAAAATTAAGGGAACTCATTATTACCGGGGCAACCGTCGTTGGTCCTCCACCTGAGAGTTCAGGCGAAGTGAAAGACTATGTTGAGAATGATCGGAAAGTACTTAAGATTGCTGCCGAAATTTGGGGCGATCTGGACGGAAAATCACGCACTGAAAGGAAGTTTGGCAAAGGTCGGGTAATTTGGGGAAAAACTCCCCGGGAGGTTCTTCTGGCCGATGGTGTGAAGCCTGACTTTACCTTCATAGGACAGGAAGCAATCCCGGAACAGTTTGATTATATTCACCGTACAAGTGGTGATACAGAAATCTATTTTGTGATTAATCGGACAAATAAGGTAGAAACCAGCAATTTCACTTTCCGTATTTCAGGAAAACAACCTGAGATTTGGAATCCGGTTACAGGTGAAATGTTCATGGCAAACGCATTTACCCAGGCAAATGGCTGTATTACTTTGCCACTCGAATTCGAACCATTCGGTTCCTGGTTTATTGTGTTCCGCAAACCAATTGCAATTGATGCCATCGGTAAGGATACCAGTAATTTCCCGAAACTTTCACCAATTCTTGAACTTGGCGATTCATGGAAAGTTGTTTTCGATCCGGAGTGGGGCGGTCCGGGTGAAGTGGCGTTTCCGACATTAAGCAATTGGATCAACCATTCAGAAGAGGGCATTAAATACTATTCCGGCAAGGCAACTTATAGAAAATCGTTCAACCTGAACGAGGTTAATGAAGGTGTGAAAACAGAAAGTGGCACTGGCAAAAGACTGTTTCTCGACCTTGGTAATGTCCAGGATGTTGCTGAAGTCCGTTTGAACGGTAAAAAACTTGGAATCCTGTGGTGCGCTCCATGGCGTGTCGAAATCACCTGGCCAATAAAGTCAACGGGAAACCTGTTAGAGATCGACGTCATCAATCTTTGGGCCAATCGTGTGATTGGTGACCTGAACCTGCCAAAGGAGAAACGGTTCACAAAAACCCATGATGGTTTCCGCTTTGACATGATCAGGGGAAGCACACCCTTACTGAATTCTGGCTTGTTGGGACCCGTCAAAATAATGAAGGAATGAAAAAATGAAAGAATGAAGAATGAAAAAAGGAGGCAAATTATGTTTGATTGAATCCCCCTTTTATAATGGGGGGCAGGGGGGATTTCGAGTTAATCATATAATATACAATACGTTACAAAATATATGAATTCCTCTAAGCAGTTACAAAGAAATAAAAAACTAAAGAATAAAATAGAAATGACTAAAGTAGGATTATTTGGAATTGGCCTGGATACTTACTGGGCACAATTCGATGGATTATTGGACCATTTAAAAGAATATCAGGAACAAATCAGGATCAGGATTTCAGGATATAATGTGGAAGTCATTGATGCAGGGATGGTTGACAATCCGATCAAAGCGAGGGAAGCTGCTGAGTTCCTGAGAAAGGAGGATATTGAAATCGTTTTTCTGTATGTCTCAACTTATGCTTTGTCCTCAACAGTTCTGCCAATTGCCCAGAAATTGAAAGTTCCGGTCATCATCCTAAACCTTCAACCAGTGGAACAATTGGATTATGAGGCATTTAATCGTCTGGGTGACAGAGGTAAGATGACAGGTGTATGGCTCGAACATTGTCAGGCATGCTCGGTTCCCGAAATTGCAAGTGTGTTTAACCGCTCAGGCATTCACTACGATTTTGTGACTGGATATCTTCAGGATGAAGAGGCTTGGCGCGAAATCGAAGCATGGACAGAGGCGGCCAGGGTTGCATCGGCAATGCGCAACAACAGGTTGGGAGTTTTGGGCCATTATTATGGCGGGATGCTCGATGTCTATACAGACCTCACGAAACAGTCGGCAGCTTTTGGCACTCACATTGAACTCCTCGAAATGTGCGAATTGAAGAAATATCGTGACGAAGTATCTGATAATGAAGTAGAATTAAAACTAGAGGAGTTTAAATCTACTTTTGATGTGGTGTCGGAATGTGAAACTTTCGAGCTAAAACGGGCAGCAAAAACATCGGTAGCACTTGATAAATTGGTCAAAAACCGCAACCTGGGTTCGATGGCCTACTATTATGAAGGGGAATCGGGCAATGACTATGAGAATATTGTGACATCAATCATCGCAGGAAACACGTTGCTGACAGGTAAAAATATCCCGGTTGCCGGTGAATGTGAAGTGAAGAATTCCCAGGCGATGAAGATCATG
>CAIYPA010000579.1 GCA_903927965.1 uncultured Bacteroidia bacterium | reverse complement strand
CTTGGATAGCCGTCGAAATCGGTGCGGATTTTCATGGCCGCTATCTTGTATTTCTCAAGGTGGGTCTGTTCGTACATAAATAGAATGGCATATCCCGGAAGGAAATTATCCAAGGCATTGCTTTTAAAATCAGGGATATTGCCTTTTTCGTCAACCTGCTGATCGACATATCGTTTGATGTAATTGTAATACAATGGGTCGCCAGTGGCCCTCCAAATTTTTTCCATGGCAAACATCACATAACCAGCCTGCCAACTGAAATGGTTCGTATTTTCGCAACAATACATCGTATCCGGGTTTGGAAATCGTTTGATAAAACTTTGAGCTACTGCTACCGAATATTTAGAGGTTTTGTCTTGTGACAATATTTTGTCTTTCAATGGAATTCCATTTGAATCCAAAATCTGGATGGCCGACATGGTTTTCAGGATCGTTTGATCGTCATAAATCCAAACCACTTTCTTATCACGGGTGATTTCAAATGCGTGGGTTACCTTACCTTGCTGATTGTGTCCTATCCAGTTGGTAAATACAAGGTTGCCATTTGGGAGGATTTCCATTCCGGTCATAAATTTGAGCTCTATTCCAGGTAATTCGTTCTTTGTAATCTGCCATACCACCGAATCCGAAGTATCCACCTCAACGATTCGTGGCTCTCCATTGTGGTCAGAACATGCGATCAGGGTATTTCCATTTGGCAACCTGATTACTGAATGAGGTCCACCCTTGATCGGTATTTCACGAACAATCTTTCCAAAAGAATCGTACTCCGAAACTTTATCCAAACCATAGTGCGCCACCAGATAGTTACCGTTTTCGAGTTTCCTGGCGTTGCGCATAAAAGCATGACCACCATCAACCCCTTCCGGGAGAAGTTTTAATTTTTTGATAATTTGCCCACCAGGGGCAACCTCAAGAAGAAAGCCTGAGTTACATTCGCCAATAAAGGTGTTGCCGTTTGCCAATCGCTGACAAGCATAGATCTCACTTTTCGATTCGTAATTAAAAACTACTTTTTTATCGCGGGTGACCTCTTTTACACCATGCCCGGTATTGAACAACAAATTTCCATTGGGCAAAACCCATAAATCGTTGCAATTCTCAGCATCATATTGCCAGAGCAATTTTCCCTCATCCGAAATAATACAGACTTTTCCCTGCGTATAATCGGTACAGACAAAAGAATGCCTTACTGGTATTTGTGCAGTTAGGCCATCTTCGAAAGCAAGGTCGTCAATGAAAAAACTGCCATCACCGTTTCCTGTATTAAAAAATTGCATCTCGGCAACATGTTTGGGGTCGAAACCTGCCGGTTGTACAAGGTCTTTCAATGGAACAATAACCTTATTCCACTCACCATTTTTCCATTGTGGACAATATTTGGACACCAACACCTTTTCTGTATGGTGCTCTGGCATATCAAGCGCCGGGGCTCCGTTGCACAACAGGTTGAACCTCATTTCTGCGGCAACGCCTTCAACTTTAAGCCAAAAGGTAAAATATTTCATGGTGGTGATGTCGGTACCGAATGGCCCAACCTGCCATTTTACCCAATTCCAGCCGGCACCAATCCAATCGGCTTCCGATAACACATTCAGGCTTTTGAAAGTAAACTGCACGGCTGACTTACCACTATGTACGGTGTAGGTTTGGGACTTAACCGAACATATACCATTTTTTGTCACCCAGCCTACACCTTTTGTTGGGGATTCTCCGTCCCAAACTACAACCTGATTTTGTTGAGCAGTAATCTTACCTATTGATATTAAATATATTGCAATAAATATAAAAGACAGGATTCTCATATTTTTTCCATATTGTGGCGTAGACTATTTTTTGACGAGGGAGTAAACCAACTCGATACCATTCCCTGTTTTTAAGTTGCGGCTATATTTTTTGTCGATTGGGTTGTTCCAATGTTCAGTAACACCTAAACTTGCAAGGCGGGTACCATCGCGTTCCGGATCATATACGGTTCCTGAAGGCGGGTTATTTGCCAAAGCCATCTCTTCCATGGCATGATCACTATACATCATGTCGGGTGCATCGGGCCAAGCGGCAAGGGCAAAATCGAGGACAACAGATTCGACAGCGACTCCATCCTGGGAGGCAAATAAACTGCCCATCCACTCATTCTTGAAAGGTGCCAATGTCCATTTGGTATTGGGAATCCCGTTTAATGCTTTGTTACTATAGATACCGTCAATCAGGAAAAGTACTGTTTTTGCACCTAAGTCTTTATGTCCCATGAAATCAGGGTAAACCGAGTATTGCCTTTTACCTTCCCTGCTTTGGCTGAAACCGCTGCCATGCGAATTTTTCCGCCAATCGGTTTCGATGTTGGTACATCCAAAGAAGTTTTTGGCACAAAGAGTAACACCTTGACTTACATGCCCTTTCATAATTGCAAGGTTGATTACATAATTGGCTTCTGCAAAACAGGTTGCCAATCCACTTGTCATTCCTTTGAAATCAGTCGAATAGACGAAACCGTGATCCGTAAAAGCGGCCTTTTCACGACCGTCGCCACCATTGTGGTCAATGTAATGTATGTTCGGATAAACAGAATGGCATTTGTCGTATATGTTGTTGGTTATAAACCTACTGGGGTCGGCAAGGGTAATATTTTCCTGGGCGATTCCGGCTTCGTTTACAAGACTTTTTAACAACGAAAGAATCAAGGTTGGGTTAGCATTGATTTCCGCACTGCTTTGGTGGGAATCGGTATTGTTCTGGTTAATTTTTATCGCCACCTTTTCACCCGATTTGTAACCTGCGTCGGCCTTTTTATTGACTTTATTGAAGAAGTGGAACAAGGCATCCCATGATTTTTTTTCATTCTTCATGTTCGTTAAACTGAATAAAGTCTGAGAAAGCAATTTGTCTGTTTCAGCCTGATTGTTGAACCTGTCCTCCCACCAGAATCCTGTTGTACCATCCCATGTGGCAATTTTTGGATTGTGTCCCCAGGCAACCCTGCCAGGATTCATTCCTTTGGCAACACCTAGTGGAATATTAGGTTTGTACCAGATTTTCAGGTTTTCAGCCTGTGACTCTTTTGCCGAATTTGCGATAAAGACAGTAGTCGAAGCAATTCCAAGAATTAAGAATAAAATTGCTGCCAAATACTTCGCCTCGAACAATTTGTATTTTGCTTTTTTAAACGCGAAGGCCGCACCCGATATTGCAAGTAGCCAGATTACAAAACCCGACATCATTGGGGCAACAACCTGCAGGCATGGGTAAGTTGCCCTTGATGGTTTCGGTACAACGCGGATCAGGAACCAGATAGTTGCCAACACCGAGACGACAATATATACGACCCTCGCCGGAACACTTATCTTCATTAAGAAAATTACCGTTCTTTTAATCCATCCGGGGAGCTTTTGAAATCTTTCTTCTGGTATCATTTTGTAGTTATTATTAAATACATACTTTATTTCATAGCTTTACAAAAGTAATGAAAATATCATCCATGCTACATTCATTAATAATTATATTTTATTTTTCAATTTGACAGTGTGACTCCTTATAAGTAATTTAGCAACCTGATTTGCAAAAGGCGAAAGTTTTTGAACTGATCATATCGAATGATACTTATTTGAATTTTATCAAATTATGGTTTTACAAAGTCAAGAAATAAAGTTTGCAAAAGGTGGTTTAAAAATGGGAAAGACCGATTTTCAGGGAAACCAGAATAAAATAAAAGTTCTTCAGATCATCCGGAACGAAAAGGAGATTACCCGTTCCGAAATAATACGAATCTCGGGACTCAGTGCGCCAACTGTCACACGCATAGTGGAAAGTCTGGTTCATCTCAAACTGATTCAAACCGAAGGATTGGGTTCTTCCGATGGTGGCAGGCCTCCCCAATTGATCCGGTTCCGTTCAAAGGAAAATTATGTGATTGGAATTGATCTGGGAGCCACGTTTATTCGCTCTGCACTTTCAAATCTGGATGGGGAATTTATTTTTGAAATCCAGGTACCAACCAATCTAAAAAAAGGTTTTGATGGGGTAATGGAACAAGTTGGCGAGGTTATCGGAAAGTTGCGTGAACGTGCTAGTCAGAATTCTTTGCCACTTTGGGGAATTGGAATTGCCGTTTGTGGTATGGTCAATAAGAATACAGGTTTTGTTGAGTACTCCCCCATTTTTGGATGGAGAAATGTGAATGTTCAGAAGGCACTTTCAAAATTTACCAATCTAAACATTGCCATTGGAAACGTAACCCATTTGATTGCGTTGGGAGAATTGTTGTATGGTGTAGGTAAACAATTCAAAAATTTTATTTGTGTCAACCTGGGCTATGGAATTGGCTCCGGAATCATCATCGATGGGAAGCTTTTTAGCGGAGCAGATGGGATTGCCGGCGAAGTGGGCCACATCGTATTGGACAAAAACTGTAACCGAAAGGGGAGTGAAGGGTTATGTGGAACCCTTGAGGCACTTGCTTCCGGATATGCTTTGGCCGATATTGCCAGGGAGCGTGCGAAACTGGATTTTGAGAGCGTTTTACATGTTTTTGATCCTGAAGAAATTGATGCCAAAATCGTTTTTGAAGCTGCATATAACGGTGACAAGCTTGCCAACAAAATTTTTGATGGTGTTGCCGGAGACCTTAGCATTGGGATCGATACATTGATAAAATTGTTCAATACCGAATGTATTGTACTTTCAGGTGGCCTGGTTCAGAATGGAGATTTAATGATCGAAAAAATACGTATTCAAGTTGCTGAATATTCCCTGAGCGGTGTATCCCGTTCGGTACCGATAGTAAAAGCCGATTTCGGCGTGAATGCGGCTTTGATGGGGTCATTTTCCCTGATTTTAGAAAGGATATTATTGTTGGAAAGCATTGATTGATATAATAATAAATTTCAGTACGATTTGAATGGCCATATAAATAGAGATAAACAAAAATTCTTGGATCCGAAAATTTTCAATTAAACCAATATATAAACTATCATGAAAAGCTATCCTTCTATTTTATTGTTATTCTGCACATTACAATTGTTTTCACAGACCAATCAGGGAATAAAAATCCCTTATTGCTACGACGAAATCACTGCACCCGATTTTGTGAAAGCTGTTGTGCAATCCTCGGGAGTATGCTTGCTGCCAATGGGTATCCTTGAAAAGCATGGCCCGCACCTTCCTTTGGGGACTGATATTTTTGAAAGCAGGAAGATAGCCACTACTGCCGCTGCAATTGAATACAGTGTCGTATTTCCGACCTATTATGTGGGACAGATCAACGAAGCAAGGCACCAGCCCGGAACCATTTCATATAGTCCTGACCTGCTCTGGAAAATGTTGCAGGAAACTTGTGACGAGCTTTCGCGGAACGGGTTGAAAAAGATCATTATTGTTAATGGCCATGGTGGAAACAACGATTTTCTAAGGTATTTCTGTATGTCGCAATTGCATAGCCCAAAAGACTATGTTCTTGTATTCTTTCAACCAAAGGATTCAGAAGAGACTGCAAAAAAAATTGAATCCCTTAGGCAAACCAAAACAGGTGGCCATGCCGATGAAAAGGAAACTTCCATGATGCGGTTTATCCGTCCCGATCTCGTTAAAACGAAAATGGCAGGTACCCAATCCGGTTTAAACCAGGCAAGGTTGGCAGAACTTCCATTTCAATACACAGGTATCTGGTGGTACGCACAATATCCCAACCATTATGCTGGCGATGCTACAAAAAGCAGTGTGGAACTTGGAAAGTTACTTGTAGAATCCGAAGCCGACCAATTGGCCCAGCTAATTAAGAAACTGAAACAATCAAACAAAATAGAAGAGCTTCAAAACCAGTTCTATAAGGATTCGGCCAACCCATTGAACACGAAACAATAAAAAAGGGGGCCGTTGTGAGCCCCCCTTTATCCCTAAACTTAACCTATTTCTTTGGTGCTGCCGGATAATCTTTGAAAAAGACCGGCCAAACATTGGGTTTTGGGACACTAACACCTTTGTTGTAACCCCTGAATTTTCCATTGGTATCCACGTCAGGACCATAATAGTAAATTGGCCAACCTTTGTAGGTTAATTGTTTTCTACCATAAACTGTTATACTACCAAACAAAGTCTTATCCAGAACCGAAGGGACGACAACTTTATCTGTTTCATACAGTGGCCAAACTGCATTATTGGAAAAATCGGCTTTTGTAAATTTATTGATATTGGAACTGTCCTTGGCATATGCATAAAGTGTACGGCCCATAATATCAGTAAAATAGGTTGTTGTTCCGACTCCTTCAGAATATACGTTTGTAGCAGAGACAACATAGCTTTTTGTATCTAAGCCAACCAATTGAGATTTGACCAACATAATCGTATAATCAGGTTTTGCAACAAACCATACACTGCCAACGCCTTCACCGGTTGTTTCTCCAGATTTTTCGCGTACCCCATTTGGTGCGTAATAATACAATGGCCAACCTTTGTAAGTGGTCTGACTACCTGTTGGTGTAGAAACTGTTCCGAAATCGGCAAGGTCAAGTCCAAGAGTTAATTGAGATTGCAACAAACCCGTCGCATTAAAGTTGGGCCAAGCTGTTGTACAACCACCTGTGCAATTGTTGGCTCCGTTAGCGTCATTTGAGAAGAAGTATAATGTATTTCCATCCTTATCTGTAAGATAACTACCTAACGTTGAAGATGTTGCAAGTTTAATCACATATGGATCAACCACAACATTGTCGGATTTCTTACATTGAAAAAGCACTATCCCGGATGCGACCAGGCAAATCAGCAGAATTGAATTTTTTATTTTTTTCATGACTGTAATTTTGATTGTAAATATATTTTATCTGTATTTATTTAGAACGGATCTAATTAAATAAGGTTTCAAAAAAGAATAAAAAAAATTAATCTTTTTTAACCAAATGAATCAAATTGAATCTACAATCAATGAAAAGTCATGTATTGTCAGGGTACCTAACACAATTTAACTTAAATATTCTTAATTAAGTTTATAATCTGTTTGGGTAATATAAATTAAAGATAATGGTAGAAAGTGACTTTATTCAGTTGTGAATATCGTAAACCATCAAAGCATTGTTATGCCTGATATACAATTTCTTATTTGCGATAACAGGATGTGCCCAATGCTGGTCGGCACCAAGTGGAACCTTGAATTTGCTGATGATGCGGAATTGTTCAGGAGTCCCTTCAACCAAAGCAAACTCACCATCCTTTTCGGAATAACAATAAAATAACCCATCGGCATAAATTACAGGACCGCCTCCCAACTCCTTGGCGATGTATTTGGTCAACCCGGTTTTCACATCGATACAAAACCATTTTGGCTGAAGATAAGCGCCTCCATAGACATAGCTATCTTTGAGGATGATCCCACCCATCAGGTTGGTAAACTCCCGGTTGCGCCAAACAATGTTTGCTTTTTTGCCATCCTGCGAAAGCTGCAACATCACCAAACCAGAACTATCTTTGCGTGACGCACTGGATATCAATAGTTTTCCATCAAAATAAACGGGTGTGTTGGCATGTATCTTATTGTCCTGAAACTGATGGATCCGCCAGTACATTTCACCAGTCTCGGCGTTCAACCCGATAATGGAGGTAGCGGTAAGGTTCACTAACAAGCGGTTGCCATTGTGGTTGATCAGAATCGGGGAACTATAGGTAGCGGCTTCACCATAACCCGGTGAGGACCAAATCTTTTTTCCGGTAAAACGGTCCAATGCCACCATATTGTTTGATTTTCCGCCTGGAGTGCAATAAAGATGGTCACCATCGATCAGCAACGATTCGGCATATCCAAACTGTACAGAATCGGCCTGCAACTCTTTGAAAAAATCGATGCTCCAAACCGTTTCACCATTAAGGGTTTTCATACAGTAAACCTTGCCGTTCCCACTTTCAATGTAAATCAGATCATCAACCACAGTTGGTGTTGACCTGGCTCCAGGAAAAATGGTGATCCAGTCTTTGCCATAATTCTTCTTCCAAAGAAACTTCCCTTTGATATCAAAGGCAAACAGATAGCCTTCCGAATTCAACGTATCCGGAATACCGGTAACGAATACCCGGTCTATGGATATTGCCACACTCCCTTGGCCAATACCAAGCCCTTCGTATGACCATAGCATTTTTGGACCTTCGGCTGGCCATGATTTCAACAAATTGGTTTCCCGATAGATACCATCCCGGTTGGGACCCCGCCACTGCGATTGGGCGGAAACAAGATGTACAAAACTGATCAATGTAATTAGTACAATAAAACAAACTGATTTTTTCAGGTTCATTTTTTAAAAAATAGGTAATTAATGATAAACTTATAAACCGCGATATTACACAAATCGGCACGAAAATTCAAAAGCAAAAAATCGTATTTTTAGCCGCATTAAAAACCATAAGCATTTAGTATGAATAAAATAATCATCCTCCTTTTGCTGTCATTGTCTTTAACAATGTGTTTTGCGCAGAAGCCAAATCCTGAAATTAAGAAAAAAGGATTGTCAGGTAACCCGATTTTTGAAGGGTGGTACGCCGATCCCGAAGGGACAATTTATGGCAAAGAATATTGGGTATTCCCAACATTATCTGATGTTTACGGAGATTATAAACCAATTGAGGAAAAGGATCTCACTGCCAGGCAAAAACTCACGATCAACAAGGATTATCTAAAGCAAACCTACCTCGATGCTTTTTCGTCGAAAGACCTGGTCACCTGGAAAAAACATTCACATGTGCTTGATATTAAGGATATTTCATGGGCCGCTTTTGCAATATGGGCACCTGCAACCATGCATGCCAACGGAAAGTATTACCTGTTTTTCGGGGCTAACGATATCCAAAGTGACAAGGAATATGGTGGAATAGGTGTAGCCGTTTCAGATAAACCTGAAGGTCCCTATAAAGATGCCTTGGGAAAACCTTTGATCGACAAGTTCCACAATGGTGCACAACCCATCGACCAGTTTGTTTTCCGCGATGACGATGGACAGTTTTACATTTATTACGGTGGATGGAGACATTGCAACATGGCCAAACTGAGCAATGATTTATTAAGCATCGTCCCTTTTTCGGACGGGACAAGTTTTAAAGAGATCACTCCCGAACAATATGTGGAGGGACCTTTTATGATCAAACGAAATGGAAAGTACTATCTGATGTGGTCGGAAGGGGGATGGACCGGTCCGAATTACAGTGTCGCTTATGCAATGGCCGACTCACCCTATGGCCCATTTAAAAGGATAGGAAAGATCCTGCAGCAGGACCCAAAAGTTGCAACGGGGGCAGGCCATCATTCTGTCATCCACATCCCTGGAACTGACGATTGGATCATTGTTTACCACCGCCGTCCGTTAGGTGATAAAAATGGTAACCACCGTGAAACCTGTATGGACAAACTGGTTTTCAATCCAGACGGAACAATCCAACCAGTTAAAGTGACGTTTGAGGGGGTAGTCAAAAAGAAAATCCAAAATAATTTCAAAAAATGAGGAATGATTTTTTGGCAATAAATAAGGTTTGTCGTATTTGTCGGTATTTACCTACCTGTTGATTATAAAGCGATTGTGTCAACCACCCCGGCTTCGCCACCCTTCTAACGGAGGGGAATTTCCAAGATTGACTGGTTTTTTTTTAATAATGGCTACTAAGATTGAAATAAGGTTTGACCGAAAATCAAACTTTATTTACCTTATTCATATTACTTTATGATTCAATTAAATACAAATTTAAACTTGTCCTTAAGGTCACCTTCCATTTTCCCTTACCTGATTGACATAGGCTTTCATAAAAGAAGGGTAATCGCCGAATTGGTCATATAATAATTTGAATGAAGAACAGGTGGTCCCTGTTTTATCCAATGGGCAACGTTTTTTTCGTACTTCTGTAGTTGCTTCTGAATTCCAGACAGTTAAAAAGGATTTGTCACAAACATTACCAATACTATCCTCGTCAAATAGACAGTATTTGACATCCCCGTTCGAATCAATATAAGCCGCAACTTCCCCACAGGGACAAGTCTCCTTAAATGCTTTAGTTGAATGGAAGTCTCCCGATAAATTATCCCGGCCCGGAAGGGCATACAAACAAGGTTGGGTAATTTCGACAATTGTTTTGTTGTCCTTTGAGGCATTGATTAACCCGAATTGGGCATTTGCCATCTCTTCTCCAGAAATGAACTCGCGCATCAATCTCTTTTTTGCCCTCCCATCAGGGAACAATACCCTGAACTTAAACTTTGAAACGCCAAGTGATGACACAAACTTATAGGTTTTGACCACATCGTCCAGATTCGACCGGCACAGCGAATATCTAACCGAAACATCGATTCCCGCTCCAATTGCAATCCCAATACCTTCAACAGTTTTTTTGAAGCCAGTTTTATCGTCGCGCAGCCAGCTATGGAAAGTGTCCCATCCCACATGTGAATCATCCTCGTAAACAGATGCCCCCGAAGAGTCGAGGCCGATCTGGATCCGGGTAACCCCCGCCTCCTTCAATTCATTGCATAAATCCGTATTCAGCTCCCAACCCCTTGTAACCAGCCTGACCCTTATACCTAACGAATGTGCAAACCTTGTAATATTCAATACAATGTCTTTGTTGAGCAGCGGTTCTCCCCCAGTTAGGGTAATCCTGTCCATCTTCGGATTTAAAGCATGAACCTCTTTAATTATCCGGATAAAATCATCGGACGATAGCTGGTCAACATCTTTACCGGAATGATTGTAGCAGTGCCTGCAAGCCCCATCACATTTTCGGGTGACAGCAAACCGGAGTTCATCAGGAACAATTAGTCCTATATTCATAATTAACAGTTATTTAGGTTAACTAATTTTCATATTATTAAGAATGGATGCCTTAAAAGTAAAATCTTCTGAAATCAATTTTCAGCAAAAAAAAAAAATTGCATAAGAATAATTCTTTATCTACCTTTATTCTCAGGTACTTCAGGGAAAAACAATACGAAAGTATAAAGATTTATTGGAATTACCAGACACTTCCTATCATACTTTCTAACGAACCAAGTCTGGATCTATACATATTGTGATGAATATAGAAGAATCAAATTACAAGCCGGACGGAAAATTCCACCTTGACAAGTGGTTTCTGGACTTTGTAGGGATAAAGGGTGAGGCCATGATTTTCTATTCAGCAAAACTGACCTGGCATGGTTTGACAGCTTCCTATACAAGTTGGTTAAATTATGATCCCCCATCCGGTATTTGCCTGAAACATAGGTTCCACAATGTTCAATTTCCACAAATGGAAAAGAACCTGATCACGTGGACCGACAAAAAATTCGGGATATCGGGAATATGGGAGCCATTGTCAGAGATGGTCCAAGCCAGGATTTTTGAGTCACGAGAAGGTTTCCTGGATTGGAAATGTTATCAGCCGGCTTCTAAAGTTAAATTGAGAATAGCCGACAGGGTTTTTGAAGGTTTGGGTTATGCCGAGCAATTAACACTAGCCATTCCTCCATGGAAAGTACCGATGGATGAATTAAGGTGGGGACATTTCAATTCGGATAAGAACAATATGGTCTGGATTGAACTGAAAGAGAAGGAAAAGCGTCAATGGCTCTGGCTGAACAGTGAAAAAATAGAAACCTGCATCATTGGCGACGATCGTCTGTCGATACCTCAAAAAGATATGGTTTTAAATCTTGATCGTGCTGTGGTACTCGAATCGGAGAAAAAGATATTCTCGCTAATGGGAAAGATCATCCGCTATATCCCGGGTTTCAACAAAGTAGTTCCAACCGGGTTTTTGATGGCAGATGAAACCAAATGGTTCAGTAAATGCAAGCTTCAAATGAACGATACAGGTCTTAGCATTGGATCTGCGATCCATGAATTTGTAAACTTCAAAGCTTTTTGACCATGATCCTGAAAGTGGAAAATATTGCCAAAGCATTTGGGAAGAACAAAGTATTGACGAATGTTTCCTTTGAAATGAAACCTTCGTCCCTTTATGGCATTGTTGGCGAAAATGGATCAGGAAAATCAACATTGTTAAAAATCATTGTTGGCGAATGGAGACCCGATCACGGAAAGGTTTCATTTACAGGAAAGTTGGGGTATTGTCCGCAACAAACATTGCTATTCTCTCAACTTACTATTGATGAACACTTTAGTTATTTTGCATCGGCTTATGGGATTGATAAAGCAGCATCTGAAAACCAAAGTGGCGATTTGATGGAATATTTCAATTTCAAAAAATACAAAAAGGTAAAGATCGCCAACTTGAGCGGCGGAACACAACAAAAACTCAACCTTGCAATTGCGCTGCTCCATCGGCCCAAATTGCTGATCCTTGATGAGCCTTACAGTGGATTTGACTGGGACACCTACCAAAAATTTTGGGATTATACCCATCACCTTAGGAATGAAGGGTGTGCAATACTTGTTGTCACCCATTTTTTAACAGAAAAGGAAAGATTCGACAGAGTTTTTAACCTTGTGGAAGGAGAGCTGACATGAGTATTAAGCGGATCATCACAGCTTTGTCAATGGTTTTGAAAATGTTGTTCCGGCGAAGGATCATTCTCTTATCGCTGGTACTGATCCCTGTTGTATTTCTTACAATCGTAGAATTTACTGCCCCGACAAGGTTTATCCCCTTCCGTCTGGCATCATTCGACACCAGGTTATTGATCAGGGAAAGCCTGAAAGAGGTTGCCCTTGTGTTTTTTTCGGTCACATCTTCCGGCTTTTTGGTCTCCTTGCTTGCCCTCAATCTTGTTCAGATCGACAACGAAGTCAACCGCAGGCTTGTCATCTGCGGGTACCACCCATTTGAATTGTTGATCTCGATCTTACTTGCCCTTCTCCTGACGATTTTAACGATAGCCATTTATATCAGTTTGCTAATTAGTGCGTTCGTTCCGATCATGCACCTTCCGATGTTTATTTTCAGTTTGATGTTGATCGGATTCGTTTACGGCTGTTATGGTCTGGCCATCGGTAGCCTGATAAAAGGTAAACTGGAAGGGGTATTTTTCATTGTCATGCTGGCCAACATCGATGCTGGATGGCTCCAAAACCCGATGTATTATGCTGAAGCCCATAACAATTTGATCATCCGTTATCTTCCGGCTTATTTTCCTTCCCAATCGGCAATCATTGCTGCATTTACTGATTATTCCGGTTTCAATGCCCGATTTTACAGCATCTTGTATGGGACCGGTTTTTTGATTCTGGCGTTGGCTATATTTTATAACAAAATGAGGATTAAGAAATGAAACGAAACAATCTGATTATCGGCAAATTGCTATATGCAATGGCTTTTATTGTCATCTTTCCGGTCGGCTTATGGTTTTGGGCAAAGTTTACACAGGACATTGTTCATCTTCCGGCAATCGAATCAAAACCTGTGGGAAGTGCCCTGGCAATTTTGGGTGGCTCCCTGATGCTGTGGGCGATGTACGCGTTGAAAATCTATGGAAAGGGATTACCAATGAATGCCTATCCTCCGCCTGTATTTGTCACCAAAGGGCCGTACAGGTTATTCCGCCACCCAATCTACTGGGGATTTGGATTGCTGATGCTCGGCTATTTTGTTTATGCCGGCTCTGCAAGCGGAATCTGGATGGTTACCCCCTTAACAATTTTGGGAATGATGGCCTTGGTTTTGGGCCACGAATCGATCGATCTGAAAAAACGGTTTCCCGGACAATTCAACAGGACAGTACTCGATTATCCTCAAGATCTATCAGGACCACCCGATTTAAGAGACCGCTTGACTTCGTTGTTTTGGATCACTTCCTTTTTGGTCCTAGGCAACTTCATGGTCGAAAAATTATATGGCACAATGCCACCTTTGCTCGGGGAACCATTTCAATTTATAACTACGTTGGCTAATCCTGATTTGACCTTTTTAAGCCTTATTTTTATTTTAATAGTCCCATTCATGCTCAAAAGAAAAGATACTATGAGAGAATGGGAAATTTCGGGGTTCATCGCCTTAGCAAGCTCTGTTTTCATTGCTGTTCTGTACCCTTCCATCGGAGCGCAATATTTAGAGGCCAAGGATACATTTCTATTTACCGTTCCGATATTTATGTTGTTGATTTCCCTTAGGGCAATGTACCGGCAATCTCTAACAACAGCCATCGCTTTCACAATTATCTTTTCATTCCTGGTTGTCGTTCAATTGATCAATAGCCGATCTGCAATACTTCACCTCACAAGTTCGGTCTTGATTTTTCTCCTTTCGGTAAGTTATCAGAAGATTTGGATTTTCCTCAAGAACAGTTCCGAAAGGATTGCCAATTCCTGGAAAGAATGGGTATTTGGAAAAGTCAGGGTAATCAATCATGGATTTTATGTTGGTTTCGGTGCATTTTTTGGCATACTGATAGCGGGCACGTTAGCCGGTAAGGAATATGCCTGGGCACTTTTGATTTTTTCGATATGTGGAGTTGTAACTGCCGGTTTATGGGCACAAATCATCGAAGGTTCCGATAAACTGAAAAGGCCGTTTGGTTATTACGGTGGAGTGGTAGGCATTGTATTTGGAAGCATTGCGGTCTGGTTGATGGGCGTTAATGTTTGGGTGGTTATTGCGATTACAGCGGTCATGATGCCATGGGTGCAAGCAATCGGGAGGTTAAGGTGCCTTGTGAACGGCTGTTGTCATGGGTGCCGTGTCGATGACCCAAACATCGGGATCCGTTATACACATTATCGGTCGAGGGTTGGAAATATTTCAGGTTTGAAAGGGGAACTGGTCCATCCCACCCCTCTTTACTCCATCGTGTGGCTCTTTTTTGTTGGACTTTTCCTGTTTTCGCTTTGGGCCAAAAATGTTTCGTATCCTATGATTTTTGGCATATACCTGATTTTGACGAGCTTGGGACGTTTCGTGGAGGAAGCTTACCGTGGCGAAGTACAAACACCAATTCTAAGTGGCCTTCACCTTTATCAATGGACGGCCATTATTTCTGTCCTTGTTGGTATCTTCATGACAACAGTAACTGCAGAAACTCCTGTGTTGCTTCCAGCATTTAACCTGGAATCCGTATGGGCAGCACTTCTTTGCGGATCATTTTCTTGTTTTGCAATGGGTATAGATTTCCCTTATTCCAATGCCCGATTTTCAAGGTTGGTTTAGTTCAATTCTGTATGAAATGGAAATTTCCATTGATCAACTTTTCCCTTTTCGAATTTGTCAGAAGGGCGTTTAAAGGTGGCCGGATTTCGTTCAAAGGGATGTTTTTGCTCCCGGTTTATTGCCTGCAAATCATCCCTACATTTCCCTTAGCCTTTCTGCAATTTCTGATCTTCGGGCAAAGGATCCGAAAAACCTGCATAACGAAAGACCCTGTTTTTATCATAGGACACTATAGAAGTGGTACGACCCTTTTACAGAAGTTAATGGTGAGCGACAAACGGTTTGGGTACCTAAACTATTACGATAGCTTGTTCCCAAATACAAATCTCCTTTTTGGAAGAAGGATGCAACCTGTATTTCAAAGAGTGTTGACTATTTTTAAAGTCAAAAACCCTTTCTTCTACGATAACCTCCTGTTGCTTTCGGACCCCGATGAAGAAGATGATTATCTTATGAACAAGGGCTCTGCCTTTAGTGCCTACTGGGGATTTATTTTCCCCAGACGATGGAGCGAATGGTTAAACGGTTCGCCACAATTTACAGATCCACAATATTTCAAGGGATGGAAAAGAGAATATTTGTACACAATTAAATACCTAACTTATAGGAACAACGGGAAGCAGCTTATTTTAAAAAACCCACCGAACACAGAAAGAGTCAAAGTCTTGCTTGAAATGTTCCCAAAGGCAAAATTCATCTATATCTATCGAAACCCTTACTACCTCTATTATTCCATCCGGAACATGTGGAAGAGGGCCATCCTGAAATATTACAGTGTTCAAAATATTTCGGATGAAGAATTGGATAAGATTGTTTTTGAACACTTTATCTATCTTACAGATCGGTATGCGAACGACAAGCTGCTTATTCCAGAAGGGAACCTGGTCGAAATCTCCTACGAAGCATTAAAAGCAGATCCGTTCGGTGCGATACGAAAGATCTATTCTCAGATTAACCTTCCTGATTTTGGATCCACTATGGATGATCTGAAGAAACAACTGAAAGCTGAAAAGGACTACCGGAATTTTCAGTATCATTTTAGTGGCGAAACGATTAAAAAAATAGAGGGAAAATGGGGGGAATACATCCTTCTATGGAAGTATGATGTCAACGGCTAGAAATGATTATTATAATATTTGAATAACTTTAAGTTGATATTCACATGAAAAGCACAACCTTGATTTATTTCATTTTCCTTCCAGGGTTACTATTGATCTTATTATTGGATTGCAAAAAAGAAGTTATCAAAGTTGCCCCAACAGTGACCCTTGCCCCAATAACGAATATTACCTCCACCTCGGCCATTACCGGTGGGGAGGTTACCTCAGACGGTGGTGATATAGTGACTGCCCGTGGCGTTTGTTGGGGCACAAATCAGAGCCCAGCAATAACTGGAAACAAAACCAATGACGGGGCAGGAATAGGTACTTTTTCAAGCCTGGTTACAGGATTGTCTCCGGTTACCATTTATTATTTAAGGGCCTATGCGACAAATAGTTCCGGCACTTCTTACGGTTCACAGATCAATTTTACCACTGCCGAAGGTTCACAACCGGGTCCATTGACCGATGCTGACGGTAATGTCTATCACACAATTACGATTGGCACACAGGTTTGGTCGGTCGAGAATTTAAAAACCACCAAATACAGAAACGGTGACGCAATTGCCAATGTGACAGAATACGCAAGTTGGGCGGCGTTGGCTACCGGTGTATATTGCTGGTATAACAATGATGCCACCACCTACAAAACAACTTATGGGGCTTTGTACAATTGGTACGCTGTGGCCGACAGCCGCAACATCGCACCAAAAGGGTGGCACGTAGCAAGCGATGCTGATTGGACAATCTTGACCAACTTATGGGGAGGGGAAAATATTGCAGGGGGAAAACTCAAGGAGACCGGAACGGCACACTGGATTACTCCGAACATTGATGCCACAAATGAAACAGGGTTTACAGCCCTTCCAGGCGGCTTTCTCCAGTGGTGGAGTGGTACGTCCGGCGGTGTGGGAATTCGCGGCATTTGGTGGAGCAGTACGACGAGCTCTGTTGCCCTCGGATGGCGCCGCGACCTTGGTTATGATGGCGCCTATGTCCACCGGGACCCCTATGGATCTAAGCAGGACTGCTACTCTGTTAGGTGCGTGAAGGATTGATTGTGCCAGGAAACACCGAACGTGTTTTGGTATGTTTTGTGTATGCTGTTTTCAAGATGGTGGGCTGCAACAAATTGCTTTTGTAAATAGTGCCTCTAAGAAAACTCCCCAATTTTAGAATTATTTATGGCGAATCTGATAGGATGGGGATATTATTTT
>CAIYPA010000578.1 GCA_903927965.1 uncultured Bacteroidia bacterium | reverse complement strand
CCTGCGCTGCCGCTCGTTCAATATTGGGAGAACTGCCTCTATCCGAGTCTTAATAATGTCATTAGTTTCCATTGTCGTTTTCGACAAAGATAACTAAATAAATTTAATTATTGAGCATGTTATATATTGACAATTCCTTAGCAAGGTCAAGAATGTCGTTAATCAGCACAATTAATACTTCGCTACTCGTTTTAATGGCGTGCAAATATTCTTTTTGTATGTCATTCAAACTGGTTTTTAATAATATTTTTGTAAACCCAACAATCGAATTCATGGGTGTGCGAATCTCGTGACTCATGTTTGACAAAAATTGTTGTTTTGAATTCATTGCATTTTCAGCGTGTAATTTCGCATTTGTCAATTCTTCCGAAATTCTTTTTTGTTCGGTAATATCCATCATAATGCTCAAATTAAAATCAGGTTTAGTCCTTACTGCCTGATATTTAACTATTTTGGGTGTACCATTTTTTGAATCGAAACCAAATTCGCCTATATCTTCGCCTTTTTTAATGTATTCCTCATATTGTGCTGCTGCATTAGGGTTGCTGGTTGTAATTAATTCGCCAACATTCATGTGCAACATTTCATCAACAGAATATTCAAATAGTTCAGATGCTGCTTTGTTAACTGCAAAATAATTGCCTTTATCATCGGCAACCATTATTGGTGCTAAACTGTTTTCAAAAATTGATTTAAATTTTTCTTCACTTTTTCTAAGCCTGGATTCTGATTCCTCTAATTCGGTAACGTTTCTGAAATATCCAATTAAACCATTGATCTTTCCTGCATTATCTAATTTGGGTGTGATTGTACCACTAAAATATTCTAATTTTCCACTTTTTGACATTATTGACGTTTCTAAATATTTAGTCTCACCGGTAGTCAATACATTTTGTTTGAGACTAGTAATTTTTTCGGCAACTTCCTGTTCTACCAAATCGTAGTCAGTTTTTCCAATCATATCCGACAGCGTTAATCCAAGTTGTGGGTTAACAACAAAAATGTATTTAAGGTCATGATCCTGAATAATAATATGGTCGGGGGTATTTGATACAATATTTCGAAAAAGTTCTTCGCTAGCTTTGAATGCCTGCTCAGCTTGTTTTTCTTTAGTAATATCTACCATTGTTAAAATGCATTGTTCTTCATTTTTGAATACAATACCAGTAATTTGAACATAAACAATTATTTTGCTGACTGTTAATAAAGTTAATTCGCAATTTTCTTTGGTTTTCTTTGAAAATATTTTGTCGAGAAAATGATTGAAAATCGGTTTTGAATCTTCGCTCACAAAAAGTCCAAATCTACTATTTTTCAATTGTTGAGGTTCTTTGCCTAGCATATTTGCCCCTGTATGGTTTAATCTAATTATATCACCGTTTTTGGAAATAGCGAAATATCCTATCAGTGCAAAATCATATAATTCAATCGCTTCTTTTGTTTCAGCTAATGCCAACCTAAGTTCTTCATTAATTATTTCTAATTCAATCTGATGCACTTCTAATTCATGAATTAATTTTAGTGTATCAATATCAGAGAGAACCTTATTTGCTTTTGATTTCTCAATTTTCAAAAGTTTTTCAGCTTTTTGTCGTAGCGATGAAGCATTTATATTTTCAAGGTCGTTCATTTCCTTTAACCTGTTTTCGAGTTCTTCGTTTGTCATTTTTTGATTTGCTTTATTTCAATCGTCATCTATATCCAACTCTTTATGTAACTTCCTTGTAAAAATAACCTTTTTTCAAGCTATCCAACCTGGCAATATCATTTATTTTCCTGAAATAGAGATGATTTAGTTCAATTACCTGTCGTACACATAGTAAATTCAGGGTTGTCTTATAGCACCTGCTTTGAGGGAGCAAAGAATAATAAGGTAACCACAAAACATTTCCATTTTCAAAAAAAGAATTTGGACCGACGAAATAAAATTTTCGTTGTGAAAGATTGGGTCTCCCTCCGGTTTGAAATAAACAACCAATTTCTGGATTGGAATTTTGCCCGTAGGGCATCAATAACCCTGGAAAACAAAATCTACACCAACAGATTGTCCGTTAGGACATTAATTACAATCGTATTTATTCCCTACGGAAAATCGGCATTCTTGAGATACATTGTTCTATAAACATTTCACGCCTATCGGAGTTGTTGATTACGCAAATAGGTCATTTGCATTTCCAATATAAGATCCACTTTGGAGTCCGTTCAAAATCCTTGCACGTTCAATTCCCAGAAGGAGGTAAATATCAACAGGAAAGCTCATAATACATTACAAACTAATATATTATGAGCTTATTATCTAACAGCTTGTTATTTTTTGGAACATTTTAGCCAGCTGCCAGTTGCCAGCCGCCAGAATTTCAAATAAACTCCTGCATCGTTTTTTGAATGATCCCAATCGCTTCGCGCATCTGTTCCTCTGTGATAATCAACGGTGGCGTAAAACGGATCGTATGTTCGTGTGTCGGTTTGGCCAGGAGGCCGTTCTCCTTCATGGCAAGGCACAAATCCCATGCTTTCTTCCCTTCAAAGGTCCTGATTTGGATCGCATTCAACAACCCTTTGCCACGAACCTCCTCAATCAGTGGTGAATAGAACACTTTCATCTCGTCCCTGAATATTTTGCCGATCCGGGTGGCATTTTCGGCCAGTTTCTCATCGTACAAGACTTCTACGGCTGCAATCGAAACCTTTGCTGCGATGGGATTCCCACCATAAGTGGAACCGTGCTCGCCCGGTTTGATCGTTAGCATCACCTCATCATCGGCCAAAACGCACGATACAGGCAACATTCCGCCGGAAATAGCCTTCCCAAGCACGAGGATATCGGGACGGACACCTTCATGGTCACAGGCGAGCATCAACCCAGTACGGCAAAGACCGGTTTGAACTTCATCCGCCACAAACAACACATTGTATTTTTTGCACAAATCGGCTGCTTTTTTGAGGTAACCATCTGCCGGGACATACACCCCAGCTTCAGCTTGTATCGGTTCCACAAGAAATCCTGCTGTGTTCGGATGCTGCAATTCCCGTTCAAGGGCTTCGATATCGTTGTAGGGGATGTTCACAAAACCAGGAGTAAATGGCCCAAAACCACTGTAACAGTCGGGATCGGACGACATGGAAACGATTGTGATCGTACGTCCATGGAAGTTGCCATCGCAAACAACAATACGCGCCTCATTCTGTGGAATTTTCTTAACCATGTATCCCCATTTGCGGGTCAGTTTCAGGGCAGTTTCATCGGCTTCGGCACCCGAATTCATCGGCAAAACTTTGTCGTACCCAAATTTGCAGGTCATCATCTCTTCCCATTCTCCAAGGACGTTGTTGTAAAAAGCCCTTGAAGTCAGTGCAAGTTTGCTTGCCTGATCCACCATTGCCTTGACAATCTTGGGATGGCAATGCCCTTGATTGACAGCAGAATAGGCAGCCAGAAAATCAAAGTACCGTTTACCTTCTACATCCCAGACGAAAATTCCCTCGCCACGTTCGAGAACGACAGGCAGCGGGTGGTAATTGTGTGCGCCAAAGCGTCCTTCCCTTTCGATATAATCTTTCGTTTCCATAAATTCAGTTTTTTAATTGTTGATCAACTGTTTGATAAATTGTGGCAATCTATGAACTTTTATGCAAACCAGCAATGATATAAAATAGGGAAATAATCGGTTATATTTGTTTGAAATAATTCTGTTCACCAAAACCAGTAAAGATGTATCTGAAAGCTCTGTTATTCTCATTTGTAATGATGGTCAACTGTTTAACAATGAACGCACAAAGTAATGCAGTCCCCTTTGTTGGGGCTGAGGTGTTTATCGAACCCGGACAAACCGCCGCTGAAATCGACACCTGGTTCAAGGTGTTGAAAGAACAGCAGTTCACAGTTTGCCGGATCAGGATGTTCGAGTCCTATATGAAAAAAGCAGATGGCATATGGAATTTCTCGTTGTTCGACAATGCCTTCCGCTCGGCCGAAAAGTATGGGATCAAAGTGTTCGCCAACCCGTTTTATTACACAGAAAAGACTGACATTGGCGGTTTCAAATATCCAAGGGATGAAGCCCACCTTGCCTCGATAGCCCTGTTCCTGAAGGAGATGACCTTGCATTTCAGCCAGTTTTCAAGTCTGGCTGGTTATGTGCTGATCAATGAACCGGGTGGCGGTTCACTTCCCAAAACCGATTATACAAAAGCAAGGTTTGAAGAATGGTCGAAAACGCATATCCGTAAGGAATTCACCGACAAGGGTTTTCCTGTGTTGATGGACCTTTATGAACAGCAATTTCAAAAGGATTATGGGACGTGGTTCCTGAAATGGATTGCCGGGGAGATTACCAAATACGACAACAAACGTGAAATCCATGTCAACAACCATGCGATGTTCCAGAATTGTGCCGAGTACGATTTTCCCGAATGGCGCAAATTCCTGACAACTTTGGGTGGTTCGGCTCATGCAAGCTGGCACTTCGGCTATTTTTCGCGCCAGCAATATGCGGTGGCGATGTCTGCCAACAGCGAAATTGTCCGTTCGGGTGCCGGAGAACTTCCCTGGTGGATGACCGAATTGCAGGGCGGCAACAACACCTATAGCGGAGGAGCCCCAATGTGCCCAACGAAAGAAGAGATTGCGCAATGGATCTGGATCGTGACTGCCACCGAAGGGAAAGGGAGCATGTTCTGGTGCCTGAATCCGCGCAGTTCGGGCATCGAAGCTGGTGAATGGGCCTTGCTCGATTTTCAGGACAAACCCACAGACCGGATGATTGCAGCGACAAAAGTTGTGGAAACACTTAATAAGAATGGGGCGTTGTTCGCCAAAGCCAAAGAGGTGGAATCGGGAATCAGCATCCTTTATATTCGCGAGTCGCTTTGGGCAGAAGCAAAAATGGCAACCGGCTCGACTCAAAACTATGAAGCCAGAAACAAGGGTGGTGTCATGAAATCAGCCCTTTCCTATTTTGAAGCCCTTGGCGAGATGGGGATCAATGCCAACCTGAAAGCCTTTGAAGAGTATGATTTCTCCAAACCGGATTACAAGGGACAAACCATTATCCTTTCGCATCAGATTTCTGTGCCTGATGCTTATGCTCTAAAACTGGAAAACTTTGTTGCCAAAGGTGGAAAACTCCTTGTTGACGGGTTGACGGGATTTTTTGACGAAAACCTTCACAATACCATGAAAACCGGGTTTGCTTTTGAAAAGCTTTTGGGTGGCAACATCAGCGAATTCAAATTGGTTGATAATCTGTTCGATACCAAAATAGAAGGAAATACTTTGCCAACCCATCTGTGGCGGGGTTTTATTGTTCCTACAAAAGGTCGTGAAGTTGCAAATCAGGATGGAAGAACGATAGCATTGCGGAATATAATTGGTCAGGGCGAAGTACTGTGGATACCTTCTTTGATAGGTCTCGGAAGCCGGATAAAAGGGGATTACTCTGCCTTGGCTTCGTTCCTGAACCTGGAGTTGAAAAGCAGCCTTGCAAATGTCCCGGTCCGTTTTGAGAAAATACAAAGCAAAGTTTTGATGAAAACCATGCAGTCGGGTAACAGCCTGATTACTATACTGATCAACAAATCGAACGTAGAGAGGACTATCACGTTGTCGCTTGGCAATCCCAAATTGAATCCGTCAGTCTTGTATGCCAATTTGGGGGGAACGGTTTCCGGTAAGGTCGTAAAAATCAAACCTGAGGAGACGATGGTGATTGAGTGGAAGTAACTTAATAATGAGTCGCCTCCGAAAAACCTTATTCTGCCACAGCTTGTCCCGACTTTCGGGAAAGACACTAAGTCACAAAGACTTCACTAAGGCTATAGTATTGATATTTAAATCTTTGTGAAACCTTAGTGTCTTAGGGTCTTAGTGGCATTTTTTGTTTTTATCTTTCCTTAGTGTATTAATAATGAACTAGTTCCATATTTTGGTCTTTTTTCCATTACAAAAAAACGAACATTTCCGATCCATGAAAAAGCATAATTTACTGTTATTTAAATTGTTATTCTTTATATTATCTTGCGTTCTTCAATTGAATGCCCAGGTAAAACCGATTGCCCTTCATCCTGTAAATCCGCATTATTTCGTTTATAACGGAAAGCCAACAATCCTGATCACTTCGGGTGAACATTATGGCGCGGTGATGAACCCCGATTTCAATTACAAAATTTACCTGAAAACCCTTCAAAAGGATGGGCTGAACCTGACCCGGACAATGACCGGCGGCTATTTTGAGCCGTCAGGGGCGTTCAATATTTCCAAAAACACCCTGGCACCCGATCAAAAGAAATACCTCTGTCCCTGGCAAAGAGTTGGGGATGATTCAAAGTTCGACCTGACCAAATGGGATGAGGCCTATTTTGCAAGGCTTAAAGATTTTGTGGTAGAGGCCAAAAAACACGATGTCATTGTGGAATTGTCGTTGTTCTGTCCCTTTTATGAAGAGATGCAGTGGAAACTTAGTCCGTTCAACATCCTGAACAACGTTAACAGTTTGGGGGCCATTCCACGTACCGATGTTTATACCCTGGACAAAAACAAAGGGCTTCTTGAGGTTCAGGAAGCAATGGTCCGCAAATTGGTGAATGAACTAAAGGATTGTCCGAATGTAATTTATGAAATTTGCAACGAACCCTATTTTGGTGGCATCACCCTTGAATGGCAAGGCCGAATCGCGCAAGTCATTGCAGAAGCAGAAAAATCGTTTGTCCAGCACCACCTGATCTCACAAAATATTGCCAACGGCTCACAGAAAATTACAAATCCAAATCCACTGGTTTCCGTTTTTAACTTCCATTATGCCGCACCACCAACCGCCGTAACCCAGAATTATGGTTTGAACAATGTGATCGGTGAAAACGAAACCGGTTTTAAGGGACAAAAAGATTCTACCTATCGCAAGGAAGCCTGGGAATTGATCCTGACCGGAGGGGGCTTGTTTAACAATCTCGATTATTCGTTCACCACCGAAATTGAAGATGGCACTTTCCAATATCCTGCTGCACAACCGGGTGGCGGATCGGTGGCATACCGGAAGCAAATGGGATACCTGAAAAAATTCATCGAAAGTTTCGACTTTGTGAACATGAAACCTGATACTACGGTCTATTCCAGCGGCTTGACCGGTAAAAACAAAGTCACCGTTTTGGCCGAACCCGGAAACCAATATGCCATTTACTGGATGGGAGGGAAGCGGGTAAACCTCGAACTCAATCTGCCCAAAGGCAGATATTCATTGGAATGGATGGATCCTTTGACCGGGAAAAAAGAAAAGAAAATTTCGTTGAACCATCCGGGTGGAAAAGCAATGATTGAATCACCGGGGTATCAGGAGGATTTTGGGTTGAAAATTATAAACGTGAACTGAACTCTATGCTAACGGTCCCAAATTTGCTTCCATTGTTGGAGTTTATCCAATAACTGTATTGAACCGAATAACCAATGTTCGACTTTGGATAATAAATGGTTATTGATGCGTCAGATTTTTCAAAGAATTCTTTCGGGATTGTAGCTTCTATTTGTTTGACCAACTTAATGTAAAAGTCCATCATCTCGGGTACTTTGACTTTTTCACCCACAACATCGTATTTGTAACCATGGATTTTATCATCTTTGATATAAACTGAAAACGGTTTCGGACCTGTGCCACTGTTTTTTGTGAAATACATGTGACTTTCTCCATTTTTTGAATTTAAGTCCTTGAAGTTTCTGGGCGTCATAATCGAGGCAGCTTCGGTATTGTAATTCTTAAATTCATTTTCTGTCAATCCTGGTTTGAATTTATATACTTTGCCCAACGAATCAATGTAATCGGAAGCGATCAATTCCCTTAAATTGACCACTTTCTCTTTCTTGTTTTTTTCGTCAAGCGAACTTTTGGTCTTGAAATCGCCGTTGAGCATATTGATAAAAACACTGGTGGAATCATTGCTCCGAATATCGATTGTTTTGTCGATGACTTTCTGATTGAATGCAAATGAGATTTTATAGCTTCCTGCCGGGATTTTATCGGCCAGCCATTTGTCTTTTGTTTTTGTGATGTTGTTAATGCCTTCAATCTCGGGGATGGTGATTTTAATTTCGATTGGTACTGATTGGATGATGAGTTGTCCGGTTTCTATGGTCGCTTTATTTTTGGTTTCGCTTGTATTTCCCTGTTCCGAAATCTGGACAAGATGCTTTGTAAACGGCTTTACCTTATAAGCAAAGACTTCCCCGGGTTTGATCGTAATGGATTCTTCAAATGGTGTAAAGCCATCTTTGACAATCTTAATGAGGTTATCGCCAGCCTTTACATTTTCAATGATGCAACCATTTAATTCGGCGGTGGTTTTCCCTTTGAATTGATTGTTTAAATAGACTGAAAGGTTGGGTTCGGCAATTACCTGAATATAAGCAGTCTGTCCCATGATTATATTACAAGTGAGGGTTAGGAACAACAAAAGAAGATTTCTTTTCATATTTTATATTTTACATCAATTGGTTGAAAAATAAGCTGTTAACTATAAAAGTGAAAAATATCTTCAATTAATTTAATTCAACAAAATAAAAAATTAATTTCAGATATCTGATTTCTTTATAACAAATCACATTGCAATTGGTTTTTATTGGACGGCTTTCAGCGATTCAGCGAAAACAATTTTTTGAGTGTGTTTTTATTTCTGGCACGGGCAAAGGCAAAGCAGTAGCTTCTGGCAGCAATTTGTTGCCAAGAAAATGGAGCCACTATGTTTTTTGTTTTTGCCTGAACCTCCTTCCT
>CAIYPA010000577.1 GCA_903927965.1 uncultured Bacteroidia bacterium | reverse complement strand
CCTGCGCTGCCGCTCGTTCAATATTGGGAGAACTGCCTCTATCCGAGTCTTAATAATGTCATTAGTTTCCATTGTCGTTTTCGACAAAGATAACTAAATAAATTTAATTATTGAGCATGTTATATATTGACAATTCCTTAGTAATTATAATTCACGAATCTTAATGTTGCGGAACCAAACGGCGTAACCATGGTCCTGAAGTCCGATGAAGCCCTCCTTGGCAATCCCTTCAATGAAACCGGGGAATGTTTTGAATTTGCTCTTTGCAACCATGGCATCCCATTCAGGAGTCCACAAGGTATAGGATACAACCAGTTTACCATTCATTGTATGGGTGGCTTTACCGTCTTTTAATTTAATGACCATCGTGTTCCATGATCCGGTAGGTTTTACCGTTTTGGGATCAGCAGCGATCATATCGTACAGTGATCCAGCAAGGTGGCTATCGATTTTATTGTCGGTCGCATCAACGTTGTCGAGTACCTGAACTTCGGGTGCTGCATAATAAATGGGTTTTCCTGGTACTTCCCTTACGGAATAGAAAACCCCTGAATTAGCCGCTTTCCCAGCTTTCCAGTCGATAGATAGTTCAAAGTTTTTAAATTTTTTTGTGGTGTAAACAATATCACCATCTGAACCTTGTCCCGGCTTTTTACCTTCTGCCGTAAATACGTTCATCGACTCTTCGTTGATGGCCCAGTTTTTGGGCATCTCAGTACCATTGCATTGTCTCCAACCATCGAAGTTTTTACCATTAAACAATAGCTGCCAACCTTCGGCAATCTCTTTTTGGGAAAGCTTGTTCTCTTTCTGAGCAACAGCAGGCAGTGCGACCAACAATGCAACAGCCAATGAAATCGTCAAAATAATGTTCCTTTTCATGATGTGTTTTTTAAATACCGGAAAGTGAAATTAATAATTGTGCAATTGATGATTTTTGCCCCCAAAGATAAAAAGTATATCAAAGGTTGGCACTAATCCGAACAATCAAATAAATAAAAAAATGTGTTTCTTTTAAGATGATTATTTATCTTTCGGAAATTTATCACTAGGCATTTCATGAACACAATATTAAGGAGCAAAGAAATCAGTTGGTTATCGTTTAATGACAGAGTGCTTCAGGAAGCATCACGGCCAGAGGTTCCGCTGATCGAACGGTTAAAGTTTTTAGGCATCTATTCAAATAACCTAGATGAGTTTTTCAGGGTGCGTGTTGCCATTCTTAGGCGTTTGGCGATGATAGGTCAGTTGACCCTTGCAGAGGGGGGAAATCCGCGTGAGGTACTTTCACAAATCGAAGAGATTGTAAAAGAACACAGTAACCGGTTTGAAGAAATCTACAACCAGATTCTTGCCGAATTAGCCTTGGAGAAGATATTCATTATCAACGAGAAACAATTATCACATGAACAGGGAGATTTTGTAACTTTGTTTTTTAAACGGGAAGTTAGGCCCAGGATCATGCCCATTATCTTAAAGAAAAGCACAAAAATGCCACTCCTAAGGGACGATGCGATTTACCTGGCTGTAGATATGGTGAAAAACAAAAAATCGGAGTATGCTCTGATCGAAGTCCCAACCGATCTGCTGCCAAGGTTTGTGATCATTCCTTCCAAAGATGACAAGACTTATATCATTCTGCTCGAAGATGTGATCAGGTACGAATTGGACGATACCTTTTACATGTTCAGCTATAAAAAAATCAGTTCCTACATTTTTAAGCTTACCCGTGATGCAGAACTTGACCTCGATGATGATGTTGCCGAGAGTTATGTGAAAATTGTCTCAAAAAGTATCGTAAAAAGGGGCAATAGTGCCTTGGTAAGGTTTGTACACGATAAGGAGACGCCCGACAACCTTTTAAATTTCCTGCTGTATAAACTGAATTTTAAGAAAGAAGATGTCGTGATCGGGGGTAGCAGGATCCATAATTTCAAAGATTTTATGGGATTTCCTAAAGTAGGTGCGAAGCATCTTTATTATCAGCCAATCAGCCCGGTCAAGCACACAAAAATATTTCATGGGAAAACCTATTTGAGTAGCATTTCAAAAGGCGATATTTTATTCCATTTCCCCTATCACTCTTTTTACCATTTTATTGATTTGTTGAGGGAAGCATCGATCGATCCAAAAGTGACCGAGATCAAAATGACCGGTTACCGGATGGCACATAATTCAAATGTGATCAATGCCCTGATCAACGCTGCCCGTAACGGTAAAAAGGTAACAATGGTGCTCGAATTAAGGGCGCGTTTCAATGAACAGGAGAATATTCAATACGGTAATATGCTCGACAAAGAAAATGTTAAAGTTATTCTTGGGGTGCCAGGCTTAAAAGTACATTCCAAACTTTGCCTTATTTCGCGCAAAGAAAATAAGGAGTCGATAAATTATGCCCTGATCGGAACCGGGAATTTTAATGAAGTTACTTCAAAAGTATTTTCCGATCAGCTTTTGTGTACAGTAAATCAAGATATTACACGGGAAGTGATCAGAATTTTTGAATTTTTTGAGCGAAATTACAAGATTGGCAGGTTTCAACATCTGTTGGTTTCACCATTTACCATGCGTAGTAAAATAGTGACCATGATCAAACAAGAAATTTCAAATGCAAAAGTGGGCATAGAATCACGTTTCTATTTGAAATGCAATAATTTGGTTGATCAGGAAATTATCAGTAAAATCGAAGAAGCAGCCAAATGCGGAGTTGATGTCAGGTTGAACATCAGGGGGATGTTCGCCATTTTCCCAACTTCTGTGGATGGTAAAGTAACTATCCCTGCAATAGGGATGATAGACAGATACCTTGAACACTCAAGGCTCTATTATTTCTACAATGGGGGTGAGGAGAAAGTTTATATTTCGTCTTCCGATTTTATGTCGCGCAACCTCGACAGAAGGGTCGAAGTGGCTGTTCCAATCTATGATCCGGACATAAAAAAAGAGTTGATTGATTTTTTCGACCTTCAGTGGCGCGACAATACTGCTGCGAGGATTCTGGATAATGAACTCAACAATACAATAAAAGATTATGGGAAAGAACCACAATTAAAATCTCAAGCACTCTTTTATGAATACCTTGGCGAACGGAACAAACAATAACATTGAAACATCCGACGTAAAACAGCTTATTCTTTCTTTTGGATCCGGGGAAAGGGAGCTACTGAAAAAGCTTATTGGTACGGATAAGGGTCTTTTTGACCAATTATTTTGCTGGATTTTTTCTGATAACCATAGGCTTGCCTGGCGATGCGGTTGGATTATTGACACGACTTCTGAACAACTACCTGATTTATTGACAGATAGAATTCCAGCAATAATATCCGGTTTGTCAGCAACCACAGACAGCTCTTTAAAAAGACATTTTACTCGGATCCTATGCCGGTATCAAATTCCCGAAATCTATCAGGTTGTTGTCATTAACCGTTGTTTTGAGTTGCTTGCTCCTTCAGAACCTGCCGCTGTTCGTGTAAATGCCATGCAGATGCTTTTTAACATGTCGCTTCAGTTGCCGGATTTAAAAGGTGAACTTAGGTCGGTATTAGAGGGCTTAATCGATGAAGGAGGTTCTGCCGGGTTTATTAACCGGGCAGAAAAATTGCTGAATCAACTTTAATGATGGTGTACCATAAATGTACTGAAAAAGGAAACAGAAATTACTCCCCAGACAAGGATTGAAATGAGCATATAAGTTATAAAATGACGATTGTGCTTGAAGTATTTAAACCCAAGCAAAGCACCAACCGGAATTGAAAGGATCACAGGTGACAATATAACGATTCCCCACATTCCGTATAGCTTTCGGACTTTTACAATTATTTTATTGCGATGGGTAAATTTCCTTGCAGAGGATTTTTTTGCTTTTTGCCTCGCCCGCCACATCTCAAACCTCACTTTAAACAGAATTGGGGTAAACTGGTAAACGATAGGCCAAAGTAATTTTAGCTCCTTAAAAAGAAATCCAAAGAAGTAATAATAAAAAAGGAATCCCAGTATCCCTCCGGCTTCCATGAAGATCAGTGTCTCCCATACATTTAGCCTCATACCAAAGGAATATGGGGTTGCCCAAAAGTATTTAATACCCGCAACAAGAAACACAGTCGCTATTTTCAGGAAGTATTCCATATCTTTTTGCTCTGATGCAAATTTAGTGAGAATTACGTTAGTTTAAACAAAACCTCATTTTCTTTGTTGGGTTATTATATGGAATTAACGAACTTTTATATTGAAATATTCTATGGCGTAGTTGCTTTCGCTATACTTTTAGGAAGTTTGGTGATCAACCCCCAAATGCTTAATCGCATTTATTATAAGATAACAATAGCAGGTTTTGCAATTGGTGGTTTCTTCGTCCATTCCACCATTATTGCTGGTTCAGCATTTCTTGCCGTTTTGTTGGGAGTTATAAGGTTCAGGAAGCAACTCAATCGAAACAAACGACTGCATGTCATCCTGATCACTGATCATGACGATGCTTTCGTTGAACATTTTCTTAATTATTACCGAAAAGACATCTTGAGATATTTTCCAAGGTTCGATTTCAAGATAGAACAGGAATTTCTAGTTGCGATCGTTTTATCGGAAATGGAAACTGTTGGGCTTGTTATTGCGGAGATAAAAAATGCTGAGACCATTAGGATCTGCCTTGATTATCTTGTGCCAAAACACCGTCATACTCAGCTTGCCAAAACATTCTATAATTGCGAATTGCGTTGTCTTGATTTTTTGGGTTACCCCAATTTTTATATTGAACCCCAAAGCAGAGGCCACAATGCTTATCTCGAGCGGATCGGCTTTAAACTGATTGACGGGAAGTATGTCAATCAATGTTTAAAAAATACCTAATAATAGGTATTTTTTCATTTACGTCCATTCCTGATATTTGCATCGTTAAATGATACAACGATGAAAACAATACAAACCGGAAATAATTCACCCCGAATTACTGAAGCCCTTCCCAAGGTTTCCAATTGGTGTTGTTGCTGTATGATATTTGACCGAATGTGCCGGTAAAGAACTACTCAAAATATCTTTTTATTTCAGGCTCTCGAAATCTTTTCCCAGTGGACAGATGAGGAGATAAAAACAATCAATAAATATTTATAAATCACAAAATCAATTAATTATGTCAGATCAAGCTTTAAAATTCGAAACACTGCAAATCCATGCAGGCCAGGAAGTCGATTCAGCAACCAATTCAAGGGCGGTGCCCATTTATCAAACCACCTCCTATGTGTTCAACAATGCCGAACATGCGGCCAACCTTTTTGGACTGAAGGAGTTTGGAAACATCTATACCCGGATCATGAACCCAACAACCGATGTTTTCGAGAAAAGAATTGCAGCACTCGAAGGTGGTGTCGCTGCACTTGCTACCTCTTCGGGTCAGGCAGCGCAGTTTATCGCCCTCAGCAATATTTTACAGGCAGGTGACAACCTTGTATCCACATCATTTTTATATGGTGGGACTTATAACCAGTTTAAGGTTCAGTTCAAAAGGCTTGGGATAAAGGTAAAATTTGTGAACGGTGACGATCCATTGGATTTTGAAAAGGCTATTGATGAGAATACAAAAGCCATTTATCTTGAAACTATCGGTAATCCTGAATTTAACATTCCTGATTTTGATGCTATTGCTGCCATTGCCAAAAAGCACGATATTCCATTGGTCGTTGACAATACTTTTGGCACAGCAGGTTATCTTTTCAGGCCAATTGAACATGGTGCCAATATTGTGGTAGAGTCGGCCACAAAATGGATTGGCGGACATGGGACCACAATCGGAGGCGTGATCGTAGATGCAGGAAATTTCAATTGGGGAAACGGTAAATTTCCACAGTTTACTGAACCGTCTGAAGGTTACCATGGATTGGTTTTCTGGGATGTTTTTGGTGCAAACGGTCCTTTCGGAAATATTGCCTTTATTATCCGGGCAAGGGTCGAAGGGCTTCGTGATTATGGTTCCGCCCTAAGCCCTTTCAACGCATTTTTGTTGCTCCAGGGCCTCGAAACACTCACATTGCGCGTTGACCGCCATGTCGGGAATGCCAATATTATCGCAGATTGGTTATCTGGTCATTCCCAGGTAAAAAAGGTCAATTACCCAGGGTTGCAAACAAGCCCGTACCATGTATTGGCGAAAAAATACCTAAAAAATGGGTTTGGTGGCGTTTTATCATTCCATATAAAAGGTGGGACTGCTGCTGCCGATGAGTTTATCAATAGCTTGAAATTGATCAGCCACCTCGCCAACGTGGGCGATGCAAAAACCCTGATCATCCATCCTGCCTCCACAACCCATCAGCAACTATCGGAGGAAGAACAGAAATCCTCAGGTGTCGTTCCAGGATTGATCCGGTTGTCAGTGGGCATCGAGCATGTGGAAGATATCATTAACGACCTTTCACAGGCTTTTGAAAAGGTGAAGCATCTGGGGTAGGTCTAAACTTGAGGAAGGATCTGGTAAAGTGATGACTCAATCTTGTTGAATTGTTTTTTCTGCGGCTGTCGGCTGGTATCTGTCGGCTGGCAATTTCTAAAACTTAGAATAGTATCCTTAAATTGAAAGGTGGGTATAAAAAGCAGGGTTTGTTGAAAAGCAAGAATTTCTAATTTAATCAACAGTTAATTCAAAGAATTGATAGATGAAAAAAGGGCTGGTTATAAACCGGCCCTTTTTATTGATGTTTTTCCCGATTTGCTCATATGAAGAAATTATTTGAAAAGTTTCGGGAAAAATAGAAAGAAAGAGAACCATGGAGTTTTTACTTCCATGGTTCTCTTTTCAAATTACTTCCCATCTTTGAAGAACACCTTCTTCGTTTCGTTGTTGACCTTGCAGAGATAGATCCCCGGAACCACCTTTTGGCCCGAATCGCTGGTCCCGTCCCATTTTAACAGCAGTTGCCCTTCGTTTTCAGCATTGTACAGGTTTTTGATCCGCTGTCCTAGCAAGTTATATATTGCAACATCAACTTCTGTTTTTTTTGTGTTCCAAACCTCAATCGTGATTTCACTTGTAAATGGATTTGGATAGACAGTAAACTGGATCCCATTATGATAGACCGTTGAATCAGCAAGGTCGATTGCCAGTCCTTTCTCCAATAAAGATCCATTCTTTAGAGAAGGACAAGAGGGGTCAACAAAGATCGCAAGGTTCGCCCCTACACCGTCCCCACAGTCATTATGGCCTTTTACAGTGATATTGCCTGAAACTGCAGAAATCCAATAACTAACAGTGATACTGTTGGTTGTACTTAAGCCAGTTGCCCCTGTTGGAAGTGTCCATAAGTAGGAAGTCGCATTTGCAATGGTTGGAACGGTATAAACCTCAATACTCTGTCCTTTACATACCGATGTGTTCCCACTTATTTGCCCTGCATTGGAAGGCTTGGTGTTCACCGTAACGGCATAAGTTGAGGCAGGGCCTTTACCGCAACCGTTTTTGCCCTTAACGGTAATGTTCCCAGAAATGGCAGTTGGGCCATAAGTGACTGTGATGCTGTTTGTCGTGCTTGCCCCTATTGCCCCTGTCGGAAGTGACCATATGTAGGAAATCGCATTTGGAATTTCCGGGACTGTATAAACTACGGGAATTTGTTCCTTGCAAACGGTTCTGGGCCCCGAAATTGACCCCGGACTATCCGGTAAGGAATTCACTGTAACGGCATATGTTGAGGCATCGCCCTTTCCGCAACCGTTTTTGCCCCTAACGGAAATGTTCCCAGAAATGGCAGTTGGGCCATAAGTGACTGTGATGCTGTTTGTTGTGCTTGCCCCTATTGCCCCTGTCGGAAGTGACCATATGTAGG
>CAIYPA010000576.1 GCA_903927965.1 uncultured Bacteroidia bacterium | reverse complement strand
TCGGTCAGTTCTTTTGCGTCCGACTCCGAAACATAGGGATCCTGTACGACTGTTTTCTTGTGGTTTGTGATCTTAAAATCTGGATATCCGTTCAGCCAGTCCTTCATCGGCATGTCCTTCATCCACCAATGGCTTGACCCGCAATGGTTGAAGATCATGTCCATCACCATTTTAATCCCTTTTTTCTTCCCTTCGATGCTCAGCTGACGATAGTCTTCGTTCGATCCGAGGCGACCATCTACTTTATAGAAGTCAGTGGTCGAATACCCATGATAGGAAACGCTTGGCATATTGTTTTCGAGCACCGGATTGACCCACATCGCGGTATAACCGTTATCCCGCAGATAATCAAGATGATCCTGAATTCCCTTCAGATCACCGCCATGACGACCATTTGGATTGCTTCGGTCTGCCTTTTCGGGCATGTCAGCTTTCGAATCGTTTGAAGGATCCCCATTTGCAAAACGGTCGGGCATGATCAGGTACATCACATCCGAAGAGTTGAAGCCGATCCTGGCCGAAGAGTTCTTTTCCCGCGCTTTCAATTCGTAAGTGGTGGTTATAATCGCTTTACCGTTTTGTTTGAACTGGATTTCAAAGATGCCAGGCTTGGCCTCCGGAGATATCATGAGGTCAAGGAACAGGTAATTCGGGTTTTCGACTGATGAAGTCGCAACGAGTTCGACACCATCGTATTTGATCTCAGGCCTGGTCTCCGAAATCTTCTCACCATGGACCATCAATTGGAGATTTGGATTAATAAAACCTGTCCACCAAAAGGTAGGTTCGACCCGGTCGAGCGTTGGTTTTATTGGTTTGACGGCTGCAAAGGAAGGCAAAGCAGAAATCATAAAAAATGCGACAAGTGCTAAAGCCTTGATTGAGTTGATTCTAAGTTTCATTGTTAACGAATTTACAGATTGTTATGATCTTGTTTTATTGTTCTGTCAATCAATTGATTATATAAGCCATTCAGGTAGTTTATCCACAACTGAAGCATCCGCTTCTTCCGGGAATTTTTGAAATTGCCTGAATAGGTCGAACCGAGCCTGCAGTTGTGCAGTCCTGTCCTGACCGTTGATTGGACCGGTTTTATCCCATCTTTTTAAACAGGCCCCAATGTGTTCTTTTTCCAATTGGTCAAAACCTTTTTGAAAAGCAAGGTTCAAATGGTCTTTGGCAATTTCCATCAATTGCCCTATTGGATAATTTTGTGACAAGACGTTGATCCCAAATTTCTCAATGGTGACCGATTCCCCTTTTGTCACAAGTAAGGAAATTATATTTGCAATGTATTTGTGCCGGTTTTCAACATCTGCCGAATAGTTGGATTGTATTCCGCTTCGCAAAATATTGATTTTCATTCCGGTACAAACTTGCGAGAGAGCTTTGCAAACTTCTGCCGTAATATACCCTTCGCCAGGTATGACTTCAATAGCTACTTCGTCCCAAAATTTCCGATCCTTTTTTTCAACGTCACTCCTTGGTTCAAAATCAATAAAAGGGATCAGGGTCAGTTTGTCGGAAAAGTTCAAGGCAGTAACCGTATATTTAATGGCTCCGATTTCAGGATCGAAAATGCTTAAAAACCGATGGGTATCCACCTTCAATTGTTTTCCTGATGGAAGTTCAGCGGTGAAGCTGCGGTACAAAATACCCGTTTTCAAATTTAGAATACGTCTGAAATATAGTATCTTAGAAACGTTTAGGTCAAGGACTTCAGAATTGATCCTAACATCGATACCCCTCCAGTCTGCCGCGTTTAGAAAGCCAGCAGCTTTACCTGCATTACCTTTTCTGCATTTACCATCAAGGGTAATTTCAGGATGTGAAATCCCGGCAAGGTAATTCCCCTGAAGCGTTTCGCCTGTGAAACGCTCTTCGAAATTGGCCCTTTGACTAACGCACCCATTTCCTGCACACATCAGTCTTTCGGTTATTTTATTGTACCCGGGACGGAATCCATTTTCAATTAAAGTCCATCCTGAGTTCTCTATAGGCTCATTCATTTTTTATATGTTCTTGTACAAATATGACCGAGAATCCTGCAATGACCATTGACAATCCTGCAACTCCAAGCATCAAAATGGCTTTTCCGCCTACCAGCGACAATACCAAACTTCCCGATAATCCGGCTGCAATTTGTGGAATTGTGATGGTCCCATTGAAAATACCCATATAGACCCCCATTTTATTGGCAGGAAGTGCAGCGGAAAGTATTGCGTAAGGCATCGCAAGAATAGCAGCCCATGCAATTCCGACCCCAAGCATCGAGACGATCAGACCGTACTGGTTTTGAATAAAAATCATGGAAATCAATCCGGCACCGCCCGCAAAAAGCGACAGCATATACAATGTCTTTCTTCCCAATCTATTGGCCAATTTGGCCATGATGATGGAGAACAATGCACCAAACAAACTATAACCTGCAAAGATGACGCCGACCCAGTTTCCTGCTTCGTTGTAAGCTCCGGATATGGAATCGCCTGGTACTGTATTCCAGACGTTCTGGGCAACTCCGGGTGTTGTATATACCCACATCAGAAATAGGGCGAACCACGAAAAAAACTGGACAGTCGCCAACCGCCACATCGTAACCGGGATCTCTTTAAGCAAGGTAAGAAATGAGGTCTTTACTGTTACGGTCAGTTTAATGTCGTTGTATTTCCGGTACTCTTCAGGAGGGTATTCCTTTGTCATAAAGCTGGTCCACAATACAGTAAGCAAAAGGGTACCACCACCAATGTAAAAAGCCCAGATCACCGTAGGTGCAACTTTCTCACCTACAGCCGGGATATTCGATACGCCGATCCAGGTTAAAAGGAATGGCAGTATAGAACCTGCAACAGCTCCGGCGTTGATCAGAAAGCTTTGGACCGAATACCCCTGGTTGCGCTGCTCTTCCGAAACCATGTCGCCGACAAGAGCCCTGAACGGTTGCATTGTGACATTAAATGAGGTATCCATAAACAGCAACATGAAAGCCCCGAAGAACAGGGGTGGAAGGATATAAGCGAAAAATTCGGAATTTGGCATGAAAAACATGGCCATGGCTGAAATAAGGGCCCCGATCAGGATAAATGGAATCCTGCGCCCCAACCTTGTCCAGGTATTGTCGCTAAAAAGCCCGATGATCGGTTGAACAATCAATCCCGCAAGTGGGGCAGCCAGCCAGAAATAATTCAGATGTTCGACTTCAGCCCCTAAGGCCGATAAAATACGGCTTGTGTTGCCGTTTTGGAGTGAGTAACCAATCTGAACGCCCATAAAGCCAAAGCTCATGTTCCAGATTTGCCAAAAAGAGAGTTGTGGTTTCTTTGCCATAGTTTTTTAATGTTGTACGCAAATTGGTCGTAATTTGAAACTGGTTAATTAATACTTCGCACAGAAATGTCTCAGCAAAATGATTGCATCGTCAAACCTGTTTTTACCTCAATGTAGGAACCATGAAAAAACGCATCCTGAGTTAAGGATACGAAACGTGTTGGGAAGGACAATTGATATTCGGGGGCAAATATAAATCAGCGATCATTCAAAAACAATAGTTAATCAATTTTAAATCAAAATAGTAATTGTTTTTGGCAAAATTTAGTTTTGCAAACGTTTGCAATCGCAAAATATTCTCAGAATTTTTTTGTCGATTCGCGCAAAACGAGGTTTGTATTGATAAAAATGGTTTCTCCAGGTCCTGTTTTTGGTGTTTTGATCCGATCCAGAAGCAGGGTCGCAGCCCTTGTCCCCATTTCGTAGCCGTGCTGGTCAACCGAACTTAGCGTCGGTGTTGTAATATCGGAAAAGCTTCCTGCCGAAAAACCCATAACTGCGACCTTTTCAGGAATCGCAATACCCATTTTTTGCAAAGTTTTCATTGCACCAATAGCAGTAAGGTCGTTAACTGCAAAAATACCATCGGGAGGAATCGGCAATTGCATCAATTTCCGGGTCGCAGCGGCAGCCAGCTCGAAGGAATCGGCCACGATCATATAGTCCTCATTATAAGGGATATTGTTGTCATTAAGTGCCTGCTTGTAACCCTGTGAACGATATTTACCGATTACAAGCGAGTCGGCTGCAGCCAGATGTGCGATCCGCCGGCATCCTGAATCAATCAGATGGCATACCGCATTATAAGCCGCCTTCTTATCATCAATGACCACATGGTCCGATTCAAAACCTTCGGGTACACGGTCGAAGAAAACCAGTGGCATCCCACTCTCTTCAAGTGTTTCCAAATGGGCGAAATCGGTTGTTTGCTTTGATATTGAGATCAATGCACCTGCAGCCCTGTTCGAAAACAAGGCCTGGGCATTGATGATCTCCCTTTCATAATTCTCGTTCGATTGGCAAATCATAACATTGTAACCGGCTTCGTAGGCAACTTTCTCAATACCACTGATCACTGTTGAGAAAAAATAGTGGATAATCTCAGGCACAATTACGCCGATGGTATTGGTCTTGCTGTTCTTTAACGACAATGCTACCGCATTGGGCTTATACCTTAGCTTTTTTGCCAACTCATTGACCAAATCCTTTGTCTCTTTACTGATATCGGGATGATTTTTCAAAGCCCTTGAAACGGTAGATGCCGAAATTCCAAGTGTTTTTGCGATATCTTTTATGGTAACCTGACTGTTCATTTAACTACTGGTTCTATTCTGAAATGAATTTCCTAAATTAAACTTTCTTTTTGGAAAAACAAGAAGGTTTGAACGATAGTTTGGGCTCTATTATATTTAGTGTTTGCTGTTGGCGACTGGCGGCTGGCGACTGGTCACTGGCAGTTGGTGACTGGCACCTGGCACCTGGCAACTTGCAACTGGCTGTATCCAAACTTTGGAAAGTCTTCCCCAAATTATGTTTTTCAGTACTATATTGCAATGTTAAATATCAATATAATATGCAAATTCACATGTCATTATAAGGATGATTATCTAAGTTTTGAAGATACCAGCCGCCAGTTGCCAACCGCCAGCCTCAACCAGTTGCTAGCCACCAAACGCCAGTAGCCCTTGTTCGGGAAGTCCGAAATCCCCGAAATGTTAAAAATTGAAAACATGTTGTATAACATGTTTGGTGCAAACGTCACCGCAAACGTCACCGCAAACGATTGCATGAAAAAAACCTAAATTACTGAAAAATAAGGTGATGAAGCAATGTTAATTTAATGTTACTTTGTGTTGCCAAAATGAAAATGGAAAGGATTCGTGGAGGTAAACAATTGATATTCTTGATATAACATTAGAAATGCCTTTAATGGCGTAAAATTTTTCAACCATGATTTATGAACCATTAATTTGACTCACATGAAATTTGAATTAGTAAGATTGAAAGCAATTTTGTTTTTTCTTGTCATGTTACTGACTTTGTCAGTGATTGCGCAGGAGAGGACAATTACCGGTAAAGTGACCGATGCGGCTTCAAAGGAAGCTCTTGTCGGTGTAACAGTTTTGATTGAAGGGACATATATTGGTACTGTAACCGATTTTGACGGAAAGTACACGATTAAGGCCACACCTACATCAAAGCTCGTTTTTTCATTTGTTGGTTATACCCCTCAAACCATTGCTGTTGGCCAGCAAACAAAGTTTGATGTTGCCCTCGCACTTCAAACGCAGGGGATAGATGAAGTTGTTGTCATCGGATATGGGACTGTTAAAAAATCGGATGCAACAGGAGCTGTCAGTACTGTAAGTTCCAAGGATTTCAACAAGGGGGGAATCACCTCGGCACAGGACCTGATCGTTGGTAAAAGTGCAGGTACTGTAATTACTTCTTCAGGGGGTGCCCCGGGAAGCGGATCGACAATCAGGATCAGGGGCGGTTCATCCATGTCGGCAAGTAACGACCCTTTGATCATCATCGACGGTTTTCCAGTCAGCAACTCGGGAATATCCGGTTTGGCAAATCCATTGTCAACGATTAACCCCAACGATATCGAAACATTTACTGTACTTAAAGATGCTTCTGCAACAGCCATTTATGGATCAAGGGCATCGAATGGCGTTATCCTGATCACGACCAAAAAAGGGGTTGTTGGAAAACGGATGCAAATCAATTACAATGGAACAGTCTCAGTAAATACTGTGGCAAAATATATGGATGTAATGTCTGGCGACGAATTCCGGCAACTTGCTTATGACCTCGCTTCAACGAGTTCAGTTGGTTTAAGTATGGGTAGCCTTACCCGCCTTGGTCGCGAAAATACCGACTGGCAGAAACAAATTTACAGGACCGCGATTTCTCATGATAATAACCTCAGTATCAGTGGTGGTCTCAAAAGTATGCCTTACCGGGCTTCCTTCGGTTTTACCAATCAGGACGGTATCCTAAAAACAACCAATATGGAACGTTCGACACTCGCTATTGGTGTCGATCCTGAATTATTTGATAAACATCTTAAGATAAGTATCAATCTTAAAGGTAGTTACACAAAACAAAATTTCGGCAATGAAGGAGCTGTCGGTTCGGCACTGGCTTTTGATCCCACCCAACCCGTTTACAATGGAAATACCAAATTTGGCGGATATTACACATGGATCAACCTTTCAGATGTTTTGGCCGACGGCAGCATGAACCCAAATGGCAGTCCAAACCCGATTGGTGTAAGCAATCCTGTTGCTTTGCTGAACCAGACGGACAATCGGTCAACAGTGAAACGGAGCATCGGAAACATGCAAGTAGATTATAAATTTCATTTTCTACCCGAATTAAGGGCCAATATGAATGTTGGTTACGATTATTTCTCGACTGTTGGTCATAACAACTCTCCAAATGATGCAGCTTTTACTTATAGAGGTGGAATTGGTCATCTCGACAACTACACTCAGGATGGAAAGACGCAACTCTTTGATTTCTATCTGAACTACGTAAAGGAAATTACTTCGATAAAAAGTAAAATCGATGCGACAGCAGGATACTCATGGCAGCATTTTTACAAGGAAGGTACGAATTTCGACCGTAACGGGCTTACGCCTGCAACGATATCGGACAATTCTTCGTTCATCAACGAGAACTACCTGGTCTCTTTCTTCGGACGTTTGAACTATACTTTTATGGACCGCTATTTGGTAACGTTGACAATGCGTGATGATGGTTCTTCAAGATTTTCGAAAGCAAACAGATGGGGACTTTTCCCAGCGGCTGCTTTTGCCTGGAAAATCAAAGATGAGTCCTTCCTCAAAAGTATATCTGCAATTTCCGATCTGAAATTGAGATTAGGTTGGGGGGTTACCGGGCAACAGGATATTGGGAATGATTTTCCCTATCTTCCTGTGTACAGGAGGAGCACTGAGACCGCTCAGTATCAGTTTGGAAACACCTTCTATAGTACCTTACGTCCTGATCCATATGACGCAAAGATCAAATGGGAAGAGACAACTACTTATAACGTAGGTTTAGACTTTGGATTTGTGGATAACCGGATCACGGGTACCATTGATGCTTACAAGCGTCAGACAAAGGATTTGTTGAATTTTATTCCTATCGCTGCGGGAAGTAATTTCTCCAACTTTCTGACGACTAACGTTGGTAATCTTGAGAATAAGGGTATTGAGCTGTCATTGAATGGACAAATTATAAGATCAGAAATTATGAGCTGGAGCGTTGGTGTCAATGCAGCTTATAATGAAAACAAAATCACCAAGCTGACAACAACGGATGACCCTTCTTATCCAGGAGTTGATGTCGGTGGGATTAGCGGAGGAGTAGGAAATACAATTCAGAATCAACGTGTTGGATTCCCATCAAACTCCTTTTTCGTTTTCCAGCAGGTTTATGGAGCAAATGGAATGCCAATTGAAGGTCTTTACGTTGATCGTACCGGGACAGGCGGAACGGTTACAAGCAATAACCTGAACAAATACCATTACAAGAAACCGGCTCCGGATGTGACTTTGGGGATTAACTCGCGGTTTACCTACAAAAAGATGGACTTCTCCTTGTCAGGAAGGATAAATCTTGGCAATTATGTCTATAACAATGTAGCTTCAGGTGCCCTTTATTCAACAGTTTACAATCAGTCAGGCTTTTATAACAATATTCCAAAGCTGTCCGAAAATGCAAAGTTTACTAATACACAATACTTCTCCGATTTCTATGTAGAGAATGCATCATTCTTTAAAATGGACAATATGAGCGTAGGGTACAACTTTGAGAAATTTTATAAAACAAGGATAAGCTTTACTGCTCAAAATGTCTTTACGATTACTAATTACAAAGGACTTGATCCTGAGGTTAATGGCGGTATTGACAATAATTTTTATCCTCGTCCTAGAATTTTTGTGCTTGGATTAAACCTTACATTTTAATCTTTATTGAGATACGACATGAAAAACAATAAAATAAAATATTTAGCGGTTGTTCTTACGGCACTGATCATGGCATCTTGTGTCAATGACCTGAATGTTGCACCAAAAGACCCGAATATCATTACTTCCCTTACAGTTTACAATACCCCTGCGGCTTACAAAGAGGGATTGGCAAAACTTTATGCCACCTTAGCCCTAAGCGGACAAAAAGGTGGTGACGATCAGGTCGATATTGCCGGTATCAACGGAGGGTTTTCTAATTATTTGCGCCAATACTGGAATGCCCAGGAATTAACAACAGATGAGTCTGTTATGGCCTGGAATGATGGTACAATCAAAGACCTTCACTGGCACACATGGTCTGCGAGCAATGAATTTATTGCTGCCATTTATTCAAGGATCATGTACACTGTGGCACTTTGCAATGAGTACATCAGGGTAACCGCGGGAAATACCGATCCAGACATTATTAAATACAATGCTGAGGCGAGGTTTCTTCGGGCTTTGGCTTATACCCACGCGATCGACCTTTTTGGGAACCCTCCATTTGTAACAGAAGCCGATTCCCCTGGGGCCTTCTTTCCAAAACAAACAACAAGAGCGCTGCTTTTTGCTTATGTTGAAAGTGAACTGAAAGCCATTGAAACAGTGCTTGGGGCTCCAAAGTTTGAATATGCAAGGGCGGATCAGGCTGCTGCCTGGACTCTTTTGGCAAAACTATATTTGAATGCCAAAGTTTATATTGGAACCGATAAAAGTGCTGATTGTATCACCTATTGTAAAAAGGTTTTGGCTGCCTCCTATTCATTGGCTCCCAAATACGCGAATAATTTCGTGGCTGACAATAATTTGAGTCCCGAAATTATCCTGCCTATTCCTTCTGACGGTCTGCATACCCAAACCTATGGTGGGATGACCTACCTGATCCATGCGGAGATAGGCGGTAGTATGCCTCCAGCCACTTTCGGCGTCGGTGGAGGTTGGGGCGGAATCCGCACAACAAAAGCACTTGTGAATTTATTTGCCGACAATACCGGCGCAACAGACAAACGTGCCATGTTCTGGACTGACGGGCAGAAACTTGAAATCTCAGATATTGGTCAGTTTACCGATGGATGGGCCATTAAAAAATTTAGTAACGTAACTTCCACAGGTGCAGCAGCGCCTCATGCGCATCCCGACTTTGTGGATACCGATTATCCGTTGTTCCGCCTTGCCGATGTTTACCTGATGTATGCAGAAGCGACCCTCAGGGGTGGTACAGGTGGCGATGCAGCAACTGCTTTAGGTTATGTAAATGCCTTACGCGCAAGGGCATATGGGAATGCTACCGGGAATATCACAGCAGGTCAGCTTACATTGGATTTTATCCTTGACGAACGTAGCCGTGAGTTGTATTGGGAAGGTGTCCGCAGGACTGATCTTATCCGTTATGGAAAGTTCACAGGTGGAACTTATTTGTGGCCCTGGAAAGGAAAGGTACAGAATGGCGTTGCAACAGATTCTTTCCGCGACCTGTTCCCAATTCCGTCAAACGATTTGGGTGCCAATCCCAATTTGAAGCAAAATCCCGGTTATAATTAATTTTAAAACTTTTGAAAAATGAAGAAAAATTTACTTATATATTTGACTTTCTTTGGGTTGGTCAGTCTTTTGTTCTCTTGTGACAAGGCAGGGATTAATGCCAATTTATCGTACACTCCTGTTGCTCCGTCGCTTACAACCATACCCAGCCTTGTGCTCAAAAGGGCCAGTGGATTGAATGTGCTTGAATTTGTGGGAACAGCTGTCGATCCGGGTTTTCAGGCATCGGTGACCTATTACCTCGAAGGTTGTGCTAAAGGGAATAATTTTGTTGACGTTTTCCAGATCGCAAGCGACAAACAGGATCTTTCGATGAAGATTACTGTGGCTGACCTTGATGGCATTTTATTGAAAAAATTCCCGGCTGATGCGGTATCATCGCTTGATTTCAGGATCAGGGCATCCCTATCTTTAAGTAGCGGTACCCGTAGCTACGAATACAATTCTGCAACAAAATCAGCTGATGCTACTACGTATGGTCCTCCAACACTGGGTTTTACTGTTGCAGGTACAGCTCAGGGTGTTGTTTCAGCGGCTGACAACAAGATTTACACCGGTTGGATTTATACCGATGGTACACCTTTCCAGTTCACAAATAAGGATGACGGCAAGAAATATGGTGGTGTTCTTGTAGCTGGTGATGTATCGTGCCCATTAACAGAAAACGGACCTGCAATTGCACTTCCTGCCGGAGCCTATAACATGACAACCGATATCAATACAGGCGTAATGAAAATGACCATAGCTGATGTGACGATAGGAGTCATTGGCGATGCTGTTGGTGGTTGGGCTGATGCTAATGAAACCAAAATGATATGGAACTTTAGTGATCATACCTGGAACCTTACAAAAACCATTACAGCTGGTGGCTTTAAATTCAGGACACATAACAGTTGGGCTGCTGTAAATGTGGCTTACAATCCGGCTGGGCACGATCTGAACAATCTCTATCAGAACGATGGTAAAACTGATAGTGCAAATATCGACAATGTCGCTCCGGGTAAGTACGTTATCAAGCTTTATCTGGAAACAAAGCCAATGAAAGTTGTTCTTACCCCAACGATTTAAAACATCAAATTCAGTAACCATGAAAAGAAAAACATTAAACAGGATATTAAGTTTCCTTGTCGTTGCAACCTTGTTTGTTGTGGCATGTACAAAGGAGAAATCAGATGTCAGGCTACCTCAGAAATTGGCCACTACACAGGTTTTGAATATTAAGTCAGACTCCGCATTGGTGGTTGGATATGTATTGGCCGAAGGTGATGGTTTTACGGAAAGGGGAATCTGCTACAATACAGCAGCAGCTCCTACTATTGCCAATAATAAGATTGTCTATACAGGCCAGCTCACAACAGCCGCTTTTAAGGTAAAAGTTGGTGGACTTAAATATGCCACCAAGTATTATGCACGTGCCTATGCCACAGGTGCCAATGGTACAGTTTACGGCGATGAGTATTCGTTCACGACATTGTCTGTTGCACCGTTCCTGACAACAACTGTTGCTTCTGCGATTACCGGAACAACTGCCACTAGTGGTGGAAATGTGACCGACAATGGTGGAGAAGCGGTTACTGCACGCGGTGTTTGCTGGGGTATTGCCCATAATCCGACCATTGCCGACAGCAAATCATCGGATGGGACTGGAAGCGGTACATATCCTAGCAGCCTGACCAACTTATTGGGCAAAACGACCTATTATGTTAGGGCTTATGCCACGAACAAAATTGGTACGGGATATGGTCCCGAGATCACGTTCACAACATTGGTAGCTGTCCCAACGCTGACTACTACCGCGATTACCAATGTTACGGCTGCCGGTGCGTCATCGGGCGGCAACATTACATTAAGTGGGGGCGATGCGATCCTGGAACGTGGAGTTTGCTGGAGTACAACTGCAAATCCTATGGTTACAAATAGTCATACAACCGACGGGACGGCAACAGGAATTTTTACATCTGCCCTTACAGGATTAAGTGTCGCCACAACCTACCATGTTCGTGCTTATGCAAAGAACTCCGCCGGTTATGGTTATGGTCAGGATGTATTCTTTATGACCTTCCCTGTAGCACTTTATGCACTGGGCGATGGGACTGCAGCAATTTGGGACAACACCAAAGCCGTTAAAATTGACCAGTCGGCCACTCCGGGTATTTATGTTGCGAATTTGACGTTAACGGGAGGGAAAGCCCTTAAGTTTATTTCCACTTTGGGACAATGGCAACCACAATGGGGCCTGGGTTCAGCTGATGGTCAGCTAGCTGCCAACCTTGGTGGAGGAAGCGATCCGGGTACGATCACTACACCTGCTGCTGATGGACTTTACAAAGTGACTGTTGACCTCAGTGCAATGACCTATAAAGTTGAATCAGCTTATCCATCAGCGTTGTTTATGATCGGTGATGGCGTTGG
>CAIYPA010000575.1 GCA_903927965.1 uncultured Bacteroidia bacterium | reverse complement strand
TTTTCTTATTCTCCATCCTATTCTTGTTTCCTCAGCCTTGAATTCACCATTGGATATACCCCCAAACCCTGTATCCACTGCCTATTTCTTAAAGACAGTCCCAAACCAAGCTTCGACTTTCCGATCATTTTTTGTTCTCAAGCCGTATTTATTCAACACGATGTCATTAATATTATCCATACAATTAACAGATTGATAGGTTTATAGCAATGATCAAAACTATTCTACTTTAAACCCTGATTTTTATTAGTTTTCAATAAAAATATTATAGCTATGTTTGCTTCCTTAATCTTTCGTTATGAAAAAGTATTGGCTTCTCTTAAGTGTTGTTTTTTGCGCTGTTTTTACAGCTTATTCTCAGGAGTTTGCTCCGGTAAAACAGACGGGTGTAAATGATAAAACGTCTATCGGACTTGGTGCCGGACTCGATTATGGCGGTTTTGGTGGGAGTATTTTGGTCTATCCCCAAAGAAATATCGGGTTTTTTGCAGGTGCCGGTTATGCGATTGCCGGTATGGGGTTCAATGCCGGTGCAAAGTTAAGGTTTGCCACCGATAAGCCGATTTCAAGGATTGCCCCTTATCTGCTTGCCATGTATGGGTACAATGTTGGAATTGCCATAACAAATATGAAGGAATACAACAAATTTTTCTACGGACCCACTTTTGGATTTGGAATCGATTATAAATCAAGACCATCAAGCCGCGGTTACTGGTCATTGGCCCTCTTGTTGCCGATACGCAATCCCGATTACAAGGCTTATCTGGATGACCTTAAGACGAACCACTCCGTTGTTTTTAAGAATGATTTTTCACCTGTTGGGATTAGCATTGGTTACAGGTTTATACTGAATTAGGTTGATCGAAGACAAAGGAGGCCGATTGGGCATAAAAAAATTGGATTTCTCTAAATTAAGAATGAAACTTATTGTCAAGTGAGATTTCCTAATGGGCACTCTCACCCTTTGGACTTGTCATTGCGCGGAGTGCGGCACAATCTCAGTTTGAAAGATAATCACCTGCACGACGACTTGTTCCTGCCTGCCCCGATTTTCGGGGATCCATCGGAAAAGCAATCCCAAACTAAGAAGCACCATCCCAAAAACATTGTTTTGAAAGTGCTTCAATCATGGGATTGCTTCACTCGCATTTCGATTTTGCAAATCATTGAATATCAATACGCTCGTTCGCAATGACAATTCATAGAGAGAGATCTTCCAAAATCTAAACCCATCTCCTTATTGTTGTTTTGCGCCCTCCGGCAGATCCAGCCGCATATTCCCATAAAGAACATCATTTATTGCAAAATCAAAATTCCACTTAAGCCAATTTTTACATCAAAGCAGCTTTTTCCTGTCGATGAACCATAACTCTAAAGAAGTTTACTATTTTTATGAAAAATTAATGAACCTGATTGAATGGCAAAAGCTGATATCGATTTTGAAAAAGAACTCTGGGACGCGGCGAACGAATTGAGGGGCGCAGTTTCGGAGAACAATTATAAAAACTACATCTTACCATTGGTGTTCCTAAAGCACCTGAGCGAGCGGTACGACCTTGTAAATGAGCATCTGACAGGATTGGTAAAAGACGAAACCTCCGACTATTATACCACCAATCAAGCTGAGGTAAAATATATCCTGGATGATCCCGACGAATACCGTTCACGAAATACATTGGTGATCCCAAAAACGGCTTCGTGGCAATACCTGAAAGACAATGCCGAGCAGGACGATATCAAAGTGAAGGTTGACGATGCTTTCGACGTGATACAGGATTTGCTCACAGAACACAATCCTCAGCTCAACAACCTGCTACCCCGCATTTTTGTCCGCAGCGAGTTGTCTGCAAGGCAAACCGGCGGTATTATCAACCTGCTCTCGCACCCGAAGTTCTCCGAGAAGGAAAATCCTGAGAGTGACATCTTAGGCCGCATTTATGAATTCTACATTGGCCGGTTTGCGATGGCCGAAGGTTCCGGCGCAGGGCAATTCTTTACACCGGGAAGTATTGTGCGGCTACTGGTACAAATACTCGAACCCTACAAAGGACGCATCCTCGATCTTGCCTGTGGAAGTGGCGGAATGTTTGTGCAGAGCCTAAAGTTTATCAGTGAACATGGTGGAAACAAGAACGATATCTCTATTTATGGTCAGGAAATGACGGCACAAACACTTCGTTTATGCCTGATGAACCTGATGTTGCGCGATTTATCGTTCGATATCAAATTGGGGAACTCCTTATTGGACGATAAATTCCCCAAATTAAAAGCCGATTTTGTGATTGCCAATCCTCCGTTCAATGTGAGCAACTGGCATCCCGAAGATTTACCCGATGGTGACCCGCGTTTGTTCGGTCCCAAAGAGGAATTTACGACCGATGGCAGCGCCAATTACATGTGGATGCAAACCTTTTGGAGTCATTTGAGCGATACCGGAACCGCGGGTATTGTGATGGCCAACGGGGCGATGACCTCGAATACCAAAGGGGAGAAAAACGTACGGCAGCATATGGTGGATAACAGTATGGTTGATGCGATTGTGCGCCTGCCCGATAAGTTGTTTTTAACGACAGGGATACCTGCCTGCTTGTTTATCCTGAGCAAGAACCGCGATGGCAAAGATGGCACCCACCGTGAGCGCAACAACGAAATACTGTTTATCGATGCCTCCAAAATGGGCACGATGGTCAGTCGTAAATTGCGTGTGCTTACCGATGAAGACATCAGCAAAATTGCAGATACTTACCATGCCTGGAGAACTAGCCCGAAGGGTGGGGTGGTCTATAAAGATATCGACGGCTTTAGCAAAGCCGCCACCATTGCCGAAGTACAAAAGCAGGATTACAAATTGACACCTGGCATTTATGTCGGTACCGAAGCCGAAGAGGACGATGGAATCCTTTTTGAAGATAAAATGTCCGCATTGAAAGAACAATTGTTGGCCCAATTTGAAAGGGGCGAAATATTGAAAAAACAGATAATCGATAATTTTGAACGATTGTAGAGAAAATTCATGAATTTTCTCTACACCAACAACCGATCCAATGTCCAAAAAATTTCAAAATAAATACCGTATAGAACCCAATCGCTGGCAGAATTGGGATTATTCTGCACCAGGTAGTTATTTTATTACCATTTGCATAGAGGACCGCGAGGAGATTTTAGGCAAAATCGCAGATGGTAAAATGCAATTATCGGCATACGGTGAAATTGTAAAAAATGAATTCATCCAAATGGGTAATTATAACGAACGTGCCATTTTGGATGAATGGGTGATAATGCCCAACCACGTTCATTGTATCATTACGTTGAAAAATTGGGATGATACCGGCGGTGACCACCGCGCGGACGCGGTAGAGAAAATTCATGAATTTTCTCTACATGAATTTTCTCTACAATCGCCACCACCAATATTATCGCCACCCACCGAAAACGATATAAAACAATACCGTCGTTTGCGTCGTAAAATGTTAATCCCCCTGTTGGAGGGCAAATTCAAAACGTTGACATCAAAACAGATCAACCTGTTGCGGAATACCGAAGGGCGAAAAACATGGCAACCGGATTATTACGATCATGTTATTCGCGATGATGCCGAATATCACAGGATAAAACAATACATTATCAACAACCCTGCAAAATGGCAGGATGATACATTTAATGACGAAAATGATGGACGTTGCAATGATGATGGTTTTGATTACGATATTGGTGATGGGCGTGTGGACCATAATGGAAATGACGGCGGTGGTCACGGTGATGGGCACACGGACCATAATGGAAATGACGGCGGTGGTTAGGGTGATGGGCGCGTGGACCATAATGGAAATGACGGCGGTGGTCACGGTGATGGGCGCGTGGACCATAATGAAAACGACGGCGGTGGTTACGGTGATGGGCGCGTGGAATAAAATGGAAATGGTGGACGTGGTTACGGTGATGGGCGTGTAGACCATAATGGAAATGACGGCGGTGGTCACGGTGATGGGCGCGTGGACCATAATGAAAACGACGGCGGTGGTTGGGATGGTAGAGAAAATTCATGAATTTTCTCTATAACGTCAACGTTGGTCGAACGTCCCGATCAACGCGGACGTTGTTGCCAACGTTGGTCGAACGTCCCAATCAACGCGGACGGTGGTTGTTAATGCGTACGCCGACGCTATCACAACCAACCGATATTATTATAATTGATTATAAATAACGTTGTTATAATTGTATATTTGTAGAGAAAATTCATGAATTTTCTCTACGCATGAATTTTCTCTACAGATTACAATTACAACAACAACCACAACGAAAACAGAATGTCAGAAATCTGGAAAACATACAAACTATCGGAGATCGCTAGGTTACGAAAACAGAATATTGCTCCTAATAAATTTGACAACCAAAATTATATTGGGCTCGAACATATCGGACAAGGGAATTTCTTACTCGAAAGTATTGGAATAGCTACAGACGCAACAAGTAATAAATCTATTTTTCTTAGTGGTGATATTTTATATGGCAAAATAAGACCCTACTTCAAAAAAGCTTATCGACCAAAATTTGATGGAATTTGTTCCACTGATATATTGGTGATTAGATCGAAAAATGAAGATCTGATCATTCAAGAATATTTATACCAAATTGTAAAAACGCAGGAGTTCACAGATAAGGCGACAGAAACAAGTACCGGAACGAAAATGCCCCGAGCTGATTGGAGTAGTTTAGGAGCCTATGAAATTAGAATCCCCGCTCTTCCTGAACAACGCTCCGTCGCCTCCATCCTCACCGCTATCGACGACAAAATTGAGCTTAACCTCCAAATGAATAAGACCCTCGAAGAAATGGCCATGACCCTTTACAAACATTGGTTTGTCGATTTTGGGCCTTTCAAAGACAGTGAGTTTGTTGATTCTGAATTGGGGAGGATCCCGAAAGGGTGGGAAGTGAAAAAATTAGGTTATTTAATTTCAAATAAGAGGGCGAATATAACCGCAAGAAGTATAGTTGATGGTGATATATATATTGGTTTAGAGCATATTGATAAAGGTTCACTGTCTATTATGAAAAACGGAAATGGAAATGATGTTTCAAGTAATAAGTTTGCATTTTTAAAAGGGGATATTCTATTTGGTAAATTGAGGCCATATTTTAAAAAAGTTGGAATTGCACCATTCGATGGAATATGTTCAACCGATATTCTAGTTATAGTTCCCAAGTACCATGTCGATTACGGTTACGTGTTATTTACAATTTTTAATGATAGGTTTATTGATTACGCTACAACAGTTTCTGGAGGCACAAGAATGCCAAGAGTAAATTGGAGTGACATTGAAGATTATAAAATTGTGGTTCAAAAATCTAACCAAATGTCAAAGGAATTCAATTTGATTATAGAGTCTTTTACTGCTCAACTTTTAACAAACGTTGCAGAAAATCAAACCCTCACAACCCTCCGCGACACCCTTTTACCAAAACTAATCAGCGGAGAAGTTCGGGTAAAAGAGGCTGAAAAAAAATTGGAAGAAACCTTATAAAAATCGAATGAAACTATAAATCAACCTAAAAAGTAACTGCCATGACCGAAATGATCGAACTAACGGTACAAAAAGCCGCCATCGAAAGCCTTCAGGAACTCGGATATATCCACAAAGAGGGAAATTCATTACATCGCGACCTGAAAAAAGTGGTGCTAGAAGCCGACTTACAGACCTTTTTAAAAAACAACTATCCTGGCGTTCCTGAGACAGCCATCAACGAGGCCATGGCCCTGTTCACGCAGCACGAAGGGATGGATCTCGACCATCGTAACCGCGATTTTCACCGTAAACTTACCCAAGGTGTTTCAATCACCTGGAAAGACCCTCATGGCAAGGAACAGGCACGCCATATTTACCCGATCAATTACGCTGAACCCGATCAAAATACATTTATTTGTGCCGATGAAATGACCATTGTAGGCAAGAACACACGCCGGACCGATCTGCTCATTTACATCAACGGTTTGCCAGTTGTGGTTTTCGAATTCAAAAACATGTTCGATGCCGAGGTTGGTGCCGATAATGCCCACAACCAAATCAGACATTACCTGCTCGATATTCCTCAACTATTTGACTATAATGCAATTACAGTTATTTCCGATGGAATGGAAGCGTTGCATGGGATGTACAACGCTTCACAAGAGTGGTTTGCCCCATGGAAGAGCCTCGATGGCGGCGACATCGAACAGGATAAAGAGCTGCAACTCGAAACCCTGCTGCATGGCTTGTTTCCCAAAGAAACCCTGCTGAATTACATCCAACACTTTATCTTTCACGAAGATCACAATGGGAAGATCATCAAGAAGGGGGCCAAATATCACCAATACTGGGGTATCACGAAAGCGGTGCAAAGTGCCATCCAAAATATTAAACCGAAAGGCGATGGACGTCTGGGCGTGATCTGGCATACACAAGGTTCCGGCAAAAGCATTTCGATGGCGATTTTAACAGGCATTTTGCGGCAATTGCCCGAAATGAAAAATCCGACCATATTGATGCAGGTCGATCGGTCGGATCTTGATCAGCAACTCTACGAAAACTTTGTTTTGTGCAAGGATCTTGTGGGCGATGTACAACATGCCGATACAACCGACGAATTGCGCGAAATGCTGAGTGCCGATGGTGGTGGCGTCATCTTTACAACCATCGAGAAATTCAGGTTGAAAGAGTTTGAAGATGGCAAAGAGGTAATGCATCCGGTCCTTTCGGAACGTTTCAATTTAATTGTGATGGCCGATGAAGCTCACCGCACGCAGTATGGCTTTAATGATGGCGGTTTTGCGCAAAACATCCGCAGGGCACTTCCCAATGCTTCATTTATCGGCTTTACAGGTACGCCTGTCGATGGGAAAGATGCCGATACGGAGCTTGTGTTTGGGAAAACGATTCATACCTACGATATTAAACAGGCTGTCGAAGATGGGGCGACAGTCCCTATCTATTACGAACCGAAGATGGTTCCGCTAAACATTAAGGCAAAATACCTGACCCAACTCGATGAAGCTGCAGATGCGGAGGAAGATGGCACCAACGCGGTCTGGGCAGCCATCGATGATGCAGCAGGTGCGGAAGATCGCGTCAGGCTGGTAGCCACTGATATACTGAACCATTACAGGGCGCGGACAGCCTCCCTCGATGGCAAGGCGATCATCGTGTGCATGAGCCGTCGCAATTGTGTGAAAATGTACGATGCCCTTTCGGCATTGGAGGACTGCCCCGAAATCGCCGTGATCATGACGAGTAACATTGGGAAGGATCCCGAAGCCTGGAATCCGCACATCCGCACAAGAGACAGCATGGATGCCATTAAAAAGCGTTTCCGTACGCCCGACGACCCATTGAAAATGGTGATTGTCCGCGACATGTGGCTAACAGGCTACGATGCCCCATGTGCCCATACGATGTATGTCGATAAGATCATGAAGGGACACAACCTGATGCAGGCCATCGCTCGTGTGAACAGGGTTTTTGATGACAAACCCAATGGCCTCGTGGTCGATTTTATTGGTATTGCCGGTTTCCTTGCTGCAGCAACCAAAAAATACACAGGTGGCGGCGGGGAAGGAAAACCAACCATCGATTTAGATGCTGCCGTTGAGTTGTGCCTGTTGCAATTTGTTACCGTAAAAGGTCTGATGGGCAATTTTGATCTCGAAGTCATCAATCAGATGACCGCCATCAATAAGCTGAAATGGTCAAACGGCTTGGTCAACAATCTGTTACAATCAGACAGTGTTACCGATGCCTTTCTGCGCGAAGAAAGAAAGCTCACGGAATTGGTGGCAATGACCAATTCCGATCAGCGCATTTGGGTCATACAGGAAGAAGTGGGGATCATCCAAAGGATACGTGATGTGATCAGGAAGATTAAAACTCCTCCCGGTCCGCAACGCCTGAAGAATGAGCGAATCAAAGATCTGATCAGCAAATCGATCGAGTCGCACGAGATCATTGATCTGGCCACCATGTACGATTTGGACAAAATAGATATCTCAATTATCGACGACCGTTTTCAGGCCATCGTAAAAGAAAAGGGTAGCGAAAACATTAAAGTTGAATTACTCCGGCGGATTATCAACGATGAACTAAAGGTGAGAATGGTGAAGAACATCAGGCGCATGACCAGCCTCAAAGATGAACTTGAGAAGGTTTTAAGCCGGTACCACCAGAACAGCCTCGATTCAATTGCAGCAATTAAACACCTGCTCGACATTGCCAACGAATTTAAAAACGACGATATCCGTACCAAACAGTTGGGCTTAACCGAAGACGAACTGGCATTTTACGATTTATTGTCGGCCAATGAAAAGCTATTGAACGAAGCCGGGCCAATTCAGGACCTGGTACACAAGGTTGTCGCCTCTGTAAAGAAAAACCTCCAGCTCGACTGGTCCAAAAAAGAAGATGCCCGAGCAGCCATCCGTCTAGCCGTTAAAAAAGAGCTAAGGGGCAAGGTCGCATTCTCTGAACTGGATAACCTATTGAAAGATGTGCTTGAGCAAGCCGAAGGTCAATACAAGGATTGGCCGATGGTGGGGTAAAGCTTGACATTATGAACCAAACACTAAACAGCTAACCAGACCCATCTATAAAATATTAAAACTGTTGATAAGAACATACAGAAATTGAAGCGGTGCTATGGATGTAGTGCAATCGGGACTTCATGCTGGGACTTGCAAACCACATGAAGTCCTATTTATTATGGGCAGTTATTCTATTTCTCCAAATTCTTCAGTCTCAGCTTGAATAAAACCTAATTTTCCTCCACTTCTAAATCGTGGCAAATACTGTTTCGTTGTTAATGTCTCAAATTTTGCTTCTTCAAACCAAGAATCTTTAATACCACAGATACTGAAAAAAGGAGTAATATTTACTCGTGATTCCGCACAATATCCAACTTGATTATTGCGAACAACACTTAAGGAAATACTTGCATCCAAAATATCAATTTGTTGAATTGCGTTACTTTTAGCTTCCAAAGAAATATTTGAATTAGCTGTTTCACTAATTGCAACGGTTGTATTCTTTGAAATTATTACGTCGGTAATTACAACCCAATTTTTTTTCCATTTCTTTTCAATTTTATATAAATCAAGAATTTTCTCCCCAAGTGATATTTTATCAGAAATTCTCTCAATACTACAGTCTAAAGCATTAATGAAAAGTGAATTTCCTTTTGAGAAACTTATTTCAATGCCTGCATTTGTATTAACTTGTCCTATTGTTGCTTTTGCTTTCAATTGAACTGTAACACTATCTTTTGTTGAAAATGTTTTATTCCCGATTCCATTTTCTATTTGTACTGCCAAATTTTTAATTCCAAAGTTCTCTATATTACCTTTATGAATAAACATGTCATTTTCGATAATACCAATATCTCCAAGTTTAATAATGTCTGTTGGTTCCCAATTACCAAAATATTTATTAAAATTATTTCTAACTTCTTTGCAATAAATTGTCGCTACACTCATGGTTTATATATTTTATTGTTAGTTGTTTTGCACTCATAATTGCCCATAACTCGTTTATCCCAACGGAAAATCCACAAAAGATTGACCCATTTGGATCGCTAACCACGGTAGCCCTCCATTGTTTATTTTTTGTATTGTATTTCTTATTCCTTCCATAATGTCAAGCACACTTGAAATTATGAATTTAACATTTTTCAATTTTATGATTTTCGTGTGCACCGCCAAATAAATGAATAATAGGCAAATATAAAGTTTTCAACGTTGTTTAAGATGGAAACAGAATTTTTAATTACCTGTTATACAACATGTTTTTCTCCCCTCACAATCAAAAAAAACAGGGAGTCCAAAAAGTCTGAAATAATTACCGCAAAGTTCGCAAAGGTAAAATCGCAAGGATCTCAAAGGCATAAATTATAGATGATTAACTTTGCGATCTTAGCGAAACCTTGGCGTACTTTGCGGTAAAGGGTACTTTTTGGACACCATCGTCTACTCGATTAGGCCAAGTGCCTTTCACGGCTTACAGTTGTAGCGTTAATTTCAACTGTCCGCCAAGTCCCTGTTGAATAATCTTCATTAATGTTGACAGGCGGATGTCTGATGCATTGTTTTCAATTCTTGAAATGTAGGATTTGTTAGTTCCACATTTTTCAGCAAGTTCTTCCTGTGTCATACCAAGTTTCAACCTGGCTTCTTCGAGCAGGACGCCAAGCCTAAAGGATTCAAACTGTTGTTCCCATTCTTCTCGTTTAGGTTGGCCCTTTTTGCCATACTTTTTGTCGAGAATTTGATCTAATGTTGTGATATTACTTTTTGTATTCATCTTGATATTGCTCTTATTTTTAATGCTTTGTCCTATTTCAAAGTTAACTATCCAGACAACTACTTCCAAATTTATTTTTCAGGATGATTAACATTGGAAGATTTTTCTGACATTGGCTATATCGTCTACAGCTACACGCAGGCGGGGATTTTTATCACTAAACTATTTACGTATCAATATTTTACTTTTTCTTCTTTCCTATCCTGCGAGCACCGAAACCCCGCTTACGGGTAGGTGCTGTTATGGCGCGTAATTTGTCAAACACTAGACGTCTATAGAAATACTAACTTTCCCTCCTAATCCTTTTTCCACAATGTCAAAAAGCGTACTCAGTGTGATATTACTGCCATCATTCTCAACGCGAGAAATATAAGTTCTTTTCTTGTCAATGATTAGTCCTAATTCTTCTTGAGTCATGTGTTTTGATTCCCTTGCCTTTTTTAATAAAAGTCCTATTTTAAAAGATTCAGCTTCTCTCTCAAGATTGTCACGTCTTTCTGTCCCTTTTTCTCCGTAAACCTGATCCTTAATTTGAGACCAGGTCGAAATGTCTTTGTCGTTACTTTCTGCTTTCATAATACTCTTTCATTAAAAATATTGCCCTTTCAATTTCGTTGTTAGGCGTTTTCTGTGTGTTTTTTTGAAATCCGTTTAATAGGATTACAAGTTTCCCTTTGTCGAGGAAGCAGAAAACTCGCCAAATATCTGTACCTAATTGGATTCTTGCTTCGCAAAGTCCATTTGTCCCTGATATGAGTTTCAGGTAAGTCGTTGGAATCCTCTCTAAGGTCTCAATAGCTTCTAATATTTTGAAGATTTTATCCTGAACCCTAATGGGTTGCTTTATCAAGAAGTCTCCAAAAATAGTTTTTATATGCAATTATCTCTCGGATTTTCTCCATGTTTCAATCAATAATACGCGAAGGTAACTTAAAAGTTACAATTCTCCAAATTTAGGATACTCTGTCTCGGTTTTTATTGTGCGCCATAACAATTGTATGCAAATAAAAAAGAGTCACAACTTTTGGTGTTGCAACTCTTTGGTCTTTCTGTGGGCCCAGTAGGACATGACCCTACGACTCCCTGATTATAAGGCAATATTAATGAAGGATCTGTAAACCAACCGCTCACAAAAATAGATGTAGTCAAGAAGAAGGATCGCATAGTCCAAACCAGAGGATTACAGCATTACACTAATCCTTGACAGTCCATTGCCGACATTTACAAAAAGGGTGGTAAGCGTTCAAAAATCTTCTGTTGTTTCAGCATGAGCCTTTAATACAAGCAATTAAGTTTAACTTTGTTATCATTTTTAAATGAATTTGAACAATGAGCAAAGATCTTACAAATTCAGGTATAGAGCGGCAAAACATCCTCAACAACAAGTATGCACTCCAGCGAATTCAGGAATATATCGGTTTTACTGGAATGTTTTTTGATGGCGAATATCGTTTCACAAAAAAATGGTCGCCGAATTTTAACCAAGGGTAAACTACTGAAAGAATTTAAGTTACAGTTTGTTCACCTTATTAATGAGGCGAACAAAACACCTCAACTTGGCTTGTTTAATTTCCGTTCATTCCTCAACCTTGCCATGCTCCGAAAAGAAAGTAAGATATTCGGGATGTAAAAAATTGCGGAAGTTTTCGAGCCGGAAGTATTGGAAGAACCGCAAGCTGGTGATGAGGCAGGGGAAATTATGGGCTGAGAATAACATTTTGCTTATTTCAAGACAAAGAAAGATATTAACATTTGCGACAGTTTACATATAACGAAACAAATATTACCTTTGCATTTACAAAAAACGATATAATGGTCAAGTATTTGGAAGACAAAAAAAACGTTAAAACAGGCATGGTATGAAAACATATACTTTAGATGAGGTTACAGATAAACTGATTGGTGAAATTGGGACTCCAGATCGGGATAAATTTGAGTATGAATTGCAAATGGACCTGATCGGTCAGGCAATCAAACAGACAAGACAAGAAAGAAACCTGACACAGGAAGAATTGGGCAAATTAATTGGTGTTCAAAAATCTCAAATTTCAAGAATCGAAAGCAATGCTAGTAACGTAACCATCGACACCTTGATGCGCGTTTTCAATGCGTTACAAGCAAAAGTGAAACTACAGGTTGAACTACCGCATTTTAAAATTAGTTTGGGGCAATAACTTTCTGACTCATAACATCCTATCTTCAGCCGAGACTTGGGTGTATTGTTGATAGGAAATAAGATCAACAAGACAAAAAAGAAATGAAGAATAAAAGACTTGAAGAGAGAAGAAATAAAATATCAACAGAGATTGATGGTTTTGTAAAGCAATCGTTTGATATAGTGGACCGTATCCACGAAATCCTTGTTGCTCAAGGTATAGAGCAAAAAGACCTGGCTGTATTATTAGACAAAAGCGAAAGCGAGATAAGTAAATGGATGACAGGTACTCACAACTTCACCATTAAAACGTTGTCCAAAATAGAATCCATTTTGGGTGAAAAGATTATTGAATCGGTAAAAGAAAAGGTTGAAGAAAAATCTTTCATTTAGCAAATAAAAAAGAGTCACAACTTTATGTGTTGTAACTCTCTGATTTTCTGTGGGAACTGATGGGTTCGAACCATCGACCCTCTGCTTGTAAGGCAGATGCTCTGAACCAACTGAGCTAAGCTCCCTTAATTTTGTCTGAACCTTTAACCGTTTCATTCAAAAGTGCTGCAAAGATAGACCTTTTTTTATTCGCACCAAATAAATCAGCTGAAAAAAATATGTTTTTTTCAGCTGATTTATGAGATTAAGAATATCTTAAAAATAGACGGACGATTGATTTTTGTTTGGTTCTGTTTGGCAAAAAGGAGCTATTTTCACGGAATTTTTGAAATCACATCGAAATAAGATAAAGTTCGTATGACAAAGAAGCTTTTACTTGGCGTTGAGGCCATCGGACAAGGGGCGATAGACGGTGGAATGTCGGGTGTTTATGCCTACCCAGGCACACCATCAACCGAAATCACAGAATACATCCAGGAAAACAAGGTGGCCATCGAACGGAACCTTCATAGGGAATGGTCGGCAAATGAAAAAACTGCCATGGAATCGGCCCTTGGAATGTCGTATGCCGGGAAACGGGCAATGGTTTGCATGAAACATGTCGGGTTAAATGTTGCTGCCGATCCGTTTATGAGCTCGGCATTGACTGGCATCAATGGGGGACTGATTATCACAGTAGCAGACGACCCATCCATGCATTCTTCACAAAATGAGCAGGATACACGCTATTACGGAAAATTTGCTTTGATCCCGATCCTTGAACCATCGAACCAGCAGGAGGCTTATGACATGACCCGTACCGGCTTTGAGCTTTCGGAAAAGCTTTGCACACCGGTTTTGATGCGGATTACCACCCGTCTGGCCCACTCGCGTGCAGGCGTTATTCCGGTAGAAAATGCTGCCCCTGAGAGACGGCTTTCGATTCCCGACGACCCGCACCAGTTTATTTTGCTCCCTGTATTTGCCAGAAAACGTTATCAATCGTTGCTCGATAAACAGGTTAAATTTGAAGAGGCTTCTGAAGAATCGCCTTATAACAGTTATACCGAAGGGACTGACAATTCGCTTGGGATTGTGTGTTGCGGGATCGGACTGAACTATTTGCTTGAAAACTACTCCAATGGGTGTCCTTATCCTGTTGTGAAGGTGACCCAATATCCTTTGCCGTCAAAGATGATCAAACGGCTCGAACAGCAGGTTGATCGATTGCTTGTGATTGAGGAGGGGTATCCGCTTGTTGAGGAGCAGTTGAAAGGTTTCTTTGGTTACGGAAAACCTGTTACCGGCAGGCTCGACGGCACACTTCCCCGAACAGGCGAATTGACCCCTGATGTGGTTGCGAAAGCTTTGAACCTTCCGGTTTTTGAGGGTTCACCGATTCCATCCATGATGGTCAACCGGCCACCCGCACTCTGCAAAGGTTGCGGCCACCACGATATGTTTAAGGCTCTTGAAGAGGTGTTGTCGGAATATGGATACGGCCATGTCTTTTCAGATATTGGCTGTTATACTTTGGGTGCGCTTCCACCCTATAATTCTGGGAATGCCTGTGTCGATATGGGCGCTTCGGTGACCATGGCCAAAGGGGCTGCCGATGCAGGGTTGTTCCCCTCGGTTGCAGTTATCGGCGACTCCACCTTTACCCATTCGGGAATCACAGGTCTGCTTGATGCTGTTTATGAGAAATCGAATATCCTGATTATGATCGGCGACAACGAATCGACCTCCATGACCGGCGGACAGGATTCGTCTGCATTTGGACGTATTGAAGCCATTTGTGAAGGAGTTGGAGTTGATCCGCTTCATATCCATGTGATCGAGGCATTGCCCAAAAATCACCGGAAACTGGTCCAACTGATCAAAGATGAATTGGAATACAAGGGCGTTTCGGTGATCATTCCACGCAGGGAGTGCATTCAAAAGACCGCAAGAACCCTTAGCAAAGCGAAACAATAAAAACAATCCGAAGCAATCATCAATCAATTAAGTACTTAGCAAATGAAGTGTGACATCGTTTTAGCCGGCGTCGGTGGACAGGGAATCTTATCAATAGCCACAGTTTTGGGTTTTGCAGCCCTCGAAAACAACCTTTTTCTGAAACAGGCCGAAACGCATGGGATGAGCCAGCGTGGCGGAGCGGTTCAATCCTACCTGAGGTTATCCGACAACCCAATTTATTCCGATCTGATCCCATTGGGGAAAGCCGACCTGATCCTTTCTGTTGAACCGATGGAATCGTTGAGGTACCTTCCCTATCTTTCCCCGGAAGGGTACGTTGTGACGAATACAACAACTTATAAAAATATATTGAATTATCCTGAATATGAGGTAATTACGGATCAAATTAAAATGCTTCCAAGGGCCATTTCGCTTGATGCCGAAAAGATTGCAAAAGAGTTGGGCAATTCCAAAGCATCGAACATGGTGATGTTGGGTGCTGCTACCCCATTTATCGATATCCCATTGTCTAGTTTGGAGAATGGCATCCGCGAGATTTTCGGACGCAAAGGTGAGGCAATTGTTGAGTTGAACGTTAAAGCGTTACATGCTGGCCGTGAGTTTGCGGAAGCCAATAGGTAAGATAAAGAGGGTTTCCAAAAACTCTGTGGTTCTCTGTGAATCCTCTGTGGCTCTCTGTGTAACTAATTGTATAACATAACAAAGAAGGCTGTAGAGATAATAAGTGATAAAAAGCCATTTCTCAGGTTTTTTGGACACCCTCTTTTTCCTGATTCTTTTTAATCAAATCGCTTGCTTTTATCGCAACGATCTTACCATTATGTGAAAAAACAAGATCAGAGTCATCTTTTTGTTTTTCAATCAAAAGCCTTTGATAGGCAAGTTCAATACCCTGGAGTATTTTATTTCGCATTACCACAACCTCTTCTTTTGTCATTTTTCAAAAATTTGATTAAAAAAACCGGTTCAATAAACTTGCATCGTTCACCTCTTTTCCAAGTGATTCAATAACTGATCGGGGAATGTCGAAAATATCGAGGATCAGCAAGCCATCAATGCAATCGTTAAATTTCGGATCAACATTAAACGCCGCTATCTTTGCATTCATCATGCCGAGGTATTTCTTTAAAAGTACAGGTAATCCGCTGTTATACTGATCGATATCCCCAATAAACTTATCAAGCGAATGCAGGTCGGGAGTCATGTTTTCAAGTGCAGTATTCAAATGTTCGTCTTTAGTCCTCACCTTGAACTTGTTGCGGGGCTTCACGAAAGCAGCTCGTTTATAATCGAAATAATTGGCCATTATATACCTTATAATCAATTCCTTGGAAATGGTTGAATAGGTATTGCTGATGCTCACCGGGCCAAGTAGATAACGATATTCGGGGTTTTTAAGCAACAAATAGAGAAACCCTTTCCACAACAAAAACAGAGGGAGCGGTTTGCGCTGATAATCTTTCACGATAAAAGAACGTCCCAATTCGAGGGATTGTTTCAAGGTTTCCTCAAAACCACTTTTCATTTTGAAAAGACTATGGGTATAAAATCCATTGAGCCCAAACTGCGTTAAAATTTCATCGCCGAAGCCAATGCGATATCCACCAACGATCTGCTGGACTTCGTTGTCCCAAATGATCAATTGCTGGTAATAAAGATCAAATTCATCGATATCGGTAGCCTGATTCGTCCCTTCGCCGACTTCACGGAAAGTGACTTCACGTAAGCGTCCCAACTCGTTCATAATTACAGGGATCTGGCTCGAAGGGGTACAGAAAACCGAATAGTCCTTGATTGTAAAGAGATGATTTTCTGCACGTAAGTCATCGATCTCTTTTACGATCAATTCCTTTGGTTGTGGATCGGCGATTTGTGCCGGTAGGGGCTGGCTTTTTAGCGAATAATTGAAAAATTTCTTCACCTCAATCCCCGAATCCAGGCAATAGGTTTTCGACCGGAGATAGCGTCCGAGCTGGTGAACATCAGAGAATTTATCCTGATCTTTAACCGAGATGGGGTTGCCGATCCTGATTTTGATGGTCTGATCTTTTTTGTTCAACAATTCGGAGGCAAGTTTTGCTGTGCGGAACGAAGGGTGGATTTGTCCGAGAAGATGGAACAGCTTGCTGTTGCTGCCATGAAAATAGATTGGAACAACCGGAACATGCGCTTTTTTTATAAATCGAAGTGCCGAAAACAACCATTCGCGATCGGTGATTGTTTTGGATGTGTAAGTTGTGGAGACTTCACCTGCAGGGAAAAAGCTAAGGACACCTCCGTTGTTTAGGTGGTCCAATGCTGTTTTGATACCACCGATGCTTGATGCCGCACCAGGAATGTTCTCAAAAGGGTTGACAGCCAGAAAATATTCGGAGATGGGCTCGACTTTTTTTAACAAAAAATTGGCGATCACTTTATGGTCCGACCGTGCCATCGAAAGGAGTTTGATCAGCAAGATCCCGTCAATCCCACCATAGGGATGGTTTGAAACTGTGATAAAAGGACCGTTAGCCGGAAGTTTTTTAAGGTCTTTTTCATCAAAGTCAAGGGTAACATTAAGATATTCAATGATCCCGTTAATTGAATCAATACCTTTTTTATCGCTGATGCTGTCGTACAAATCGTTGATCTTGTGGAAACGCAACAAGTGCATCAACAACCTCGCAAAATACTCCCCTCCCAGGTACTGCATCATGGGGCTAACTTTCAATAGATCCTTTGGATTGACAAGTTTCATTTTTTTCATGAATGATTTAGATTTCAAAAATAGAAAAATGAAAACAATAAACACCCAACAAATTCAGAATGTTCAGGAACATTATCAAAAGCCCGCAAGAATGGGTTATTTTCGCATAAATATTTTAGGTTTTGGAAAGATATCCGATGAGTTCATGGTTGCCCACCTCGGCAAAGGAGGTTGCGGCATTGGGTTGGGACCAACCCGACGTTATCTTGTTTTCGGGCGATGCCTATGTTGACCACCCCTCCTTTGGTGCAGCGGTGATTGGCCGGATCATGGAACGGGAAGGACTGCGTGTGGCAATTGTCCCCCAGCCCAATTGGCAGGATGACCTCCGGGATTTCAAGAAGCTGGGGATTCCCAAGCTATTCTTTGCCATATCAGCAGGTTGTATGGATTCGATGGTCAACCACTACACCGCCAACAAACGGAAACGCTCGAATGATGCCTATACCCCGGGTGACAGGCCAGGTGCGCGTCCCGATTATACAACAATCGTTTATTCAAATATCCTCAAATCCATTTATCCTGAAGTCCCGGTATTGATTGGCGGTATCGAAGCTTCCTTGCGGAGGTTGACCCATTATGACTATTGGTCGGACGAGTTGAAACCTGGTATTTTGATCAGTAGCAAAGCTGACCTTCTTGTTTATGGAATGGGCGAAAAATCGACCATCGAATTGATCAGACAGTTACGGACAGGTGTCCCGTTTAAGCAGATCACCTCAATTCCCCAGACAGTTTTTGTAACCGAAGCCTCTGAAAACTATTCCACAAATAAAGATTGGGAAGAGCTGGCTTTAAATTCGCATGAAGAGTGCCTCAAGGATAGATTGAACTATGCCAAAAACTTCAAACACATTGAGGAAGAATCGAACAAAATGGTGGCCAGGAAACTTACCCAGACCATCGGTAATCAGCAGATTGTTGTCAATCCTTCCTGGCCTGTATTGACTACATCGGAGTTGGACAGTTTTTACAACCTTCCGTTTACGCGGTTGCCACATCCACGTTACAACAACAAGGGGACTATTCCAGCCTACGAAATGATCCGGCATTCCGTAAATATCCATCGGGGTTGTTTTGGGGGTTGTGCTTTTTGTACCATCTCTGCCCATCAGGGGAAGTTTATTGTCTCGCGTTCAGAAGAATCGGTACTTACTGAAATTAAGCAGGTCACACAAATGCCTGATTTTAAGGGATATATTTCGGATATCGGCGGACCGTCGGCAAATATGTACCAGATGGCTGGGAAGGATTTAAAAATCTGCAACCTGTGCCGGCGTCCTTCCTGTATTTTCCCGGCGGTCTGTAGCAATCTCAACACCGACCATCGGCCCATGACAAACCTTTACCGGAAAGCGGCTGCCATGCCGGGTGTGAAAAAAGCCTTTGTCGGAAGTGGAATCCGATATGACATCGTCTTTCACCGCACCGATGATGAAAAGGTGAATACAGGAAATATGAAATATCTCGAAGAGGTAATCCTCAACCATGTCTCTGGCAGATTGAAGGTCGCTCCTGAACATACTTCGGATAAGGTGCTCAAAATCATGCGGAAACCTCCGTTTGGATTGTTTTTTAAATTGAAAAGGTTCTTTGATTCGGTCAATGAATCGCAAGGTCTCAAACAACAATTGATCCCCTATTTTATCTCAAGCCATCCCGGGAGCAGCACGACGGAGATGGCCGAACTTGCTGCCGAAACAAAGGGACTTGATTTTAAGCTCGAACAGGTACAGGACTTCACCCCAACCCCGATGACGTTGGCAACAGTGATCTATTATTCTGGTTACCATCCATATACTTTGGAAAAAATAGGTGCTGCCAAAACACAGGCACAAAAACTGGCACAGCGCAAATTCTTCTTCTGGTACCAAAAGGAACACCGCAACGAACTGATTGCCGAGCTTAGAAAAATCAACCGGCCCGATTTGGAATTGAAATTGTTTGGGAATAGGTAGGGAAACCGAAAAATGGAGAACGGAGACCGAACAAGGGAGAACGGAAAGGGCAAAATTATGGATGGAGGGCTAGCGGCAACCTTGGGTTTATGTTTTGCGGCGCATCGAAGGTTCAATTTTTCAATAACTTTCTGATTGCGCCGAAAGGTTTCAAATAATTGTCAATTCTACAATACTTAAACACCTACGGTGTATTGATTGTGCGATAAGTATTTTTTTTATTCTAACAGATACGTTCCATGCTCTGGGTGGTGGTCACTGAGCGAAGTCGAAGTGCCGGTCTCCCTTTTCCTTACTCCGGTCACTGAGCGAAGTTGAAACACCGGCCTCCCTTTTCCTTACTCCGGTCACTGAGCGAAGTTGAAACACCGGTCTCCCTTTTCCTTACTCCGGTCACTGAGTGAAGTTGAAACACCGGTCTCCCTTTTCCTTACTCCGGTCACTGAGCGAAGTCGAAGTGCCCGTTCTCCGGTTTTCTGTGCTCCAAGCCCCAAGCTCTATGCTAAATCATTCCCATCTCAATCTGCCAGATAATGTATTCGATCATCTGGTCCTCTTTGGCAGCATCGTATTCCGATTTCAGGTTGTTCCCGAACAGATGGGCAATTCCCTGCCAGAAAAATGCACTGAACCCTCCTTTAAACTCTTTGATGATATCGAATGAAGATTTGCCGGTTTCTCTGTCGATCAGTTTGATCAGGATCCGGCCCTGAGAAATTGTCATCGACCTGATCTCTTTTTCATAAGTGGCAAATAGCTCTTTTTCAATCTTTTTGACGTAATCCTTCCTTTCCCTTTCAGTCTTAAAGCTTAAGTAAACCCGGTTGTATTCTGCAATTTTAATTCCTGCAAGTTTTGCAATGGGATAGACCTTTTTAACCCGGTACTCCAATAAGGTATATTGCCGCATGGCACGAGGTGACTTGTCTTTGGGTTGTGGAAAGATTGTAATTTCGGGGATCATAACCTGAGGCATGGAATCATAGGGAAGGATAAAAAATTGTCCATCAGGCTTATAAGGAGAGAGATCCTTTGTCTGGGACATTCCCGCCAAGGGTAAAAAAAACCAGAAGATGTAAAACCAATTCAACCTCATCGAAGCCACCATTATTTGCCTGCAAAGTTAACAAACGATCAGCAACAAAAAATCCACGAAAATGAATCGCAGTATTATTAATTCAATACCTTAGAATCAGGCATTATAATTCCATATCTTTGTAATCTAATTGAATTGAACTTAGATTAAAACTACAAAATGGACAAGATTAAAGTTGGGGTTTCATCCGAAATCGGTGTTTTGGAAGGGGTTATCCTTCACACACCCGGCCATGAAGTTGAAAACATGACGCCTGAAAATGCCCAAAGGGCACTTTATAGCGATATACTGAACCTCTCCGTGAGTATTAAAGAGTACTCGTTCATGAAGGAAGTTCTCATTAAAGTTTCCAAGACCTACGAAGTTACCGACCTTTTACGTGAAACTATTGAAGATAAGGCAATTAAAGAAAGTTTGATTCGAAATATCTGTCATAGGGAAGATGCTAATGCAGAACTTGATTTTTTGCTCGGCCTACCTACTGATATATTGGCCAGCCAATTGATTGAAGGGGTTGTATTGAAGCGCGACAACCTGACGCGGTTTCTTAGCAAGGAACGGTTTTCCTTGCGCCCATTGCACAATTTCCTCTTTACCCGCGATGCCTCCATAACACTTTGGGACGATATCCTGATCGGCAAAATGGCCCGAAAAGTGCGTGAACGGGAGTCGTTGATCATGGAAGCTATCTTTAAAAGCCATCCTTTATTTGGCGTTAAAACCATCAACTTATCAGATCCAACTGATCATTTGCTTAAATTACCAAATGCCACCATCGAAGGTGGGGATGTCCTGATTGCCCGTGAGGATGTTTTGGTTGTCGGAACAGGTTTGCGAACATCGACCCAGGGCATCGACTATCTGATCGAAGTGATCAAAGCCAAAAATACAAGCTTGAAACACATTATCGTTCAGGAACTTCCGGATAGTCCTGAGTCGTTTATCCACCTCGATATGACGTTTACCTTTCTTGACAAAGATTCCTGTATGATTTATGATCCGCTGATCCTCCAGAACAACAAGTGCCACACCATCCACATCGAAATCGACAATGGTAAAGTTACCGGGATCCGAAAGAGGAAAAGTATCCTGAAAGCCCTCGACAGTTTGGGTTTTGACCTAAAACCTGTCTTTTGCGGGGGAAGGCACGACCCCTGGACCATGGAACGCGAACAATGGCACAGTGGGGCCAATTTCTTTGCTTTCGCCCCGGGCAAAGTGATCGGTTATGAACGCAACGAATTTACATTGAACGAGATGAACAAACATGGCTTTGAGATCATCAGTGCCTCCGATGTCATTTCAAACAAGGTTAATCCTTATAATTATCAAAAAGCGGTCATCACCATACCAGGAAGTGAATTGGCACGTGGAGGAGGTGGTGCACGGTGCATGACAATGCCAATCTGCAGGAAAAAGGTTGACTGGTGAGAATTAAAAAATTAAGGAATTAAAAAATTAAAAATGAAAGTTCTAAAACCCTTATTAATTGCATGTTTTGTAATTGCCTATATTTCAGCATCTTCTCAGTCCTATGTTCCGGAACTGAACAATCCCAAAATTAAAGTCAAGCCCGAAATTCCGATCAAGGCTTTTGCTTTTAATGTCCGGGATGTTAAGTTATTGGATGGAAGTCCATTCAAGAATGCGATGGACAAGGATGGGGCTTATCTGCTTGTATTGGAATCTGACAGGTTGCTTCACCGTTTTCACAAGAATGCAGGATTGCCGATAAAGGGCGAGATCTATGGGGGTTGGGAAAGTGATGGATTGTCCGGCCACACACTTGGACATTATCTTTCGGCATGTGCCCTTTTTTATGCGAATACCGGAAATCAGGAATTTAAGAAAAAAGTGGATTACATTGTCGATGAATTGGAACGTTGCCAGATAGCCAGGAAATCAGGTTACATCGGAGCTATTCCCAAGGAAGATTCCATCTTTGCCCAGGTTTCTAGGGGGGTGATCAAAAGTGGCGGTTTCGACCTGAATGGGGGCTGGTCGCCCTGGTACACTGTCCACAAGGTAATGGCAGGTTTGGTGGATGCCTACCTTTATTGCGACAACGAAAAGGCATTGAAAATTGTGTTGGGTATGGCCGACTGGACCCAGAAAACTGTAGGTCATCTTACTGAAGAACAAAGGATTAAAATGTTGAATTGCGAATATGGTGGTATGCAGGACGTCCTGACAGCCATTTATTCGATAACTGGCAATAAAAAATACCTCGACCTGTCCTATAAATTTGATGATGAGTTTGTGATGGGAAAACTTGCCGAAGGGAAAGATCCCATGACAGGTAAACATTCAAACACAAATGTTCCCAAGGCAGTGGGTGCCGCACGCCGATTTGAATTGACAAATTTGGACAGGGACCTCAAGATTGCAGGAAATTTTTGGGAGATACTGGCACTTCACCACGCTTATGTGATCGGTGGGAACAGCAACTACGAATACCTTGGCGAACAGGACCATCTGAACGACCGTCTGAGCGACAATACCTGCGAGACATGCAATTCGTACAATATGCTGAAGCTAACGCGCCACCTTTTTGCCTGGGAACCGGACCGTAAGTTCACCGATTTTTATGAACGTACCTTATATAACCACATTCTCTCTTCCCAGAATCCAGAAGATGGGATGATGTGTTATTTTACCCCTTTGCGGATGGGAACACACAAGCAATTCAGCGACCAGTTTCACACTTTTACCTGTTGTGTGGGTAGTGGGATCGAAAACCACAGCAAATATGTGGAGGCCATTTACAATGAAACAAAAGATGGTAATCTGATGGTGAACCTGTTTATCCCGTCACAGTTGAACTGGAAATCCAGAAATGCCACTGTCACACTTGAAACATCCTTTCCTTTTGATAACCATGTGAATATGGGTATTCAGCTTAAAAAAAGTGCCGAATTCGTAATGTTGGTCCGCGAACCAGGTTGGGCAAATCATGGTGTTGTGATCAATGTGAATGGAAAGAATTTTGAGACAAAGGCAAACTCATCAGGTTACCTTGAAATCAAGCGGCGTTGGAAAAACAATGACAAGGTGGAAATTGTACTCCCGATGAACCTTTATACCGAAGCGATGCCCGACAATGCAAACCGGATTGCTTTTCTTTATGGCCCCATTGTATTGGCAGCTCAATTGGGGGATAAAATGCCGGACCCGGTTTTTGGGACACCTGTTTTGATGACCGACAACCGGAATTTAAACGATTGGCTTAAACCAGTTGGAGGCGAGTCCCTTACCTTTGAAACCAAGGGTGTTGGTCAACCATTCGATGTTACCCTAAAACCATTCTATTCGACTTATAAACAGTATTATAGTGTCTATTTTGATTATTTTACTAAACAGGGATGGGATGCACGGAAAGCCGATTACGAAGCTGAAAAACGGAAACAGCAACTGATCGAAGAGAAAACGATCGATAATTTCAGGATAGGCGAGATGCAGCCCGAGCGTGACCATGAGCTTCAGGCAAGCGAACGCTCGTATGTGGACATTGCCCTCGGAAGGTCGGGGCGTGAAGCCAGGGCAGGCAACTACTTCGCGTTCAATATGAAAGTCCAATCAGAGTTTGCCAATAAATTGTTGCTGACCTATATCGGCGATGACAAAAGACGGAAATTCGATGTGAAGGTTGAAGGCGAAACAATTGCCACTGTCGAATGGAATGGAGGGGAGACCGGCAGGTTTTACGATGTCGAATATCCGATCCCGGCAAATATCCTTATGGGTAAAACAACTGTCAATGTGAGGATTGAAGCGAATTATAACCAGACTGCAGGACGTATTTTCGGTTGTCGTACCATCAAAGAATAGGACAATGAGAAAACTAAATAACGAAGAACTTCCCCGGCTTTCGGTTGACGAATTTAAAGTTGCCGACAAAATTCCGGTGGTAGTTGTACTCGATCATGTAAGAAGCTGTAACAATGTGGGTTCCATATTCCGGACCTCCGATGCGCTGCTTATTGAAAAGATCTACCTGTGTGGGATTACCGCAACTCCTCCTGATAAGGAGATCCACAAGACAGCTCTTGGTTCTGAGAATACAGTTGACTGGGAGTATTTCGGGACTACACAGGAAACAATAGAAATACTTAGAAATAAGGGATATACGATTATCGCGATCGAACAGGTCGAAGGAAGCATTGAGCTTCAGGATTACCTCCCATCACCTGATGAAAAACTAGCCTTGATCTTTGGCAATGAAGTGAAAGGTGTACAGCAGGAGGTTGTCGATTTGTGCGACACGACCATTGAAATCCCGCAGTTTGGCACCAAACACTCGTTCAATATTTCGGTAAGTGCCGGGATTGTGCTGTGGGAGATATTTAAGAAGGTGAGGAGGTTGGGATAGAAAAATCAGAGAGCTTATATATTAAGTCGTTACAAACGACTGGCCATCAACCCCTAGTTGCAAACTAGGGGGATTCCGGTTCAATTTTATTTATATGTCCAAATTCTGTCTTTTGTAGCAATTCTTATTTACTTTAATTATTCACTATTTCAATTGCAACTCGATCCCCCTCGTTTGTAACGAGGGGTTAATGGTTTTGAGTTTGCAACTCAGATTGGATATAATGGTTTTGAGTTTGCAACTCAGTATTATCTGGCAATTTCAACCTTAACCAACCCCTTCATCCCTGCATAATCCCGCGCCGAGCTAAAAATATAATCTTCCGGATTTTCTACTATCATAGCCCTTACAGGATTTTGATGTGTATAGTTGATCTTTTGGTCGATTAAGTAATTGCTGTCCAACAATATCGGATGACTTGTATCTTGCCAGATCTTGTATTCTTTTATCCGGTGGTCAAATTTACCTGCAAATGAAAACCGGTAAAGCAGCCAGTCTTTGCGACTTTCTGGTACTTCATTAATCGTTTCGATGATCCTTTTTGCAGTGAATTTCTTGATGTCTCGGATGATGTCGCTTAATTGGAATCCTTCATTTGCCCTTGCTACCAAATGAATATGATTCGACATCAGGCACCAAGCATAAACTGTAAGCCCCTTATGATCAATGCAATAGTTTAGTGAATCAACGACAACTATTTTATAACAACTTCGGGTAAAGATGTCAACCCAATCTGTGATTGTAAATGTCAGAAAATATATGGCATTTTGATCTTCGATGGAATAGTTTTCGGAGGACATTGGTTAATGGTTTTAGTGTTAATCATGATGTTAAGATGTACAATATTAAGTCGTTACAAACGACAAGCCATTAACCCCTAGTTGCAAACTAGGGGGATTCCGTTTCATTTTTATTTGTACTTCCAAATTTTGACTTTAGAAGCATATTTTATTTACTTTTATTTATTAACTATCTCATTTGCAATCCGATCCCCCTCGTTTGTAACAGCCTGCCCCGTTTTCGGGGAGGGGTTAGTGGTTTTGAGTTTGCAACTCAGTTTTATCTCACAATCTCAATTTTGTACTTACGATCCTCCTACTTTACGCAAACTGGTCGAGCAGTTCGATCCTTTTTTGGATGGGGGGATGGGTGGAGAAAAGATTCCCCATTGAGAATTTTTTTTCTGCAGGTTGTGGATTTTCGATAAAGAGCTGCGCTACATCGCGATTATGGACTGCTTCGATCAGTGGGTCCTGGTCTATTTTGCGCAAGGCACTCGCCAGGGCATATGGTTTTCGGGTCATTTCTGCAGCACCGGCATCGGCCATGTATTCACGTGACCTTGAAATACCAAAACGGAGCAATATGGCAATAAAATAGCAAACAGCCGAGACAACCAACACGACCAAAATGATGGCCCCACCGTTTTTACCCCTTCTGGAAAGTGAACCAAAGCGCAAACCCCTTAAGGCCATTTCTGCGATGAACGCAAAAATCCCTACAAAAATGATGGAGATGATCATCAACCGGACATCCCTGTTACGGATATGCGAAAGTTCGTGTGCGATGACCCCCTCCAGCTCATCATCATCCAATTTGTCGATAATGCCTTGGGAAAGTGAAACCGAAAAAGTCCGTTCATTGATACCGCTTGCAAAAGCGTTCAACGAATCATCTTCAATGATGAAAATTTGGGGGACCCTCATCCCTTTTGAGATGCACAGGTTCTCTACAAGGTTGTAAACCCGTTTGTTATCGATCCGGTTAAGCGGTCTGGAACCGGTTGCCATTTTGATCAGCGAAAGGTTGAAAAACCAGGCGATCACAAACCAGATTGCCGTCCCGATCAAAACAAATGGGGCAACATGAAAGAACTGACCATTAATAACCTCAGAATGTTTATATTCTGCATCAAAAAAGATGATAGCATAAACCATTCCCAACAAAACAATGGGGAATGCGAAAATCAGGAGGACGCTTCTGAAATTGTTCCTCCTGATCTGAGTTTGTATGCCTACGTAAGTCATTAAGAAAAACTGATTTTGGGCGGTTCTGCAAGGGTTGCCCTATCCTGACCAAGATCGAACAAGGTTTCGCGGGTAAACCCGAAAATACCTGCAATCAGGTTGGATGGGAAAGTCTCGATCCCATTGTTGAATTCAGTGGTAGCGGCATTGAAATACCTGCGCACTGCAGCCAATTTGTTCTCAATATCGCTTAGTTCTTCCTGAAGCTGAAGGAAATTTTGATTGGCTTTCAGATCCGGATAAGCTTCAACAGATACTTTTAGCCCTTGCAATGCTGTCGAGAGCTGTGTTTCAGCTTTGATCTTTTCATCAATCGTCACGGCACCCATCGCAGCCGTCCTGGCAAGGGTCACTTTCATCAACAGGTCTTTTTCATAATTGGCATAACCTTTCACGGTTTCAACCAACTGAGGGATAAGGTCGTGCCGTTGCTTGAGTTGCACATCGATATCCGCAAAAGCATTTTGCCGCGTGTTGCGCAACTTCACAAGTGTGTTGTAAATGCCTATCAACCATAAGATAAACAACACAACAACAATTAAAATAATCCAAATAGTAGTCATAGTTTTAAGATTTTAAGGTAATTGAAGAACAAATATACAATTTCAAAGACATATTGTCTAGCGATTATTTATTATTTGTCAAAACTGCTTGTTTCAATTGGACATTGATAGAATAACAATAACCTTTAGTACGGAGGTGATGCCTGAATGTTTCCAAACTCACAGAAATTAGTTTCCCTGGACATATCGTTGTTTATTTAATCAGGTTTTACCTTGCACGGTACTTTATAAATGATGAATTTTGCAAATGGCAAAATAAAATATTTTACAATATGATATTAAAGCAGAAGCAGGCTGACCAGCGGCGGGAATTTGAACTTGCCGGGGATATTTTAAAACTTAAATATGCGACTTGGGGCGAAGTCAAGGAATGGACAGTCAATCTTGAAAATATTGGCGAAAATATTGTTTATCAATCGGCTACAAGAAGAAAAGTCGCGATTATTTCATTATTTCTATCTGTATTTCTCTTATTTCTAACCATTTCCCTTTTCATGAGCGACGATTTTAACGGTAACCTTCCCATCGTGATTGGTGCTTATGTGATTTGTGGCGGGTTGATGGCATTGGGATGGTTTTTACCTTTAAAGAAGGAGATCCATCTTGTTGGCGGTACTGTAAACGTTACTTTTTATCAGGATAGCCCTACAAAGGAAGAAACAGATTATTTTGTAAATGAGGTAATTAGGAGGTCAAAAAAGTTGCTTGTCGAAAAATATGGGAAAGTTGACCCTGACCTGCCCGAGGATACTATGATGGGCCAGTTCAGTTGGCTGAAGAACCGGAACCTGATTTCTGAAGAGACCTATGAGAATTTGAAACAGGAATACAAGCGTAAACGAATGATTAATAGGCTATTGTAAAGTATGGGATTATCACAAAAACAAGGGTACAAAAGGTGTGAATTTGATTTACAGGGCGATTCCATTCACGTAAAACTTAAAACTTTCTCAGCAACCAAAGAGTGGTCAGTTAAGCTTGAAAATTTGGGAGACCAGATAGCGATTGAAAGAAATACAAGAAAAATGGCAATCGTCTTCTCCATTCTCTCAGGTGCTTTTGGCATTTTCTTTATTGCGGTCAATCTGGCTGATAAAAAACATACTCTGGAACTATGGGCTGTAATTGCCATTGGTTTATTTTATTTATTGATTTCAGGGATTATATCACAAATACCCAGTACCCGTGAGATCAGGATTGTGGGAGGTCGCGAATCGTTGACTTTTTTCCTTGATAGCCCATCAGAGGAAGAAGTGAAAGAATTTGTGGAACTTGTGATCAGGCGGTCCAAAGAAGTTATTTTAAGCAAGTACTTTACGATGGATCCCGATTTGCCGGAGGAAAGTATGATGAAACAACTTAACTGGTTACGGAACAGCAACATTATTTCGGAATCAAAGTACCAGGAACTGAAATTTGAATACAAGACACAAAAATTAATGCTCTCAAATTTAAATAAATAGGCAAATGGCAAGGATTACGATATTGACATTATTGATACTGATTGTAATAAACTCCCGTGCCCAGGATATAGGGTATGCAAAATCTATCGTTTCACGCCTTGCTTCCCCGGAATTGAAAGGGCGTGGATATACAGGAAACGGGAATCAGCTTGCTGCCGATTTCATAACCTCCGAATTTAAAAGGATCGGTTTGAAGCCCATCGGCAAATCGTATGATCAGAAATTCAATATTTCGGTCAACACATTTCCGGGTGAAATCTCTGTCAGGTTAAACAATGAAACCCTGCGTCCGGGAATTGATTACCTTGTCGAAGCATCGTCACCAGGGATTAAAGGAAAATTGACGATCACGAAAGTCAACAGAAAAGATATAGATACGCAGGAAAAACAGGTCAATCTGATCAACAAAGCAGGGGAAACCTTTATCCTGATCGACAACACATTGAAGTTTACGGAGGATAAGGAGTTAAACAAAAAGATCGATGAATTTATCACCTTTCTAAAACTGAGTCCTCAGATAACCTGCAAAGGGATTATCATTTATACCAAGGAAAAGCTGACCTGGGACAGCTCCACAACACAGTCAGTCCGACCTGTAATCATCATAAACAAAGAGTTGGATCTTAGTCGCTTGAGTGACATTGATCTTGACATTGAAAACAAATTCATCAGGAATTATAAGACCCAGAATATAATAGGGACGATAAAGGGAAGCGTTGTTCCCGATTCGTTTATCGTTGTGATCGCACATTACGATCATTTGGGCCAGATGGGGGCTGCAACCTATTTCCCTGGCGCTAACGACAATGCAAGCGGTGTGGCGATGATCCTCAACCTTGCAAGTTACTATGCTGAAAATCCACCGAAGTATTCAATGGTTTTTATTGCCCTTTCGGGAGAAGAGTTGGGGATTTTGGGAGCAAAGGAGTTTACCGATAATCCGTTGATAGGATTGGACCGGATCAAATTCCTGATCAATTTTGATCTGGCCGGAACTGGTGAAGAGGGGATCCGGGTCGTGAATGGCAGTGTTTACAAAGACAAATTTGATTTATTGGTTAAATTGAACAACGAAAACCAACTGCTACCAAAGGTGGATATCCGTGGAGCAGCCTGTAACAGTGATCATTGCTATTTTTACCAAAAGGGTGTCCCATGTTTTTATATTTATACACAAGGGGGCATCAAGGCTTATCATGATATTTACGATAAACCGGAAACGTTGCCCCTTACGGAATTCGTGGACTATTGTAAATTGATGGTGAAATTTTTTGACGCGATAAGTCTTTGAACAAATTGGCAACCTAAAATAAAAAGGGTTAATAAAACTTCTTTTCAGTTGATTTGTCAATTATTTTTTGTCTTTTTAACATCCGGTTTTACATATAGGGAATAGCCTATTTGCATTATTTAAGTTGCTTATTATGAATGATATGATTCGATAATTAAAAAAACAAAAACCAACAAATAATTAACAAAAATTTATTCCAATGAAGCAATTAGTTTTATCGTCCCTCTGTTTTTTATTGATGGTGCTATTGGGTTTCACTGAAACTGTGGCACAGAACATTGGCTCATTTACGCAGACAACTGACGTAGGAAACCCCAAATTGAAAGGGTCAACGAAATATGATGCTGCTGCACAGGTCTATACGCTGACTGGCAGTGGATTGAACATTTGGGCCAAGACTGATGAGTTCCACTTTGCTTCCGTGAAAATGACGGGCGATTTTATCCTGACCACTTCATGCAAATTCGAAGGGAAAGGTGTCGTGCTCCACCGGAAGATGGGACTTATGATCAGGGAGAACCTGGAAGCCGGGTCAAGGTATGCAGATGCGGCAGTCCATGGCGATGGATTAACTTCCTTGCAATATCGTCCGAAAGAAAATGAGGAGACCCTTGAAATTAGGGCTGTCCTGACTTCCCCCGATGTGATCCAGCTTGAACGCAAAGGCGACACAATTATCATGCGTGCTGCTAAAAAAGGGGATCCTTTTACCGAAACCGGCAGAATGATCGTAGCTTTTGCACAACCTGTATATGCAGGGATTTTTCTTTGCTCACACGATGCAACAGTGATCGAGACTGCAAAATTCCATAACTTCCGCATCGATGTCCCGGCAGCAGAAAACGTGGATGGTTACCGCCAACCTGCAGCAAGCCGTCTTGAACTGATGGATATTGCCACAGGGGTACGTAAAGTAATTTACACGACAAAAGGCCACATTGAAGCGCCCAACTGGTCGAAGAATGGGAAGTACCTGATTTACAATTCGGGTGGACTTCTTTACAAATTTCCATTGAATACGAAAACACCCGAGAAAATCAATACAGGTACAGTCGTAAGCTGTAACAACGACCATGGTTTATCTTTCGATGGGAAAATGCTGGCCATTTCGAGTTCGACGAAACTCCCGAATGGAAAATCTGGTTCAATGGTTTACACAGTTCCGGTAGAGGGAGGGAATCCAACTGCAATTACAAAAGACGTCCCATCCTATTGGCATGGCTGGTCCCCGGATGGTAAAACGCTGGTATATTGTGCCGAGCGGAATGGCGATTATGATGTTTATGGTATCCCTTCAAAAGGTGGGGAAGAGGTACAACTGACAAAATCACAAGGGTTGGACGATGGACCGGAATTTGCGCCGGATGGCAAAAAGGTCTATTTCAATTCTGTACGTTCAGGGTTGATGAAAATCTGGCGCATGTCGCCCGATGGTAGCAACCAGGAGATGGCAAGCTCAGGTCCGTTCAACGATTGGTTTGCCCACATTTCCCCCAATGGAAAACAAATGGTTTATGTTTCTTATCCTCCTGATGTTCCAGCCAATTCACATCCCAACAACAAAAGGGTGCTGCTCCAGATCCAGTCAACCAATGCACAGGATGCCAAAGTATTGGCCTATATCTATGGCGGACAGGGCACAATGAATGTCCCATCTTGGAGTCCCGATGGCAAAACAATCGCTTTTGTTTCGTTTACCTATGGTGATCCGAATTATTGATTTTATAAATTGCCACGCCTGAATTGCCACGCCTTTTAAGGCGTGGCAATTTATAATATTGGTATAGGCGCATAGG
>CAIYPA010000574.1 GCA_903927965.1 uncultured Bacteroidia bacterium | reverse complement strand
GAAGAAGTTGTTCTTCCAAACGGTATTTCTGTAATTACCAGAGTTTTATTATCTTGTTTTTCAATCTTTGCACGTATCTTCACTGCGCCTCCCCTTAATCCATCATTGTATTTGGAGACATCAATATATCCACCGGTAGGAAAATCGGGGAACAGCTCAAAATCTTTGTGATTTAAATAGCAGATGCAAGCATCGAGCAGTTCAATGAAATTATGGGGAAGTATTTTAGATGCCAATCCCACAGCGATACCTTCGACACCCTGGGCCAATAAGAGTGGAAATTTGACAGGCAAAGTGACAGGTTCCCTGTTTCGGCTGTCGTATGACAGTTGCCATTTGGTTGTTTTCGCATTAAAAAGAACTTCCAACCCAAACTTTGAAATCCTTGCTTCAATATAGCGCGGTGCTGCTGCACCATCTCCAGTCAGGATATTTCCCCAGTTGCCTTGCGTATCAATAAGTAAATCTTTCTGTCCCAATTGGACCAAAGCATCACCGATCGATGCATCGCCATGAGGGTGGTACATCATAGTTTGTCCTATGATATTGGCTACTTTGGTATATCTTCCGTCATCCATTTGCTTCATGGCATGGAGTATACGGCGTTGTACAGGTTTTAGTCCATCGTTGACATAGGGCACTGCCCTTTCAAGTATAACGTATGAAGCATAATCGAGGAACCAATTCTGGTACATCGACGACAAATAAATAATATGGTGCAACTCCTTTTTGCCCTCCTTAACCTCTTCCCCTTCGGGTAAAGGGATCAACTCGCTATCTTCTATGTTGGACATTTTAAAATAAATTGGTATTAGAATAGGATTACAAAATATAATATACTCATATTAACCATATTATTAAATTTCATCCTTTTCGACATGCAAATTTCTGATAATAAATTCCTGTCGGTCCGGTGTGTTTTTGCCCATGTAAAACTCGAGCATATCGGCAACCGATTCATTTTTATTCAAAATAACCGAATCGAGCCGGATATCTTCACCAATAAAGTTTTTAAACTCATCGGGAGAAATTTCACCCAAACCTTTGAAACGAGTAATCTCAGGAGCAGCACCTAAACTTTTAACCGCTTGATCCCGCTCCTGTTCAGAGTAGCAATACATGGTTTTCTTCTTATTCCGTACTCTAAACAGCGGCGTCTGCAAAATATAAAGATGACCTTTTTTTATCAGTTCAGGGAAAAATTGCAAAAAGAAGGTGATCAACAACAAACGGATGTGCATACCATCAACATCGGCATCGGTCGAAATAATCACTTTATTGTACCGAAGTTCGTCTATTCCCTCTTCAATGTTCAAAGCAGCCTGAAGGAGGTTAAACTCTTCATTCTCATATACAATCTTTTTTGTTAGGCCATAGCTGTTCAACGGTTTTCCACGCAAACTAAAAACTGCCTGCAAATTTACATCGCGTGATTTTGTGATCGAGCCACTTGCTGAATCACCCTCAGTGATAAAAATTGAGCTGCTATCCTTGGCTTCATGGTTTGTATTGTAATGGACCCTACAATCGCGCAATTTTTTATTGTGAAGGCTCACTTTTTTTGCCCTTTGTTTTGCCAGTTTTTGAATACCGGAAATTGCCTTTCGCTCACGTTCCGACTCCTGAATCCTTTTAAGGAGCGTATCGGCAATCTGGGAATTCTTATGCAGGAAATTGCCCAGTTCTTTCTGAATGAAATTCATGATAAAATTTCGTACAGAAGGACCATTTGGCCCCATATCCTTGGATCCCAGCTTTGTTTTGGTCTGCGACTCAAAAACCGGTTCTTCAACTTTGATGCTCAAAGCAGAAACAATTGAGGCACGGATATCGGATGCATCAAATTCCTTATGATAATAATCACGGATTGTTTTAACCAAAGCTTCGCGAAAGGCAGCTAGGTGGGTACCTCCTTGCGGAGTAAACTGGCCGTTCACGAAAGTGTAATAATCCTCACCGTACTGGTTACTATGTGTAAGGGCAAACTCAATATCTTCACCTTTCAAATGGATGATTGGATAAACAGGCTCATGATCGAGGTTTTCGTTTAAAAGATCGAATAGTCCATTTTTCGAAAGATACTTTTCCCCATTAAAATAAATAATCAGACCGGCATTCAGGAAAGTATAGTTTTTCAACATCGAAACCACAAACTCCTCAATGTAGTGATAATCCCTGAATATCTCAGCATCCGGAGTAAAAGAGACTCCGGTACCATTTGGTTCCTGGGTCATCACTTCCTCATGTTCTTTGTGTACTTCCCCTTTGGAAAACTCGATCTTTTTTATTCGTCCTTCGCGGATCGTTTTAATCGAAAAATTCATCGAAAGGGCATTTACAGCTTTTATTCCTACCCCATTCAATCCGACCGATTTTTTAAATGCCTTGGAATCGTACTTTGCTCCGGTATTCATTTTCGATGCAACATCCATCAATTTTCCCAAAGGTATTCCACGTCCGTAGTCACGAACGGAAACGAGTTCATCCGAAACGGTAACATCAATTTTGCGACCATTGCCCATCATAAACTCATCGATCGAATTATCGAGTACCTCCTTTAATAATACATAAATACCATCATCAGCAGCAGAGCCATCCCCCAATTTGCCAATGTACATACCCGGCCGCTTTCGGATATGTTCCTTCCAATCAAGTGTGCGAATTGATTCATCTGAATATGCTGGAACCATTTTAACGATTTTGCACAAATATAGTGAAAAACAAAAGTGACACAACCGAATTTATCAAACCAGTAATTAACAATATTCAGTTGATAATTATTTTTTGTAAAATTGCACCACAATAAAATGTACCCCCAGTGGAAAAGTTAATCGAGAATTTTCAACATATTTTTCAAACACCTTTTCAGAGTTCGGTATTGGTTTTTTCAGTGATCTTGTTTATAATACTGCTTGCGCCGCTAATGTTCAGGAGTATAAAGATTCCCGGAATTATTGGATTGATCCTTGCCGGAGTGATTATTGGCCCTCATGGTTTAAACCTGATTGCTAAAAATGCAGCCATAGACCTGTTTTCAACAATTGGTCTCCTCTATATTATGTTTCTTGCCGGTCTGGAACTTGACCTGAAAGGTTTTGCAAAATACAAGCATAAGAGTCTGGTATTTGGCTTTTTCACCTTTATTATACCCTTGGCCATCGGTTATCCGGTTTGTCGCTACCTACTTGATTTCAGTTTTGAGACGAGTTTTCTTGTCGCCAGTATGTTTTCAACCCACACACTTGTAACCTACCCAATAGTAAGCCGTTTGGGGATTGTTAGAAATGAAGCTGTTGGCATCACTGTAGGAGGAACCATGTTGACAGATACAGCTGTACTCATTATTCTTGCAGTGATAACAGGGTCCGTAAGTGGTGAGATTAACGCCAATTTCTGGATAAAATTCACAGTTTCAGTGATCTTGTTTTTATCCATTGTATTGTTTCTGATTCCAAAACTTGCCACCTGGTTTTTCAGGAATTTCGAAGGTGAAAAAAACTCCCACTTCATTTTCGTCCTCGCTATGGTTTTTCTTGCGGCATTTCTTTCTGAATTGGCAGGTCTTGAACCTATTATTGGAGCATTTGCCGCCGGGATTGCCTTAAACAGATTAATTCCCCACACCTCATCTTTAATGAACAGGTTGGAGTTTGTAGGCAATTCGCTGTTTATCCCGTTCTTCCTGATCAGTGTAGGAATGTTGATAAACCTTAGAGTGCTCACAACAGGCCCTTATGCATTAATAATTGCCGGGACTCTTACCCTTGTGGCTTTACTTGGAAAATATGCCGCAGCCTGGATCACATCATCAATATTTAAATATTCAAAATCGTACAGAAATCTTATTTTCGGACTGAGCAGTTCCCATGCTGCTGCGACCATTGCTGTAATCATGGTAGGATATCGGATTGGTATTGTGGATATCAATGTATTGAATGGTACAATCGTATTGATTTTGGTCACCTGCCTTGCTGCCTCATTTGTTACTGAACATTCAGCCAAACAGGTATTGATCACTGAAAAGGACAGTATACCTACCCTTCCATCCCTTTGGGATCAAAAGATATTGGTCCCCATTTACAATCCGAATAACATGGAACGGTTGCTTGATCTTGCAATGGCCATCAAAAACCCAAAAAACCATTTTCCTATCGTTAGCCTCTCGGTTGTTGAAGATGACCAGCAAGCAAGCCATAAGTTACTGGAAGCCAAACGGATGCTGGAAAAAGCAATTGTACATGCAGCAGCTGTTGACCAGGAAGTAGATATCATTACGACGATTAGCCAAAATATTCCGAATGGAATAAAACGTGTTGCTACTGAGATCTTTGCCACAGAAATTATT
>CAIYPA010000573.1 GCA_903927965.1 uncultured Bacteroidia bacterium | reverse complement strand
TTCTGTAGCATGGCAGTATTGTTTTGGATTCGCCCTTAAATTACTACATTTTAAGGTCTTAACAAAATTTCCATGCTACTTTTTTTATCTAAAACACAATGTTTTAAGCACTTTTTTTATGTGCGAAACATTAGTAACATTAGAGGCCGTTTTAAATATTTTACCTGGCAATTCTATAGGTTGACCAATATTTTTTAACCGGATACTATTTTCACTTTCAATTTCTCCAAAATTAAGTTGCCTGCCGTTTTTCATAATTGATAATTGAGAACCACCAGGTTCAACTTTAACACGTGACAATTCACCATAAAATGTAGTTTCGTCGGCAACGATAACTTCGCCAGTAGCTGCCCTAAGTGCTAAACCTTCTTCTGCTAGGAGATTAGCTTCAACGCCAATTGCTCCAACTTCTGCGGCTGACAATCCCTCCATTCCTTCAACCGCTTCAAATCCTTCTAAGGCTTCAATAATACAACTTGACAATAGCATTGAGATGACGATCCCAAGGAGAAAAAACCAAATAATTGTTTTGGTACTTGTATTTTTATGATTCATATAATTTGGCGTCTATAATGGTTCCTGACTCTACTAATTCATTGAAAAGTAATGTTGATACGAGAACAAAATTAAGAAAAAATCTTATTAACTAATTTGTTGCATTTGTTTTCTTTAAAGGAAACATTTGGTAAAATTTTTCTCCCTTATTCGAAAAAAAGATTCCATCTTCAATGTTGCTCTTCTGTGCACAGATGGATTATCCAGACTTAACCTACCCTTTCCGATCGGTAAAAAAATAGATTTTTCATGACATATCTGCTATTGTAGTCCTCTTAAAATAGAGAAAAAAGTTAAAAGAATCTGGAACATGTTGACCCATTTTGAGTCGCAGTGGTGGGTTAGGTAAAATCCGGAGGATGTTGACACCCTGATTTCAGTTTATCCCTAAGGTTTTTGGCTCAATGGTGGTCACAAAACCATGAATACAAAATTATAATTTTCATGTTCGTTTAATTGCCCTGTCCGGAATTATGAAATTTCACTAAAAATATCGTAGATTTGCTCATGACAATTTAGTTGAATTGCAATGATATTTGTTGATATTTAGAACGTTATCGGTAAAAAAAGGTAAATGGATATGAAGAATTACACGTTGTTTCTGTTTTTTCTAATTGTTTGTATATCATCAATCTATGGGCAAGTCCCCAAAGATTCGGTTACGATGGAATATTACCGCGGAAGATACCTTTTTTACCAGGGACCTAAGACACTTACGATGAATGAAGTCGTCAAAATATTTCATTCCAATGAACAAGCTTTTGAAGAAATAAAGTCAGCAAGGGCAACCAGCACATTTGCAACCATCATCATGGGGGCAGGGACAATGTTGATCGGGTGGCCGATCGGAAATTTAATCGATGGCTCAACAATGCAATTCTAAATAAAATGAAGAAACAACTCCTTACTTTAATTGCCTTATTCATAGGACTTTTGTCATTTGGACAGAATATTGCCAATTCAGCATATCCTTACGATCCCGCTACTGTTTTGCAGAAAGGTGTGGTGGCAGGAGAGATTATCGAACGGCAATTTACGGATTCCAAAATCTATCCCGGAACACAGCGGACCTATTGGATTTATATCCCGGCAGGTTATAATGCTGAAAAACCTGCCTGTCTTTATGTTTGCATGGATGGGATCCAGTTCAATGCCACAACGGTTTTTGACAACCTGATCGCCACGGGAGAAATGCCCATTACCATCGGTATTTTTGTTGGATCGGGGAAGGTTGTGAACGAAAAAAATGAGGTTCTACGTTTTAATAGGAGCAACGAGTTCGACAAAACCGATGGCACATTTGTCCGGTTTTTAACGGATGAACTGCTGCCCGATGCTGAAAAACAAAAAACAAAATATGGGCTTGAGATCCGGTTTTCGAAAGATGGGAACGACAGGGCCATTGCAGGGGCAAGCAGTGGGGCCATCTGTGCATTTACAGCCGCCTGGCAACGACCAGACCTTTTTAGCAGGGTATTCAGTGCAATAGGAACTTATGTTGCCATGCGGGGCGGTAACGAATATCCGGCATTGATCCGCAAAACAAAACCTAAACCATTAAGGATCTATTTGGAAGACAACATCAACGATGTGTGGAACCCGATTTTTGGACATTGGTACGAGGCAAACCTGTTGATGGAATCGGCCCTGAATTTTGCAGGTTACGAAATGACCCATTCGTGGGGACGGGGTGCACACGATGGGATCCATGCCACCCAGATTTTCCCCGATGCAATGCGTTGGCTTTGGAAGGGATGGCCTGCAAAGGTTCAATGTGGTAATTCACTCAATGACATGCTATTAACGATGTTGCCAAAAGAATCAGACTGGAAACCGGTAGAAATAGCTGCTTCACCTTCGGGAGATTTGTTCACGGATGGGTCTGGCAACCTGATTTTTGAAACCGCGGATGGTGCTGTTTGCAGATTAGACAGTGCAAACCAGATCACAATAATTCGTCAAACCGCTGCAAATGAACGGTTGATCGGTACATCAGGCGATAATCTTTACATCTCCAACTCAAAAGGGACGATCATTGAAAAGGGGTTACAATCGGATAAGGTGATTGCCAAGGGGCTTCCAAGTGCAAAATATATCCTGAACACGACTGAGAAGAACACCTTTGTTTCCCAGGAGGTTGGCAACGGTTCCAGGCTGTGGCTGATCAAAAAGGATGGGTCAAAACAGTTGATCAGTGAACTACCAACCGGAGGAAGTTATCTTGCCATTTACCCGAACCACAGGATGTTGATGCAAACGGAAAAACATTCGCAATGGATTTACAGTTCTATCCTTGCCAATGATGGTTCTGTAACCGATGGCCAGCGTTTCTACTGGTTGCACAACACCGATAATTTCGACCTTGACGAGAATGGGAAGCTCCAGTTTGACGAAAAAGGGAACCTGTATGTTGCCACTTCAATGGGCATCCAGGTTTGCGACCAGAACGGGCGTGTCAGGGCAATCCTGACCTTACCTTCGGGAGCAATCACCTCCTTTGCGTTTGGAGGCAAAAACAGGGATCTCTTGTATGCCCTTTCACGAGGAAAATTGTATTGCATCAAATTAAAAGTCCAGGGCAAGGAGTCATGGCATTATCCATTGAACCCGATTCCACAAGGGGCCGGATGATTGAAATGAATTCAATAATCATAGGAGGGTGTCCAAAAAGTCTGAAATTTTTACCGCAAGGTTCGCAAAGACAAAACCGCAATGAACGCAAAGTATTGCAATATAAATAATTAACTTTGCGAACATTGCGAAACCTTTGCGTACTTTGCGTTAAAAAGAACCATTGTGGACAACCTTATTATCCTTACTTTCCGATTTTAGGTGCTGCCATATGGATATAAACCGGTTTATCACGGTTACAAATGATCTGTCCATCGACATATTCCAGTTCGGCAACCTGGATTGAACTCCTTCGCGTTTCAGTGATATCCTTCCCACGGTTTTCGGGTGTGCGTCCTGGATGGGTAAAGTAAAAGATAAAAGCCCTGTCACCATTGACAACCACATCGGGATGACCGCCAATCACTTTATCGTCCAAACCGGTGCCAGGTTCCTGTAGGATGTTCTTTTCCTGCCGTTTCCAGTTGATAAAATCATCGGATGAATAGATCCCAATCCCTTTCCAGTTATCAACGACCATCCAGTTCTTCCCTTTCCAGTTGAATACGTTTGGCCCTTCCCCTGCCTGGTCGCCGACCACTTTTTTGCCACTGTCGGTCCATGTGTAAAGATCGGGACTATCGGCAGTGTACATCGATTTATGGTCAACCTCGTTGTTGTAATACATGCGCCAGGTCCCGTCCGGCAAACGGAAAACACACGCATCGATGCACCTGTCGGACGCCAACTTGAGCTGAGATTCGAAATGCCAGTTGATCAGGTTTTTGCTTGTCAGATGGACGATCCACCGTGGGTGGTTCCAATCCTTGAAAACTCCCGGCACGTAAGATAAATACATGTGATACAACCCATTGTGTTCGACCACTTCTGGTGCCCAATGGGTGTAATCTGTGAGTCTGTACTGGATATCGCAGGTATCGCGATAGCTCCAGGTAGCCCCGCCATCAGCAGATTCGGCAATTCCGATCCGGGTGCCATGAACCCAGCTTACGCCATCCAACCCTTTGGCATTTGCGAGGCGATTTGTATAAAACATAAACCATTTCTTCTCCTTGCCATTCCAGATCACAGTCGGATCGGCCGCCCCATCATAAACAGGGTCGCGAAAAAGAGGTTTTGATGCAAGCTTGCCATCTTTGTTGTTTTGGGCATGGGTGAATACCGGAAAGGAGAAAAGGATAAGAAGGAGTATGAGTAGAAGAATTGGATTACGTTTCATAATAAATTGAAATAGGTTGAAATATATTGATATATTTGATTTGATCACGATAAAAAGGATCATTCATAACCACAATGTTAAGAAAAAATATTACGGTGCGCTGCACCTCAGATTAATCTTCACTAAATGGTTTTCTACAAATATTTCGCCACTCTGTGGCTTCCATAATCAACCCTCAGGTATGGATTCTACAAATATTCCACCACTCTTTGGTTTCCAAAAGGTGCAGAGCACCGGAATCTTTGTAGAAATTGGGCAAAAATAAAATAGAAGGTGCAGAGCACCGGAATATTTAGTATTAAAAAATTCCATAATTTGTTAAAATGCATAAATACAATTATTTACACAAATCACTCCTTTAATTCCTTAACAATCTTCAAAGTATTCCCTGTGTCTTCCATCTCGAAAAGGTGGGGATGGGTTTCACCATTGTAAGGGGAGTGAAGGACCATCATCAATTTTCCCTCGAAAGTTTTGAACAGCATGGCATGACCCCCATTTTCTTTGAATACCGGCTCTGCTTGTTGAACCCATGGCCCGGCAAGCTTTCCCGATTCCGAAATGGCAATCCCTGTTGCATTCCCTTCGGCACTACCGCTTGTCCAGAGCATATACAACTTACCGGTTTTTCCTGTGTAGAGATAGCAACCATCGGTGACTGTGCAGCCATATTGCTTGCTTGCTTTGCTCCAGGGTGCTTCGCTACCATAAAACAAAGTTACAGGTTCCCCGGTCGTTTCCGACAAGTCATCTTTCAATGGCACGTAACAAACTGAACCATTGGTTATTTGAACCCACTCATGGCAAAATACCATGTAAGGTTTGCCGTCCTCGACCCAAAGTGTGCCGTCAAGGGTCATCATATCGACAGGTAGTGTCGAATGGTTGGCGAATGTTTTAAAAGGCCCTTTTATTGAATCACCAACCAAAATCTGTGATCCACGTGTCACACGAGGATACCAGCCGCGCCATTGTTCCTGGAAAAGGTTTTTGGTATCGAAAGTCAGGAAAAGGTAGTATTTCCCTTTGTAAGCATGAAGCTCTGGCGCCCAGATGCTTACAATTGGAATCGTTCCCCAGACATCCTGAGGCGCTTCATAAATCTGCATAGGCCCAACCCAGTTCAGCAAATCCTTGCTTGAGTAACAACGCACACCACGTCTTCCGGGACCCACCATATAATAGGTCTTCGTCACCGGATCGGGATAAACGCACATATCGCGCCACCTCAAGTCTGCCAGTTTTACATTTCCCGCAGGTTTGACCTGGGGTTGTGCATAGGTGGTACTCCATGTTATTGATAACAATAAAACACATAAGGCGAAAAGGGCAATTTTTCTCATAGCTATATTTCTAATATTTCAATTTACATCTCTATATTTCTAATATTTCAATTTAATTTCCATTATTTCTATATATTTCTGGTATTTCTATTATTTCTATTATTCTATTCGGACTATCTTATCTTTCGGATACTTTACCGAATATTTTAGGATCACCTGTTTGGTTTCACTTGGATTTAACTCCAAAGACCACTGAACTTTACCCGTATTCGGATTCATTGTCCCACCCGAAAGCTCCAAAGTCTCAACCTGGATATCTTTTTCGGAGGATATCGGAACCTGGTCAAATAATTTAGCTTTTATAGGATAGCTCTTGTTGTTACGGATCGTCAATTTCCAGGCATAGGTCTCTTTCTTATTGGAACCGATAGCTTGCGATGACGAAAAGTCCCTGATCTTTTCCCTGTTTACGCTGATGTTGTTGTCAACCCCAAAGGAGAGGTCAAGCGTATCGGTAAATTGTTGGGTGTTGATCCTTGACTTTCCGACATAAGAGTTTTCCAAATAGATATTGGCTTCACCATCAATTAAATCCGCCTTGTACCAATCACTTACCTTCCCTATCAGATAGACATTCTTCGACAATTTCGGGATCGATTGATATTCATAGGTTGCATTCAGATTGGTCTCCCTAAAAGTGATCACATTTAATTTGTTGTCGGAGTTCACCGATTGCTCCCCTTCAACAATGTATTCGTTGGAGGTTTCATTTTTGGAAGTGACCGTTAAAGGGACTCCCGATTTGTCTTTTTGTTTTTTTGTCGTGACAACAATCACCCCTTCCGAACCACGGCTACCATAAATGGCTGTAGCAGATTCACCTTTTAGGACATCCATACTTTCAATATCATCAGGATTGATTGACGAAATATCAGTTAGGACAGCACCATCAACGACATAAAGGGGCGTGGTGTTGGTCAGGGAACTGTTTCCCCTGATCCTCATTTCAGCAGGTGGGGGAGGAGCGCTTAAGTTATTTGAAAGTGAAACTCCCGCGACCCTACCTTGCAGGGCGTTCGAGACGGATGGATAGTAGAACTGCAAGTAATTTGCTGTTAATGATGGTATTTGTGCAGATATGTTTGTTTTGGCCGTCGAGAGTTTTAAACCGACATTTTTCCAATCAATCCCGGTATTCTGACTGATATTGGCTTTATAGGCAATTGAGAGTGGTTTATTGGCACTGATAAATCGGATATCATATGATGGATACCAATTTGCATTATCGATCAGGTAGGAAATTTTGATTGTTGAGGTCTGCGCCTGTTTGGAATCGACAGTGATGGTTATCGTCCCCGAAGGAAGTTCATTTTTTGAATTCAGGGAATTCAGTTGGTCCTTGAGTTTACCGACCTCCTTTGTATAGTCTTTTATTTGCCGCTGCCGTTTCAACAGGTCCAAGGTGTATTTTTCAAAGTTCTCGCCATAAATGGCATTCAGCGATTTAAAAACATCGGGATTGATTGTCTGGTCCTTACCGGTCACATTTTTATTGGTCTTTAGAAATTCAAGCTTTTCATTGAGTATCCTGATCCACGTTTCTTCATCTTCAATTTTATCCGTGTATTGTTGAATGCTTGTATTCAGGTCAACAGACTCCTTGCTTTTTTCGAGCCTGTTGATAAAATCGTTGGCCAGTTGCACATTGAGAATTGAATAGTTCCCGTCACCGTCAACCCGGATGCTCTCCTTGTTGATGTAGGGGGAAAGGTTCCTGAACGACAAAAGAAGCCGGCCTTGTGGCAAATCAAATTTGGCGGTGCTCTCAATCTGTGAACCCCTCGTGTAAACCGTAACCTTAGTGATTGTACTTTTGACGGCCATCTCAGTCTGGCCATACAAAACAGATTGAAACACACAGATCAGCATTAATGCAATTGTTGTCTTTTTCATATCATTGGTTTTTTATTGTTAAAATCTTGTCCTATTACTTCCCAACTCGGTTCCCCCTCGTTTGTAACAGCCAGCCCCGTTTTTTCGGGGAGGGGTTGATGGTTTTGAGTTTGTAACTCAGTCTCATTTTTTTCTATTTTCAAAATTTCGATTGCCATTTTAGTATGTTTTGTCGTTACAAACGATTGACCACTATAAGCTAAATCCTAGACCGCTGTTTGTAATACTTGTGAATGTTTGACGTGTTTTTTCTTCCACCCCCCCTTTACGAATATTGAATATTAAAAGTACTATCTTGTTTGTCAAATGATTTCGATTTATTTTTAGAAGTTATTCATCTTACAACTGCAAGATAATACAAGATTTAGGATTTCCCTTTCCAACCAATACTCTACTCTATAGCAGACAAATTATTTCTGGGTTGACGCTGGTTCAAAATCGGAAGAACCGTTTTATCCGAGTTTGAATAATGTCCATTGTTGTCGTTTCCGAAAAGACTAAATAAATTCACTTTTAGTGATTGCTATATTTATAATATTCCTTAAAGAGTTTATCATAGAATTTATATACCCAAATAAGTCCAAGAAGGAATGTTGGAGCCAAAAATTCACCCAAAAATAATGGAACTGCTGTTCCTATTTCACTAGAATACCAACTTTCTGCAATCTTAATATGATAAATAATGCCTAAGATAACCCCAGTAATCCCAATGATTTTAAACCTCAAATTATCATTTTCTTGAAGCGAAATGACAAATCCAGAAAATGCGCCAGAAATGAAAAACAATACATAAGTAAAGGGACTTAAATCTCGAATTGAAAAACAATTAAGATTTGGTAGGTATAAAACAACTTCACTATAAACTATACCAATTCTAAAAATAACAGTAAACAAAGCAACAAAAGCAGACACTATAATCCATAATAATCTTTTATTCAGATTTCTAAAAAGGTGAAATAACAAAATACCTATAATTAAATTCACTATTATTGTAGGTAGACTATAATAATAGGAAACAAATAATTCATCAACACAAAAATCACCAAATCCTCCTGAAAATGCATCTAATAGAAATTTTAATGCTTCCATATTCAAGTATTTATAATAATATCTTTTTAATTCTGAATAAGAGTAACCATTCCATTATGTTTAATCTTCCAACTTTTTATTTTTCAAATACTTAAAGTATTAAACAGCATTTAAATCATGAATAATAAAAGATGCTATTTAATTTGATTACAGGTCAAATAATCTATTATATGACTGGAAAATCACTTTTAACTTCATAATTAACTTTGCCGCCAAAAAAAGCAAGAAAATCCTTTTCTCCCGATCTTGACAAGGTGGATGTATGTAAATATAGTACTCCTCCAGAAAGATCTTCAATACTTAATAAATGATCAGTTCTAGAAAATAAATTTTTCCGTTCACTTAGTATTGCACTCTTTATAGAGCCAAAACTAATTGTTTTGTTTCCTCTTAAACCTGTCAAAGATATACTATTATCATCAATAATTATCCTCCGAGTATAAACACAAATTGTTCGGATAAATGATTTAATGGAAATTCCACACAGAACCCATAGCACGATGAGTAGCCAAATTTTATTCCCTGAAGATATTTTGTCTATGCCAGAATAATACCAATATATTCCCACAAGTGCATAAGGAATATCCCAAATCATGGAACCAATAAAAGATGTAAAACATGGTTTAAAAATTCTTTTCATAATTAGTAAATTTTGTAAAAATATAGCAAAATATATTATACCTAATCGACCTAAAATTCAAATATTTGACAAATCTAATAATTATGCGCATTGTAAATTCTTAGATTCTTCGTTCCCCAAAAGTAAATTTTAAAATTATGAAATGCAATTAATAACCAAAAAATTTACTTAAAAGGCAGAAGAAATAAGGATGTTGTCTTTGATCATGACTGTATTGTAGAGCGTGTCCCGAAACCTTTGGCAACAGGATTTTGGATATGAAGATATTAGATTCTTAATCCTATGAAAATAAGCAAAACAAGATCCTTTATTCTGTTTTTAATATGAATTTGTTTTTTTATGTCTCGCAAAGTACGCAAGGTTACGCAAAGAGTTATTTATCTGATCCTTTGCGTTCTCCGCGAACTTCGCGAGAAACCTTTTGTAATCTAAGGTGCAGCCACCAAATCGCGGATGGCATCGGCCCAGATCTGATACCCTTTTTCGGTCGGGTGGCAGAAATCACCGGCAATATCTTTCGGAAGTGTCCCATCGGGTGCCAGCATCTTCGGTCCTATATTCACAAATTCAATCTTGTTCTCCTTCGCAAACACTTCAAGTTGCCGGTTGATTTCATTGATCAGGATCCGCCTTGGATGGGTCGGGCTTTGCTCACGTGGGAAGACGGCCATCAGGATGATCCCTGCACCCGGCAATTTGGAACGGACACGCATACAGATCGCACGGATCCCTTCGACTATTTCGGTAGCGGTGTTCATCCTTGCGTTGTTGGTCTGGCTCGTATTGTTGGTTCCGATGTCGATGATCACCTTGCGGGGATGCAGCCCATCGAGTTCGCCGTGGTCGAGCCGCCACAGTACGTTTTGGGTGCGGTCCCAGCCAAAGCCAAGATTGAGCACACGATAAGGTCCAAAGACAGACTCCCACGCCTTGGGTCCATTGGGTTTCCGGGGTCTTCCATCGGCATATTTCAATTTAGGATCCCCTCCCCAAAAATGGGTGATCGAATTGCCGATCAACACAATCTCGGGGTTGATGGAGTCTTTGATACTTAGCACATCGGCATGGCGTACCCACCAATCGTAACTGTCGTTCTCCAATTTGGTGACCGGAACGATCGCCGAATTTGCAGGACGGTCCGTATCCAACGATTTGTCACCCATGAGTTCGGAGAGCAACGGTTCCATGGCCTGTGCCCATGCTTTTGCCCCTGCAAAACTTGGGTGGAGCCAGTCGGGCATCATCCCGTGGTTGATCGACCCATCCATGTTCAGGAAGACATGGTTCACGTCGCAATAGAAAATATGTTTGTTATCGGCCAGCTTGGAAACGATTTCCGATGCCCGTTCGAGGATCGCCCTGTGCGATGTCGGGTTTGGTCCGCCATAACAGCCAGGGAAGCACCTGAGGACGATGATCTTTGTATCGGGAAGTTTTTCGCGGAGCAGCTTTACGATGGTTTCGATCCCACCGGCCAACTGACCAGCGGTATGTCGTGTCGGATAATTTTTCTCATCGATGTTGTTGGTCCCGATTTCGACAACGACAACTTTAGGCGATTGTCCTTCCAATTCGCCATTTTGGATGTTCCAGATTAGGTTCTCGGTGCGGTAACCACTTGTACCAAGGTTCAATGCTTTCCGGGGGGCAAAAAACTGGTTCCAGATGGGCTGATACTCCGGTTTCTCAAAATTATGGGTGATCGAATTTCCGATCATGATCAGGTCGTACTTCCCTTTGGCAACGAGGGCCAGTTTATCTGCATGGCGTTTTTTTGCACTTCCTTCAACAGCAGCAGCGGCAGGATTAGGACCGGCACCCAAAATCTCAGGTTTTTGTGTGAGAAATGTTTTGAGCAATCCGGCCAGTTGAGGATCACGTTCCAGATTGAGGGCATCTGTCCTTTTGGTTAAAAGACTATCAGACAAAAGATTAAAATCTCCAACTCCATCAACCCCTTTCCAGGTTTTCACATATTCCTGCCCGCTCTTAAATTCCAATTTATTGCTCTGATCCGAAAAAAGGGCTAACAACCTGGCTTTAGGAAGAATGGGTGGCATTACGGCCGGATAAACCGTACCGGTAAGTGTCTCGTTCAAATAGGCAGGGTCGATCAGGATCAGGTCGTCGGGCTGCATTTGATCCCCAAGCTTCTGGACTGTCCGGGCAGCAAGATGTCCTCCGGGACCGATTCCCAAAATTCCAAGATGACCGTCCGACAGGCCCAGCGAATCGCGTTTGGTTTTTAGAAAGCAGATAGCCTGAAGTGCATCCACCAGTGCCGCATCACGGATTTGCTGAACGGGAGGAACCCGATAATCGAGCAATGCAACATTGTAATCCAAATTGTTCAGGAACAGGATCGATTTATCATCAATGCTTAATGAAGCATTCATATAACTCCCTTCCGGAAGCAATAAGATTGTTCCTTTTGGCGATTTGGTGTTAGTACGCACCAACTTCAATTCCGAGAATTTGAAGTGGTGTACATTCGTTAAACGAACTTTGGGAAGTTTTGCTGATGCTGAACCTGAAAAGGTAAGAATCAATAAAACAATTAATAATGGTTTTGAAATGGACTTTAGTTTGAACATTGTGACTATTTTTTTAGTTTTATCGGATCTCCTTTTTTTGTAATAATAGCGGATGGATAAGGGGATTTTATTAATATTTTATACTTACTTAATCTATTAACTGCTACACCTTATTATGGGCATGGCATTTTACTGCAAATTTGCAACTATCTCTTTTCCAATAATTTTCTTCAATTCAGAAAATGTTTCAGGATTTTTTAGGTTTCCCCAATGCTTTTCAAAAACAGGGTTAAAACGGTCAAACACTCCATTTTTTCTTCTATAAATTATGATTCTGTCTTTATCACATAAACCCAATAATTCAGCAGACATCATTTTACAGTACGAAAGTGCTTGATTGAATGAATTCATTCTTTCATTCGAGGAATTCATAAAAAATTTGGCTTCAAGAACAAATGGTGCATTTTGAAAATGCTTTTCTCCTTTTGAGAAAAATACAAAGTCTGGAATTGCCTTTAAATTTCTTCCAGCTTTTTGAGATAATTGTCTTTCCCAGTTGTTTTGCGTGTAACCTAATTCTGTCAACAGAGGAATAACAAGTTTCTCCTCGACATCATTCTCTGTTTTTAAATTGCCCTCAATATCAATGTTTGGCGAATATAACAATGGTAATGTATTTATATCAAAGCCCTTAGAGCTTATTAATCTCAATAATTCTGTATAATCTTTTGCCGTTAATTGAATACCATTTATTCCTTGCAAATTTTTTCGCACAATAGGAACGTTTGACCAATACTTATCCGCTTTTAATTCGGCATAAGTTATAGGTGGAATTTGAATTGGACTAGTCACTGTTACTCTACTATAATAGTAATTAAATGGATTGGCAACTCCATCTGAATTAGCACGCCAAATTGAATGAATAAAGCTTTGTGGTGACAAACAATAAATTACAATAATATCTCCTCTTTTTGTCGCTTCGTTGCATGACCATGCATTAACTGAATCAGGTACAAGGTTTTGTAAGGTCGTTTGATAATCAGCCTTACTCGCACCTGTAAACCAAACATTAGTCGGTTCAGGTAATTCATTTTTTACTTCTTTATGTTCTTGTAATATTGTCGCAAAATCATATATACAAGCGCATAGTTCTTCAGCAGACAGATCGTATTCAACCGAAAATTTGTCTAATACATCACATAAACTGAAATAATACATCACTCGACCTTTTTTATCTGCACTATTTGGAATATTGGGTATCTCTATTCCTAAGGCATCGCAATTCTTAACAAAAATATCAAATCGCTCATTGTCTAATAATGGGAAAAAGAATAGAGGATGCATGATGTATAGATTTATGGAAATACTATCCATTATTGCACTAATTGACCGGTAGTCTAGTTTTTTTATAAAAACGTCATGAACTTTGGTCGATTTTGTTAAGTTGCCTTCTTTATCTTCATCAATATAAGATACATCAAAGTCTTCAATAAACCTGGTAAAAAAGTCATTTGGTGCTTCCTTTTCTCTAATTGCAGAGTTATATACACTTATATTGTTGTTGACTAAATATATCCTTGAAAATAACGTGTCGATTTCCGATTCTTTACCGAACTTTCTTAAAATTTTCTCCAATTTATTTTCAAATACTTCAATTTCTGCATCAGCATAAAAAGTAAATAAATCAATTATTTCCTGTCCTCTATTAGAGGTTTTATACATTTCCCAAATTTGTTTATTCATGTTCTTTGCATTTAAGTTGAAATACTCGTTGTTATATATAAGTCTTTTTTCGTCACAATTGCCCTAAAAGTTCCACAGCTACACGCCGAAAAGGATTTACCCGATAAATTTCCTACAACGAACTGCTTTTCAATTTATTACTTTCCTGTCAACGAAGCAGCGAAATCTGGCCGGCGATAAGCTTGTTGTCAAGTGCAGACGTTCTATAATTCCTTAATTTCTTTCATTATAACTCGTATATCTTCAATGATTTGCTTAAAAAATATCATTCCCTCTTTTCCCGAACTTCTTAAATCTTTGTAATCAAAATCTTTTTGAAAGTCCTTCTGAAAAGGATACCTAAATATCTCATAGAATTGACTCGAGTCTGGAATTCCATTTGCTAAATAAAAAACTTTTAGCAAAGAAGTGTTGGCTTGTATTGGATAAACATATTTATCTAAGATTTTTGTCAATTTGGGTGAATTTGGATAATTCAATTTAAAATCACAAAAAATTGTCGCTAGTTTGTGGTTTGGCTTTTGAGAAGGAAGTGCTAATTTATAATTAGCTGCTTTCATGAGCAATTCTAATCCGTGAAATAAATTAAACAGGGTAGGAACCAAGATTCGAAAGTCACTCCACTTTGTCATTTGTCTAAAATGCTCCTGAATATCCATTTTAGGAGGTCCTATATATATATCAACATTACCAATCTCAACTGTTTCAATAAGAATGTTCTCTACTAATTGCAGAAAACTCTCAGCTAACATAAAGTGTCGTTTCGCTATTGTGTCAGTGTCTTCCATACTTTTGCACCTAAAGATTAAATACCACCTCAAAGGTACTTATTTTCACTTTAGCTTTAGCTAAAATAAAACATAATCTACACATATTCAATATATTAATTTCATCTTAATCTAAATACTTCATTTTTCACGTCTGTTTCAATCGCCATCTTTTTCCAGCTCTTTTTGAAACTACCTTGTAAAAGTAACCCTTTTTCAAACAACCTAAACTTTTAATATCATTTATTTTCCTGAAAGAGAGATGATTTAGTTCAATAACTTGTCGTTCACATTGCAAATCCTACATTGGCCTACTGCACCAGCCATGAGGGAGTGAAGAATAATCAGGTAAGCACAAATATTTTCTTTTTCCATGAAGGAATTTTGGACTAACGAAATATGATTTTCGATGTGAAAGATTGGGTCTCCCTCCGGTTTGAAATAAACAACCAATTATTGGATTGTAATTTTGCCCGTAGGGCATCAATATCCATAGAAAACAAAACCCAACCAACAGATTGTCCGTTAGGACATTAACAACAATCCTGTTAATTCCCTACGGGAAATCGGCATCCTTGAAATCCTTTTCTATGGATATTGATCTCCTACGGAGAAGATTTGAAAATGTTGGATTGCAAGTGTTTATGTAGCCCATTTTTCAAACAACCCAACCTTACAACATCATTTATTTTCCTGAAAAAGAGACGATTTAGTTCAATAACCTGTTGTACACAATGTAAATCCTACAATATCCTACTGCACCTGCCTTTCGGGGAGTGAGAAATAATTAGGCAACCACAAGATATTTTCTTTTCCATAATGGAATTTGGACCAACGAAATAATATTTTCGATGTGAAAGATTGGGTCTCCCTCCGGTTTGAAATAAACAACCAATTTTTGGATTGTAATTTTGCCCGTAGGGCATCAATATCCATAGAAAAAAACATCCATACCAATAGATTGTCCATTAGGACATTAACAACAACCCTATTGATTCCCTCCGGGAAATCCGCTTTCTTATAATCCTTTTCTATGGATATCGATCTACCACGGAGAAAAGTCGATCTGTTTCGTAAACAAACAACCATGTGTCTAATATACAGGTACTTATAAAATTGAAAGGTTTAGATATCTCATTTCAGGAAACTGGTCCTGAGGTTGGGAATCCAAATTCTGTCCACCAAAACACGAAAACACCAAATTCCGCCAAAGAATTTTTAAACTAGCCTTTATTATTGCTCTATTTCCTTTTCAGCCTAATTTTCAGTTCTTTATTCAAAAAGATTTCATACAATTCGTCGGTTGTCAAGACCCGTAAATATCCCTTTTTCTTAAGACCTTTCACCAGCCGTTTATCACCAGTCCATAAGTTTACCAATAGGTGATTTGTCAAAGCCACAAACAAAGCATCATTTTCGTCAATACCTGAAACTAAGTCAATCGCTTTAATTAAATCATTGTCAGTTAGTAAGATATCGTCAACAAAGACTAATCTGTTCGTAATTAAATAAAAAGTATCAACAAACTGGTTTTCAGTATAATCTGTTAAATGAAGTATTTTGTCCTTATGTTTGAAAATTTCGTCCTTAAGTAACCCAACAGTATAAAAATCAAAATGCTTGGACCCATTAATGATCAATTGTCCAATTTTACTTTTAGTGTTTAAGATCGCGCTAAATACAATATTTGAATCAACGACGATTTTCATTTTATTCCACGACTGGCTTTTACTTTATTCCAGATAGATTTGTTAACGGATTCTGAGAGTTCATCAACATCGGATGACTTAGCTTTTGATTTTGCAGTCAACTCTTTATATTGCAGAAAATCAAGCATATTTTGAAGTTCGGTGAGGTCAACATAGGCCGGTAGCCGAACCAAAATCTCATTTTTTGTCCTTTCGAGTATCATATCATTCGTAATTTTATACTTAATGTAACACCATTGTAAAATTAAGATTTTTCAAACAATCAAACCTCACAGCATCATTTATTTTCCTGAAATAGAGATGATTTAGTTCAATAACCTTGTAAATCCTACATTGGCCTATTGCACCTGCCTTTTTGGATGCGATGAATAATCAGGGAACCACAAAATATTTTCCTTTTCCATAAAGGAATTTGGACCAACGAAATAAGATTTTCGTTGTGAAAGATTGGGTCTCCCTCCGGTTTGAAATATACAATCGTCCGCGATCAAAGGTCCAGAATCGGGCAAAGCATCCTTCGGACTGAGAGGACAGCTCTCTTGTAATTCTGTGGCGCAATACAAAATTTTGGACGATCTCCCTTTTGAAATTGTCATTGCGAACCAAACTACTGTAAATTAAATGGTTAGCAAAATCAAGGTGTTTGGTGTGGCAATCTCATGTTTGAAGCACTTTCAGAACATTGTTTTTGGCACTGTGCTTCTTAAAATGGGATTGCTTTTCCGATGGATCCCCGAAAATCGGGGCAGGCAGGAACAAGTTGGAGTGCAGATGATTATCGTTCAAATTTTGTTTGTGCAGCACTCCGCACAATGACAGGTCCTGAGTAAGTGATTGCTGTTAAATTGTTTGTAAAATTCTTCCAACTTTTAAAACCTTGTGGCGCAATCCACAATATGGTATCATTTCAAAATCCATTTTGTGGACTTGGTTTTTCCATGGATATTGATCTCCTACGGAGAAATTTTAAAATGCAGGATTGAAAGCGTAAATGTAACTCCCTTTCTCAAACCGTAAAGGCTGTTAATGACTGAATATTTGTTAAAAATTAGGCAGAGTGATTTTTTGCCTAATCAGCACAGTCAGTCTCTGATAACTCGGTTTGTATTCAGATACAACGGAACTTTCGGGATTTGTCGCAACTATTTTATACCGTTTGATCATTTTTGCTGGCTGTTTTGGCATCTTGAATTGACAGAATACTCTTAGCGTTGAGCGGACTGACCACTTTTTTGCCTGTTTCAGACTCTAACTGTATGCGGGCTTCCTTGGCTATGCTACCACCACGCCGGGCCACATCTTCATGTTCGGGGAATGACTCTGGATTTGCAACTTCCGATATTTCTTTGGTTGACAGTTCGGCAAGCATATTGAGAACCAATTCCTTATTGGTCATGTTGTCACGAAGATTTTCCTTTTTCAAACCTTTGAACTTCTTATATTCTTTCGCAGTTTTATCTGCCCAAGTTTTGTAAATAATATCGGTAAGTGTTGCAAATTGAGTACCTTCCTCCAAACCTCTCGCCTTCCATTCGTTGGTTAAATCTTTGCGGATTTCAATACTTTTCAAACGTTGGTTTATCCAATTGTCAGTATAACCCAAACGTTTGTAATCGGTCATTGCCTGTTCTATGGACAACTCAGGGTCTTGCATTTGGTCGAGCCGCTGTTTTGCGACTTCGGCTAACCACAACTTAAACGGTTCGGCCTTTGGTGATGGAATGGATTGAATTAGACGGAAAAGTTGATTGGTATTTGCTACGTCTGTACTATACTTTTTACCATCGGCAGCAATCATTTTCAGTTGTCCGATTTTTTCGGACAACTCACTGCCCTCTTTTTGCAGTTTTTTCTTTAAATCGCTCCAATATTTGCGAGGTCGATCAGTATCAGTTAGAATTTCTACAACATCTATAATAGAGAAATACCATTCTTCGGCTTCCTCGTCCCAGTGGGTGCGCACTTTGCGTTCTTCAAATATCTTAATTGCGTTTTTCATGCAGTTACATATTTGTGGTTAACGGTTTAAAATCCAACAGTTTTCCTCTGTAATATTTGTCCGATGAGCGGATATCGCGGATACGGTTGAGCAATTCATACCAATAAGTGCCACCGCCCATTTGTTTCAACCGTTCATCGTCCATCGTAAAGCCCTTGATAATGTACTCTTTGAGCCGTTCGGTAG
>CAIYPA010000572.1 GCA_903927965.1 uncultured Bacteroidia bacterium | reverse complement strand
ATGGGCGCATCGTTCCTGCCCTCGCTGCGCGAAGATGTGCGCATCCGCAATGGCCGCACGGTAGTCAACCTTACACTCAACACCCTGTACGAAGTGATCCAGTGGCTGCCGGCCGAGCAGCGCTCGAAGAGCGCGCAGAAGGACGACTGGGAGTGGACTCTGCGCTCGGCTGCGGACCGTCCACTGCTGCGCTGGCTTGAGGACGGACCGCTGGTGGTGGTTTCCGATGGCAAGGGATCGTCTCCTCGTCTCAAGGCGCGGCTGATGGCGACCGGACAGGCCGGCACGTTTGGCGAGAGCGGCGAGCGCATCATCGCGAGCATTGCCGATACGCCGAGCCAGAGCCGGGAACTGCTGGCGCAGGTGGATTTCGCGCCCGGTTCGAATGGCAGCATGGAATCGATGCTCGGTTTTGAACAGGATCTGGGTTACGTTGGCTCTGTGCAGTCGGTTGCCGCAGTAGCAATCGATCCCAGCGTGATGGGCGCGGGTGGCTCGGGCATCGAGGAATGGGCGTTTGAGAACCACGAGGCTATGCGTTTTAGCGACTCGGTGACAGCCGAAGCGTGCGCTGTGGAAGCTGTAGTCGGGTCGTCAGGCGAGGTGTTGGCGCTTTCCCTTCATCAGGAAAGTGTATCTTGCACTGGTGTTTTTTATGATTGGAACGAGCATGGTGTTTGCACAGACAACCATCACCGGGACAATCAAGGACAAGGCTGGTGATCCTATCCCCGGGGCAACCGTTGTCGTTCCCAACACCTCAGTTGGAACCATTGCCGATATGAACGGCAAGTATTCCATCAAGGCTCCAGGAAATGGATCGTTGACTTTTTCTTTTATCGGTATGAAACCTATAACGCAGGCGATCAACAACCGCACTGTTATTGATGTCGTTTTGACCGAGGATGTTGTTACCCTTAGCGAGGTTGTTGCCATTGGTTATGGTACACAAACCAAACGTGAAGTTTCCGGATCAGTTGCCAATGTTTCGGCAAAAGATTTTAACAAAGGGGTTATATCCAATGCAGCCGACCTGTTACAGGGTAAAGTGGCTGGTTTGAACATCACCAAAGGTAGTGGTGACGTTACAAGTGGTGCTACAATCAGGTTAAGGGGTACTTCCTCTTTGAACGGGAGCAGCTCTCCATTCGTTGTGATTGACGGCGTTCCTGGTGGTGATTTGAATTCAGTTGCCCCGCAGGACATTGAATCCATTTCTGTATTGAAAGATGCTTCTTCTGCAGCCATTTATGGATCTCGTTCAGCATCAGGGGTTATCCTGATCACAACCAAAAAAGGGACCAAGGCAGCTCCGATTATCAGCTATGAAGGGTATGCAGGTATCGACAATGTTACCAATAAACCGAAATTGTTGAATGGTGCGCAATGGAGGAAATATGCAGCCGACAATGGCAAGAACATTACTGGTATGGACTTGGGTGCCGACACCGACTGGTTTGGTGAAATCATGAGGACAGGTGTTACCCAGAACCACAGTTTGTCTTATTCAGGTGGTGGCGACCATAACAATTACATGGCCTCTGTTTCTTACCTCGATATGCAGGGTGTTGTAAAAGGGAACAGCATGAACCGTATCAACATGCGTTTCTCGATCAATCAGCGTGCCATTGATGACAGGTTGTTGTTGACTTTTACTGCCAATGAAGTAATGGGCGACAATTCCCCTACCGAGACCCAAAACTTTATTCTTGCTTACAATACAATTCCTGTTGTTCCTGTTAAACTGGCCGATGGATCATGGTACGACAATACCGATTTCGATCAGGGTAACCCGGTTAGGAACATCACCTATAACAAAAGGGAGAACAAAGAAAATAAGTTCTACGGGAACGTTAAGGCCGACTTTGAGGTTATCAAAGGTTTGAACGTTACGGCGAGTGCGTTTAAAGAAAGAAACACCAACGATTGGGGCCTTTACAACAATTCAACAACCGAAAGGGGCCGAAATGCCCAGGGTTATGCTCAGCGCCAAAGTAGCTTATGGGACAGGAGCATGTATGAATATACCCTCAGGTATAAAAGGACATTCAAAGACGTCCACAACATTACCGCATTGGCAGGATATTCTTGGGAACAAAGCGATTACAGGTTCTTTGGAGCACAAAACCAACAGTTCAGGACGGACTTGCTTGGTTTCGACAACCTTCAGTCGGGTGAAAACCTTAAACCTGCCGACGTTTATTCACAGCGCAACATGTCCAAACTGATCTCTTCTTTTGGTAGGTTTACCTACAATTACCTTGAGAAATATGTTTTTGCAGCAACAGTCCGTCGCGATGGTTCTTCTAAATTTGGGGCCAATCACAAATGGGGTACTTTCCCATCCTTCTCAGGTGCATGGAACGTAACGAAAGAAAGTTTCATGAGCAGTTATACATTTCTTGACGACCTGAAATTGCGTGTAGGTTATGGTGTTACTGGTAACCAGGATGGTATTGGTCCATACAATTCAATCGACCTTTATGGTCAGCAAGGGAAATATTATGATGGTGGCCAATGGTACACCACATACGGGCCAACCCAGAACAGCAATCCGAACCTGAAATGGGAGAAAACCGCCATGTTGAATTATGGTGTCGATTTCTCATTGTTCAAAAATCGGATCAATGGTACATTTGAAATATACAACAAAAAGACATCTGATCTGCTCTATACATACAATGTGCCTACTCCTCCTTATTCTTACGGTACTATTTTGGCTAACGTAGGTGCCATGAGCAATAAAGGGATTGAATTGTTGTTGAATCTTGTTCCTGTTAAATCCAAAGATTTTTCATGGACCATTGGACTGAATATGGCACACAACAAGAACATGGTGACATCGTTGTCGAACTCTGAGTTCCAGATGGGCGCTGTAAAGGTAGGATCCGCATTCATCCGCGGTGGATCGAATACTACTACCCACATCCTGGAAGTTGGTCATGACGTTGGTACTTTCTTCGGTTATGAATGTACAGGATTGGACAAAAACGGGAAATATATATTTACCGATATCAATAAGGATGGGACGATCAATGACAAGGACATGACTTACATCGGGTCACCTCAGCCAAAACTGACATTTAGTATCAACAACACCTTGAATTACAAGAATTGGGACTTATCTGTTTTCTTTAGAGGCGTATCTGGCAATAAAGTGTTGAATTACAGTAGGATGTCATTTGCTACTACACAGTGGCTCATGGGTGGGAACGTCTTGGTGGAAGCATTGACTTCAGGCCTGACCGACTCTCCGATCTATAGTAGTTACTACATCGAAGATGGCTCTTTCATCCGTTTGGAAAATATGAACCTTGGCTATACCTTCAAAAAAGAGAGCATCAAATGGGTAAAGAACCTGAGAGTTTATCTTTCTGGCCAGAACCTGTTCAAGATCACCAAATACAAAGGTTTGGATCCTGAAGTGGATATGAGCGGTTTGACCCCAGGAGTCGAAGGACGCGATTATTATCCAAAGTCAAGGACTATTATGATGGGTGTCAATATTAGTTTCTAATTTTTAACTTTGAAAAACATGAAAAAGACAAGTCTATTTATATTTTTATTGATAGCCGGATTGACCGTAACTCCATGGCTACAATCGTGTACTGATCTCAACGAGGTTGTTTACGACAAGGTTTCCACGACCGATTTTGGAAATACCCCGAAAGAGATCGCCTCATTGGTTTCCCCAATCTATAATTCATTGCGTACAGCCCGTGGCTGGAACTTTACCCACCTTGGAGAAGAAAGTGCAGATATGATGGTTGTCCCTACCCGTAAGGGTGGCGACTGGTGGGATGGTGGCCAACATATGTACACCAAACAACATACCTGGACGAACAACAATACCCCTTTGATCACAGGTGCTTATAGTGATATTCAATCAAGTATTACAACTTGTAACCGGATCCTCAAAATGGTTCAGGACAAAGCTGGTGTGCCGAATAAAGACCAGACCATTGCTGAAATACGTGCCGTCCGTGCATTTTGGTATTATATGTATGTTGACTATTTTGGACAGGGCCCTATGGTCACCGACTATGCTGACACAAGTTTGCCTGCTCCTAAATCAAGGGTTGAAATCTATAACTTTGTCATGGCAGAATTGACCGCAGTAAAAGATTTATTGCGTGCAGATGTAACTGGCGATTCATATGGGAAAATGACCAAAGGCGCAGCTTACTCAATCCTTGCCAAGATGTACCTCAATGGACTGGTCTGGAACCCTGCCGGTGGTGCACAATGGCAGAAATGTATTGATGCCTGTAATGTTGTCATTGGATTACCTTATGTTTTGGAAGCTGACTGGAAAAAATCGTTCCAGGTTAAAAACGAAGATTCCAAAGAGATTATCCTACCCGCAGTTTTCAGTGGTTCATTAGGAGGAAATTTCCTTGCCAACGCCACCTTGCATTATTTGGATTCAAAAGCTTTGGGATTAAATATTGGCCCTTGGAACGGTATGTCTGCTGATCCAAATTATGTAAAGGCTTATGATCCTGATGACAAACGTTTGAATTGGTCTTTCTTAAGGGGGCCTATGCTTGACCCTGTTACCGGTATCGTTATTCAGACAGCCCATGGCCGTCCCTTGATCCACACCGATGACATCACCATGTACGAAGCCACAACAAACTGGGGCTGGTGCAACCAGGAAGATGGTGCCCGTTGCTACAAATGGGAGATTCCTAAAGGGTTGTCCTCTGATATGGAAAACGATTTCGCTATTTTCCGTTTGGCCGATATCTATCTGATGAAAGCCGAATGTTTGGTCCGTATAGCTGGTGCACCGGTAGCTGAAGCTACAACTTTGGTAAACGCGATCCGCAAACGTGTCTTCAGTCCAGAAAAGCCAATCGCTGCCGCAACACTGGAAGATATCCGCAAGGAGCGTCGTTATGAAATGGCATGGGAACAATATGCAAGGCAGGACAATATCCGCTTTGGCACGTTCCTTAATGCTGTTCCGGGATGGAGAGGCGTAAGCGATGCAAAACACCTCTTGTTCCCAATTCCAAAGGATGCAATGGATGTAAACAACAAGCTGGTACAAAATCCAGGCTATTAATATTTCTTAAGTAGTGAAGCCCTCTCCCTAACAGATTTGATCTTTAAAGGTCAGCTATTAATAAGTGAAGGTTTCACTAAAGCATAAAAAAGGTTGTCCGGTTTCGGGCAACCTTTTTTATGCTTTGGTCTCTCATTTTATGTTTCGGTACTCTGCACCTTTAATTTTGTTTGAGGCTTTATTCCTACAAATATTCTGGTGCTCTGCACCTAAAGGAAGCTAAAGAATGGATGAATAATTTTTTGTTGATCACATGGCTATTTATTTCAGTTTTGGATTATTGTTCTATGCTTCTGTATTATAGCCTATTAATTTTATGGAAGCACTAATTAGCAATGAAACGGTATTTCAATATATTTCTATTTATTTCCTTGTTATTTCTGCGTATTTCAATCAGTTTCTATCCTTCAAATACAGAGCAGCATTTTTAAGGATTTTGATTATTTCAGTCAACCGCATGGGTTTGGCAATGTAATCGTTCATACCCATTTTAATGCACTCATCCCGGTCCTTCGACATCGCATTGGCTGTCATTGCGATGATATACGGTTGTTCGATCTTCATTTCCCGTATTGCCTGAGTTGCTTCAATCCCATCCATGCCAGGCATCTGGACATCCATTAAAATAACGTTGTATTTGTTCTTCTTCAGGGCATCAAGTACCTCTAATCCATCCGAAGCCAAATCGAGGTGATATCCGAGTTTATTCAAAATCCTTTGGATGAGTTTCTGGTTGATAATATTGTCTTCGGCGATTAAAATATTCAATGGATAATCCTCCGCAAAAGCAGTTGTCAATATCCCATTTTGGGAATCCTCGCCTACATGATCTTTTGAAGGCGACAAGACTGTTTGCAAACTTTTGATCAGGCGTTGTTGTTTGACCGGTTTAGTAAGGATGAATGAGAACAACCCAGGATAGATTTTTTTGCTTTCCTGGCCAATGGAGGTAAGCATGATCATCGGAGTAGGGTTGTTCCGGTTTTTTATTGCAGTGGCCAGATCAACGCCATCCATATCTGGCATTTGCATGTCTGTGATAATCAGATCAAAAGAGTTAGCGTCCGAATTGTCTATGATTTGGAGGGCTTCGGGTGCCGATAATGCAAGCCTGGGAAGGAGTTTCCATTGCTCAAGTTGGATCTCAAGGATTTTCAGGTTGGTTGGGTTATCGTCAACAATTAAAACCTTTTTTCCATACAGTTCGCTCATGTTATCAGATGGGGGCATGATACGGTCCTTTGTACTGACCTCAGTCTGTTGCGAGAAAATAAATGTAGAACCTATACCCAACTGGCTTTCCACTTTGATTTCGCCGCCCATCAGTTTTACGAGCCGTTCAGTTATGGCAAGCCCTAGGCCTGTTCCACCATACCTGCGGGTTGTAGAAGCATCTACCTGCGTAAAGGAATCAAATAGAAAGTCGATCTTGTTTTCAGGAATCCCTATGCCAGTATCCTTGATCTGAAATCCCAGGACAATTTTTTGGTTGTCATCACTGGATGAAACCAAAAAGACCTTTAAATACACTTCTCCTTTGTGTGTAAACTTTATGGCATTGTTGATCAGGTTAATCAGGATTTGTTTAAGCCTAAGGCTATCCCCAATTATCTGGGGAGGAACGTTCATGTCGATTTCATAAATCAAATCAAGGCCTTTGGTTGCAACTTTTTGGGCGAAAAGGTCCATTACCTCTTCAATGCAGCTCCGTAGGTCGAAATCTTCATGTTCGATTTCCATATTCCCTGATTCAATTTTGGAGAAATCAAGGATGTCGTTGATCACTGCGATCAAGTTGTCACCGCTGGTAATGATAGTTTCAATATACTCCCTTTGTTCGGGGGTAAGTTGTGTCTCTGACAGTAAGGCTGCCATTCCAATCACGCCATTTAACGGGGTCCTGATCTCATGGCTCATGGTAGCAAGGAAAGTGCTTTTTGCCTGATTGGCCTGTTCTGCATCCTTGCGTGCCCTTTGTTCCATCATTTTCTGGCGTTGCAGCTCCTCCGACTGGCTTTGCAATTCGGCATTTAGCTCAGATAATTTCTTCGATTGCTTTTCAATCTGGGTGGTTCTCTCCTTTACCAGTTTTTCAAGATTGATCCGATACCGGTTAACGGCGTTAATCCTGTATCTGTAAAATACAATAAAACAGGCTGTGATGAAGATGGCTGCCAATAATTTAAACCACCATTTTAACCAGATTGGTGGGGAAATATACAGATATAGCGTCAATGTTTCGGCCGACCATTGACCAATCCGGTTTTGGCTCTTTACTTTAAAAATGTAGTTACCTGGGTTCAGATTTGTATATGTGGCCGAATTTTTACTTCCAATATAATTCCAATCGTTGTCGAACCCCTCAAGCTTGTAGGCATAAATTTTATTTTCGGGCAAGGAAAAGTCAAGTGCAGCAAATCCAAAAGTGAGGAACGACTCCTTGTAAGTTAACCGCAGCGATTTTGTTTCCGAAATATCCCGAATTAGAGGTGAAGCGTCATTCTTGTTCAGGGCAATTGGAACGCTTTTATTGAACAACATGAAATCGGTCAAAACAATCGGTGGGATATACGATTCTTCCACAATTTGTTCCGGGACAAAGGAATTGTAACCGTCGTGCCCGCCAAAGTAGAGTTTACCAGATTTTCCACTAAAAGCTGAGTGCGGCTTAAAAGCATCACCTTGTAGCCCATCTTCTACAGAATAGTTTTTAATCGTTTTTGTTGATGGTTCATATTTGGAAATCCCTTTGTTTGAGCTTACCCAAATGTTTCCGTTTTGGTCTTCAAGAGCTGATTTAACATACAGGCTGGAGAAATTATTGTTGTTTTCGATTGGAACAAACTTCTGACCAGCTGGATCAAAATAATTCAATCCATTGTTAACAGTGCAAACATAGACTTTCCCCTCCTTGGTTTCTAAAACATGGTTGATGACATTGCTCGACAAATTTCCATTTTCTTTGTTGAACCGGGTAAAATTACCTGACTTTGGGTCGAAAAAATTAACGCCCCCATCTGCTGTGGCAATCCAAAAATTGCCCTTACTATCCTCAATGATCGAATTTATTTTATCGCAACTTAAACTTTTATCATTGTTTGCACTATTTATGTATTGCACCACACTATTGTCCTTTTCGTCATAGATACATAGTCCGCTACCAAAAGTTCCAATCATTATTTTCCCGTCTGTTGCAACAACGACACTAAAAATATTATTGCTTATCGTTTTTGAAATAAGGTATTTACGAAGGTCGATTTTAGTGAAAAGGTTGGTCTTTAAGTTAAGCTTGCATAAACCATTGCCCCAGGTTCCGATCCAAAGGTTATTTTTCCCGTCATCTGCTATTGCAGTAACGTAATTTCCTGCAATGCTGTTTTTCGTGGGATCAGACTTAAAAATTGTAGATTCTCCTGTTATAGAGTCAATCCGGTTCAAGCCGCCGCCATCGGTGCCTATCCATAAATCACCGTTGCCTGATTCATAGATACTTAAAACAAGGTTGTTCGACAGGCTTTTTAGAGATGATGTATGCCGGTAATGGTTAAAGTTATTTGTGCTTTTGCGGTACAGGTTGATCCCACCACTGAACAATCCGACCCACATGTTGCCTGTATTGTCCTTTAAGACTGTAGTTATCGAAACCGAGGAGATGCTTCTGTCATCGATTTCGTCATTCAGGAAACGGGTAAATTTTTTTAAATCATAATTGTAAAGGTACAATCCATTATTTTCAGTTCCGATCCACAGATTGGCATTGTCATCCTCACTAATGCACTGGATGTTACTTCTGACTAAGTCGTCTGATTTTGTGAGGTCTTTAAAGCTTTGAAACTTCCCCGTTTTCTGATCGAAAAGGCTTATCCCATTCAGTGCAGTCCCAACCCATAACCGGTGACTTTTGTCTTCAAAAATAGAAAAGATTTTATTGCCCTGATTTGACCTGCTCATTTCCGATACCGAGGTGTATCGGACAAACGTACTGTCAGAACTGACAAATCTGTTCAAAGCTCCATTTTGTGTCCCCAACCAAATAGTGCCCTGACTATCGCAATAAACCGAAGTTACACTGTTGTCGCTGATCGATGTCGTATCATTTGATAAATGGGTAAACCGCCTATATTTTTGCGTTTCAGCATTAACCAAAGTAACCCCATCGGAAGTAGCCAGCCAGATCCTGCCCGATTTGTCCTCAGCAATTTTGGAGATATTATTGCTTGAAATACTGTTTGTGTTGCCCGTGTCGTGGAATGCGTGTTTGAATTGATTGGATTCACGGTCAAAAAAATTTAACCCTCCTCCCCAGGTAGCAACCCAGATCCTCCCTTTTGAATCTTCAAGAATGTGCGTAACATAGTTGTTGCTCAAACTTCGGGAGTCGGATGGGTCATTGAAAAATTTTCTGAACTGGTGGCCATCATAGCGGTTGAGGCCATTTTCTGTCCCGATCCAAATAAATCCGCGGCTGTCCTGCATTGAACACAAAACATCGGTGTCAGATAACCCTTCTTTTGTTCCAATCCGTTTAAAATTAAGCTGATGGATTTGCGTAAAAGCCTGCAATGAAAAGAACTGGACCAGTATGAGAAGTAAGTATCTGTGATTTTTCATTTGAATATCGATTCTGATCCGATTTTTTAATTAATCAGCAACAAATGTAATAAATACTTGAGTTCATGCAAGGGTGTAGAGGGATGGTGAAAAAAAAATTGGGGATTTGTGGATATATAATAATTATTAAAAAATGACGCTGGAGAGAACCAATTTTTTACATTATGTATCGGTTATATTAGATTGAAGTGAACAGGGTATTGTGCCTTTTTTAATATAAACATAGGGCTTCTCACGTTGAATCTTTTAGATAATTGGGCAAAAAAATTCTGGCCTATTCTAATTCGTTGAGTTTTGGAAAAATTCATCTTGGACTAATAGTGTTTTTTTCGGAATTGGTATTTCGACTGAATAAAACTTCAATACTGTTTTTGCAAGTAATAATTTAAAGAACGATTATAAATAAAGGGTTAAATACTAAAATTATTTGATTTTAACAATCCTTTATTTATTTTTATGCTTTTAACAAAAAGTTCCTTTTAAATTATTTCTGACTAAATCTTTTTAAAGGCGATTAACCTAACTGACATATGAAAAAAGTTAATTCCAATTTAGGTTTCTTCAAGAATTACGGATTCTATGGTTTAGTATTCGTAATTTTTTTGCGTTTATCGGTGGTTGTACAAGGACAGACGTGTACCCTTTCGGCAGTTAACGCTGGAAGTGATGTTGCAATCTGTAAGGGGTTGTCCACACAACTACTTGCAATCCCAACAGGTGGAGATGTTACCAAGGTGACCTATAAATGGACGCCTGTAACCGGATTAAGCAGCTCAACCGTCGCCAATCCCACAGCGGCACCAAATTCAACTACAACATACACGGTTACAGCCACAGAAGGAACCTGCATAAAGACCGATCAGGTGGTTGTTACTGTAAATCCCTTGCCAATTTTGTCAAATCCACTAAAGACCGAATCGATATGTACTGGTAGCAATACGAGTATCACGTTGTTGTCAAATGTAGCTGGTACAACTTTTAGTTGGACAGCGGTTGGCTCATCGGCTAAAGTTACCGGTTTTACCAATGGTAGTGGAACTGCGATCAATGATAACCTGTCGAATAGCGGTGCTACAGCAGAACAGGTTACTTACACGATCACCCCTTCAACTTCGCCTGGTGGTTGCGTTGGTGTTGTTTCTACTTTTGTTGTCACTGTCAATCCGTTGCCGGTAGTAAATTTTTCCTTTAACAATAACAATACATGTTCAGGAACGACCATTCAGTTTACTTCTACAGTTACCGGTGCTGGATCATTTACCTATTTATGGGATTTTGGGGATGCAACTGCGAACTCAACAGCTCAAAATCCGACCCATATTTTTAGTTCCCTGGGTTGTGCTACTGGTACGTTTCAAGTAAAGCTAACAGTTACAGATGCCAACGGTTGCTCAAACATTAAGATATTGCCCATCATTGTAAAGCAAAAGCCGGATATAGATTTTTTTGATACCAACAAACCCTTTGATCCTTTTAGTAATTGTGAAAATGCCTCAGCTTCAAATCCATCCTACTCAATTGAAGTAGGAAACCACTCAGTCTCTCCTTGTATTACATCTTATTCAATTAATTGGGGAGATGCAAAATCAGAATCGAATATTACTTTTCCAATTTCACATACTTATGCTGAGTTAGGTGCCTATAATATGGTTATCACAGCATTAGGTTCAAATGGGTGCAGTAATTCAAAAACCTATGTTGTAAAAAATGTGTCTAACCCCATGGGAGGGATAACAGGCCCCGGGAATACTACAAATTTATGTGCCCCAACAGCAAATTTGGAATTTAAGATTTCAAACTGGGGAACAAATACGCCCGGTACTATCTACGAGATAAATTTTGGAGATACTCCTGATTTAATAAAGTATACACAGGAAGAACTGGAAAGTTCAATTTATTATAATGCATCTGATCCGTCAAAATCTGCAAATTATCCTGTTCTCCATTCCTATACTACAGCAAGTTGTCCAAATCCGCAGTTTACTGTTACCCTTTTAGTAACCAATGCCTGCGGTTCTACACCCTTTACAGCAGGGAATATCAGTATTTGTACTAAGTCGGTCGCAAATCTTGATGTGCCATCATCAGTGTGTGTTGGAACAAATGTTACATTTACAAATAGAACGGCATCCGGTTTTGGTAAAAATTGCTCCACCTATTCAAAATTCACCTGGGATTTTGGTGATACGCACTCAATTTCGGGAAGCGAATCCCTTCCACAGGATGTTACGCACACCTATTCTACCCCTGGTAATTATACGGCAACTTTAACGGCTGAGAATTTCTGCGGGATTACAACTAAAACACAGCCGATTTGTGTCGAAGCTCCATTAGTTCCTCAGTTTACACTTAGCTCTCCGGTTATTGGTTGTTCCCCATTGGCAGTAACTGTAACCAATACGACTGATGTCTCAAAGGCTTGTTCACCGCCAACTTATTCATGGAGTGTTGATTATGTTGCCGGGAATTGTGGCCTGACATCATCTTATACTTATACCGGTGGTACTAGTTCATCCTCAAAGGATCCCTCTTTTCTATTTACAAACCCGGGAACATATTCGATAAAATTATCGGTTACCAGTACGTGCGGAACTCAACAGAGTGTTGCACAAACTGTTACTGTAAAACAGCCTCCTACTGTTTCAATAAATGCCATTCCGGCAATTTGCTTTACCTTCCCTCAATCAACAATTAATCCATCAGCTTCAGTCGCAAATTGCGGTACCGGCGTTTTGGAATATTTATGGTCGTTTCCTGGTGGAACTCCCTCATCTTCCACTCAGGCCATACCCGGTGCGGTAACTTATGGCTCACCTGGTACTTATACTGTCTCTTTATCTGTGAAGAATGAGTGTGGTACAACAAACGCAAGTGATGTGTCATTTAACATCAATGCTTTACCTACTGTTACAGGCACTATGTCAGCTTGCGCAGGCCTTAATTCGCAATTGACCGGATCGGCAACTGCTGCTGCCAGTTCACCATGGGAATCCTCCAAATTGAACATTGCAACAGTTGACAACAACGGTTTGGTAACCGCAGGATCTTCCGGGATCACTGATATAACCTATACAAATAGCAATGGATGTAAATTGACATCTCCATTTGTTGTAAATGACTTGCCGACAATAACTGGCACAACTTCGGTATGCATTGGTGGTACTTCACAATTGGCCGGATCTGCAACTCCTGCGTTAATTAAGCCCTGGGTCTCGTCAGATCTTTCGGTTGCTACTGTTAGTGATTTGGGATTGGTAACATCATTAAATACCGGGACGACAAATATCACTTATACAATTCTTGGGGGGTGTTCAAAGGATGTCCTTTTTACTGTGAATCCTTTACCAACTGTAACCGGAGATTTATTTGCATGTAAAGGATCAACATCGCAGTTATCCGGTTCGGGTACGCCTGATGGTACCTTACCATGGGAATCCAAGAATCCTTTGTTTGCAACCGTTAGTAATACCGGTTTAGTAACTGCTGTTTCTGTGGGAACCTGTGTTTTAACTTATACAAATTCGGATGGGTGTAGTTCAGATGTAACTTTTACAGTAAAACCAGTACCGGTTGTAACAGGAGTAATAACGGCATGTGCAGGGTTAACTTCACAGTTATCCGGTTCAGGGACCGCTGCAGTTAGTTTGCCATGGGAATCCTCAGTTCCTTCTGTCGCAAGTGTCGATAACAACGGATTAGTAACCGCTGGTAATAAAGGAGGTACAACCACGATTACTTATAAAATGAACAATGGTTGTCAAACCTCTGCATTGTTTACCGTAAATGACCTGCCCACAATAACAGGAAATTTATCGGCAGGTGTTGGATATACATCGCAACTAACGGGTTCAGGAACAGCTTCAGCGAGTTCGCCCTGGGATTCTGAGACTAAATCTGTAGCAACAGTTAGCAACACCGGATTGGTAACAGCTATTTCAATAGGGACGAGTAAGGTTACTTATACCAATAGCCTTGGATGTAAGAAGGACATCACATTTACAGTTAGTGCCTTACCAACTATTGGTGGCACATTATCGGTTTGTGTCGGGTTTACATCGCAATTAAGTGGTTCGGCTCCACCAGCCGACGTTTTGCCATGGGTACCCTCAGATCCTTCTGTTGCAACTGTTGATAATACAGGACTGGTTACGGGAGTTAAAGCAGGTTCGGTAACCATCAGATATACAAACGGCGATGGTAGTCAGGTCAATTCTACATTTGTTGTAAATCCGTTACCGACAGTCACAGGGAATTTGTCCGTAGGTGTTGGTTACAAATCCCAATTAGCGGGTACAGGTACCCCAGCAGCAAGTTTGCCATGGGAATCCTCGAATAAAGATGTCGCAAGTGTCGATAACAACGGATTGGTTACGGCTAATGCTGAAGGAAGTTGCTCAATCACTTATACGAACAATAATGGCTGTAAGGAAAATGTAAATTTTGTTGTAAGTTCTCTGCCTGTAATAACAGGTCCTTCAATGGCATGTGTTGGATCATCCTCCCAATTAACGGGTACAGGGATCCCTGCAGCAAGTTTGCCATGGGATTCCTCAGATCCTTCTGTCGCGAGTGTTGATAACATCGGATTGGTAACTGCTTTAAAAGAGGGTACCACGGACATCACATTTACAAATGATGTGGAAAGTAAGGTTACTAAAAAATTTACAGTTAATGCTTTGCCAACCGTAACAGGCACCTTTTCGGCATGTGTTGGTTCAACATCCCAATTGTCGGGATCGGCATCACCAGCTACAACTTTGCCATGGGATTCTTCAGATAAAGGTGTCGCAAGTGTCGATAACAACGGATTGGTAACAGCCCTGGCACCCGGAACAACAACGATAACCTATACGAATATCAATGGATGTCTATGCGCTTCATTGTTTACTGTGAATGTATTACCAACTATAACAGGCGATCTGACGTCCTGTATTGGTATTTCAACGCAGTTAACTGGTTCAGGAACGGCCAGGGCAGTTTTGCCCTGGAGTTCATCGGATGGTACTGTTGCAACTGTTAATAACACAGGATTGGTAACGGCCTTGAAGGCAGGATTGACCAATATCATCTATACTGATGCATATGGTTGCCAGGCAATTTCAGTGTTTGCAGTTAAACCCACCCCAACTGTTGACCAACCCACCAATATGGTCGTTTGCAATGGACAATTAACTGATATTATCAGCTTTACAGGAACAATACCCGGTACTGTTTTTAGCTGGGGAAATCCCAATCTGTCTATAGGCTTAAAAGGATCTGATTTCGGTGATATTCCTCCTTTTACTGCCACAAATATTACAAAAGATCCGGTTTTATCTGACATAACTGTTACCCCAACTGCAAATGGGTGTATAGGTTCTTCCAAAACTTTTTCAATTACGGTAAATCCTTCACCAGTTGTGACCTTTAGCCTGGGGGATCAGACAATCTGCTCTGGCCAGAGTACCAAACCTGTAACATTATTAAGTACAACTGGTTCAGTAACATTTGGTTGGAATGCTGTTGCACCCTCGCCGGTAAGCGGGGTTCAAACATTAGGTACAAATACCATCCCTGTTCAAACTCTCGGAAACTTAACCAGTGCTGATCTGGTTGTGGTCTATAAGGCAAAAGCATCAATTGCCGGAGGTGCAACATGCAATGGATCTGAATCGACCTACTCTGTTACTGTCAGGCCTAAACCATTGGTGACTCAAAAATATACCGAAACAATTTGCAATGGAACCGCATTTTCGATCACACCAACAGATGGGAATGGAAATACAATTCCTGTTGGTTCGACTTATCAATGGACAGCTGTTTTAGGGGATATCATAGGGAAAACAAGCGATAGTGGGGCAAGCATCAGCGATGTACTTTTTAATCCGGTTAAAACATCGGCTAAAGCGGTCTATACTGTAACTCCTTATGGACCTTCTCCGGAATTGTGTCCTGGGACCCCTTTTACAATTGAAGTAACGGTATTGCCAGTCGCACAAATTAACAGCATAAAAAACACCCAAACGGTTGTATCAGGACAAAGTTCGCTTCCTGTCACCTTCACTTCGGATGTTGTCGATGCAAATTTTGAGTGGGAATTGACTAGTAATTCTGCCCCCTTATTTGTGAAAAATCCGCTTCAGAGTGACCAAACAGCCACAATTCCTTCCCAACTGCTGAACATCCTGCCAAACGGGCCTTTTTCATGTATATTGAAATACAATGTTACTCCATGGCTTGCCTTGCCTAACAACAATAAATGTCTGGGAATACCATTCGAATATACTATTTTAATTAACTCACAGCCAACAAGATATAATATTATTTGCCCTGAACCAGTCTGTGAGGGAACAATTCCGGTTATTCAACTGGGAGGTTCTGATACAGGGGTCAATTATCAATTGCTCGAAGGGGGGAAATTGGTCCCTGGCAAAACTAACGATGGAACTGGTTCTGCACTTTTGTGGGATGCTCCCAAAAGCGGAACTTATACCATCTCAGGAATCAATACTATTAATCAGCAGGAAGTGTTGATGAACGGTCAGTGCGTGGTTACAATTAACCCACTGCCAATTTCGAATTACGTGATTGGTTCAACTGGTGGATGTCAGGGCGACAATATAACCTTAAATGGTAGCCAGTCTGGTGTATCCTATGAGCTATTCAATGGGAATCAAAGTACGTCAATCATCCGTTCCGGACCAGGACCTTTGGATTTTGGGGTACAAAATAGCCCTGGAACGTATAAGATCAAGGCAACTTCTGCGAACGGTTGTTGGACATGGATGGATGGCCAGGTTGTGCTGAATTCTTTGCCTTCGCAATATTTGTTGGCACCTTCAGGTCCGTTGTGTGTTGGAGATGCTTTTTCCATCCGGAATTCAGAATCGGGTGTGTCCTATATTCTTTGGTGTTATCCTTCAGCCGGAGGATTGCCTCAGAATTTGGGTACATGGCATGGGGTAACATCACTTTCTATTGATTTTGGGAATCAACAAATTCCGGGAACCTATAAAGTTCAGGCGGTTAACAACACCACTCTGTGTGATGTATTTATGACCGATGAAAAAATAATGTGGGAAAAACCCATTTCCTATAATATAACACCTGATGGCGGACCATTCTGCGGATTAACGTCAATAGGGCTTAGTAACTCACAGAAAGGATATTTTTATGAAGTACATGATGTGATTTCGGGCAAGGTGGTTGAAACCTCAAATCAAAATTTCCCTATTGCAACGGGCACAGGATCTGCTCTTAGCTTTGGGTCCACCGATACTCCCGGAAAGTATGTTGTTATTGGATTTGATCCAAATAAGATTTGCAGCACACAAATGTTTGGTGAGATTACCGTACTAGAAAATCCGACACCATACTGGTTAATCCCTACCGGCACTCATTGTATTGATCCTGTTTCAGGTCTTGAGGTTATTTTGGAACACTCTGAAGTTGGGATCAATTATAACCTTACAAATGGAATACTAAGTTTTCCATTGAATGGATTGGCGTCATATGGCCCTTTAAGTTTTGGCAATATTACGCAGGAAGGCACTTTTAAAGTTATTGCCACGAATCCTGCCAATACTTGTACCCAGGAGATGTTGGGAAGTGTTGTTATTCAGCTAAATCCACGAAAATTCAAAATCAATCCTACTATTGCCAGTTGTCCCGGGGAGGCAGATATCTGGCTCAGCGGATCTGAATTGGGCGTTAAATATACGCTATATCAACCGGTTGGATTGGACGGACCATTATCTGGTACCGGAAGTAGTTTAAATTGGGGAAGAAAAACTGAACCTGGCGACTATACTATTAAAGCTCAATCAGCTACTGGCTCATGTAACTCTATGATGGATGGAATTGTGACGATCAGTCCAAGTCCGGGTGTTTATGCAGTGAAAGTCCAGGGAATCAGTTGTGAACCTTCTAAAATTGGAATGGTCAATTCAGAGGTAAATACGACCTACGAAATTGTCGATATTAATGGGCAATCGTTAAATCCGGTAGTCACCAATACAACGGTGGTCGTTGGCCCATTCTGGTTTAATGCCAATTTACATGCCGGCACGTATCAGGTAAAGGCTACCACTGCTTCAGGATGCAGCAAAATGATGGATGGTTTGGCCACGGTCAATCCCCTTCCAACTGTTGATGCCGGACCAGTTGAAATAACAATATGCAATGCTCCACCATATGTAGTTGATCTGAAGGGAACTGCAACTGATTACTCATCTGTAAGATGGTCAAGTCCTACGAATTCCAGTGGTAGTAGCTTTGTCAACCGGAATAGTCTGAATACGACCTATACTTTTACCGCTTTGGATATTTCCCGGAAGTATGTTAACCTTACTTTAACAGCGACAGGTAAAGATGGTTGTATTAATTCTACTGCACAGGATTTAATCAAAGTGAATATTCTTGCCTCAGCAGTTGATGCAGGGATAGACCAGTTAATATGCGATGGTGAAACTGTGGCTTTGACCGGATCTGTTACAGGCGGTACAACAACAGGTTTATGGTCTGGTGGTAAAGGAAGTTTTGTCCTCGATCCATTGATTCTGGAAAATACCTATAAACCAGGTTCAACTGAAGCAGGTACAACTGTAAAGTTAACGCTTACTACAACAAATTTAATAGGCTGTCCTGGTGTAAGTGATGATGTTTATGTAACAATCTATAAACCACTTGAGGCTGGTTCTATTTCGGCCAGTAAAACTACAATTTGTAATGGAGAATCGCAATTATTGACAAGTAATGTAACGGGTGGAAGCGGCAATTTAAGTTACCAGTGGCAAACATTTGATGATGTCAAACTCAAATGGAATGACATTGATGTTGCCAAATCCGCAACTTACAACACAGGGATATTGACCCAAACCGCGCAGTACCGGCTATCGATAACTGATACCTATTGTAAACCAAATGCTGTAAAATACACAAGCCCTATTACCATTACAGTCAATGGGGTACTTGTAGCAGGTATTGCAACAGACAATCAAACGATCTGTAACGGGGAGACACCGGTTATGCTGACAGCAACTGCACCGGGTGGCGGCTGCGGGACATTCAAATACCAGTGGATGTCGAAGTCCGGGACGGATCAATGGAAACCGATCAACGGTGCTACTACACTGACATACTCACCTGTTAAATTGTATGTTAATACATTGTATAATTTGGTCCAAACCGACGAGACCTGTAGCCCTGTGCAAACTGTAACGACCAACGATGTTGCCATTACAGTTTATGGAGCATTCAAGGCAGGAACGGCAAGTTCCGACCAGACCATCTGTTACGGTGAATCGACAGTACTGACGGGGACAGTCCCGACAGGCGGCAGCGGGGAAACGAATTTTGTTTACCAGTGGCAGTATTTAGACGGGACCAAATGGGTGGATGCCAACAGCCCTGGTTCCGCAACACTTTCGTTCAACACAGGGGCGCTCAAAACAACGACCAAATACCGGTTGCACCAAACCGATACATACTGCAACCCCGATATGGGCGACAATAGCAACGAGGTGACCGTAACGGTCTACAACGAGCTTGTTGCTGGAAAAATCACCTCCGACAAGTCAACGATTTGCAACGGTGAATCTCAGTTGCTGACGGCTTCGGACCCAACAGGCGGGAGTGGCAAGTTCAGCTACGAATGGCAATATTATGACGGGGCCAAATTTGTTCGGGTTACCGTTGGGGCTTTCAATTTAAAGACCTATTATACTGGTTCTTTGACACAAACGACCATCTACAGGCTAGCAGTAACAGATCTGAATTGCTTACCCAATCAGACTGGATACACTGATCCTGTCACCATCACAGTGAATGGCGAATTGGTGAAGGGGGCCGTAGGCGCGGCTCAAACGATCTGTAACGGGGAGACACCAGCAACGATCAGT
>CAIYPA010000571.1 GCA_903927965.1 uncultured Bacteroidia bacterium | reverse complement strand
TTCTGTAGCATGGCAGTATTGTTTTGGATTCGCCCTTAAATTACTACATTTTAAGGTCTTAACAAAATTTCCATGCTACTTTTTTTATCTAAAACACAATGTTTTAAGCACTTTTTTTATGTGCGAAACATTAGTAACATTTATTTGCATTGTATCGAAAATTATTACTTTTGCCAATGGACTATGTCATCACCACACCCCAATTCGGGCAGGTACGACGGAATAATCTTCCAAGGCGAATTTGACACGGTAGAATTGGGAAATAAAAAAAGGAAAATAAAAAAAATAATAAAAAAAAACAATTATGAAACAGAAATTTTACAAACATCTTTTGAGAGTATCGTTTCTACTGTTTTTCGCGGTAGGGATTGGGAATACGGGTTGGGCGGTAACTGATTATTATTGGGTCGGAGGTGCTAGTGGGACTATTAATGATGGTACAAAATGGGCGGCTTCTACTGGTGGACTTCCAATCGGTGGTGGAACGATCACCTTTGCCAATGATTATAGTGAAAGCCTTCATTTCGATGGAAATTCTGGGGCTTCAGTTATAACTGTAAATCTAAATGGTTCATACTATTTTGATCATATCATTATGGCTTCCAATCAAAAAATAACGTTAGATGCCACGTCTAGCCAAACAATTGAAATTTTGGGAGTTCATGGTGGTACGACACTGTCGGAGTTCGTAATCGGTACCAATGTATATGTGATGGATTATGGCCATATTGATGGAGGTGATAATACCAAAACAATGAATAGGGTTACCATCTATGGTACTCTCGAAGCTGCAGAATGGGTAAATGCTGATTATTTTGCGGTCAATACTGGTGCGTTATTTAGGACCAGCTATGTATCGACAGGTGAAGGCTGGTGGTATGGTTTAATTGCCACTCCAGGTAACAATATAACAGCAGAAGGTCAAATTGAATACATGGGAAATGGACAGGCAGTTGTTAATATTTCGTATTATGATCTATTATTTAGTGGAGATCCTGGAGGAGCTGCTAACGTTTTAAAAGGGACAAATTTGCATGTTACTCACAAAATTGAAATTTATGCACCATTTAACCTTAGTACCAACGGAATATTATACTTCAAAGGAACTACATTTATTAACAATACTACATTTACATCGTTAACGGGAACAATTTCAAATTCGGATGTTGCGATATATACAGAAAAAACATACTCAGGAACGGGTTCAATTCAAATTGGGACATTTAGTAATTCTTCATCTCAAAGGGTTGACGTGAAATTTCCAATATCTGCAAACAATGTTATTTTTGACGGTACTTCAAATATTGATAACAGTTACGGTTCTACTTTTACAGTTGGGATTGGAAGTACGGATTGTTCAATTACACTAGATGGTGTGGGAAGTAAGAATGTTGGAACGTTTTCAGTTGCACCAACTTTTGGCTCTGGTTTGTTGACTCTTAATTATAATAAAGAATCGTCTGCCAGAACTACTGGATATGAAATGCCCTCTTCTTTTGCATACTTGGTTATAAAAAATGATAAAGGCGTCGTTTTAGCTAGTGACGAGACGATAACCGGTAGTGTAAATGTTTTCTATACAAGTCCTGCCGCTGGAATGAGAGGCCGGTTTGACCTGAATGGAAAAGTTCTGCATTACACCGGAACTGGTACTTTTATCAATGGTGGGACATTGTTAGGTACCACTGGAAGTACAATATCATTTGAAAATTCAAGTACACAAACATTGAGTTTAAGTAATTCAACTTCTACATTAATTGATATTTTAAAAGTTGACAATACAGGCTTGACTGTTTCTGCAAGTTCATCAAAAGCGATTACTGTTAATAATGTCTATTTTAATCATTCCGGAGGTATTACACGGTCATCTGCAACCATGACAGTTGGTAGTGGTGGCTCTACTTCCTCAATTATTGAGTTCAATAACCTCCATGGTGGAAGTTGCAGTAATTTTGTTACAACTGCTCCAACCTTTAATATTGGTTCTGGTGGTTTAACAGTCAATTACAAAACTGAGTCCGCAAGCCGCACTATAGGTTTTGAGATGCCATCACCCACAACAAACACTGCTGCAAACATTTATGTTTCAAATACACATGGTGTGACAAACAGCCGTGATATTCAACTTACCGGAGATTTAAGTATCGCAACTGGTGCCCAATACGATTTAAGCACATTCCTTACGAACCGTTCTGCTTCTGGTGGTACGTTATTGGTTAATGGTAAAATGAGATTGGGTGGAAGCTCAGGTGGAGAAACCGGTAGCAATTTCCCACTCAATTATACTACAAAAACAATGACTGGTGGGACAGTTGAGTATTATGGTGGAACCCAAACCGTTTACAATGGTGCCACGTACAACAATCTGATTACTACCACAACAGGAACTAAATCGTTGAGTGGCAATCTTCCGAATATTACAGGGGATTTAACAATCAATTCGCCTTCAACCTTCGATTTGGCTACTTATACAAGTAACCGGAGTACTTCGGGTGGAACACTTCTTGTAGATGGCACAATGAAGTTGGGAGCAGGTACAGGTGGACAAACCGGAAGCAATTTTCCAATAAATTTTGGCACGGTCACTTTAAGCAGCAACTCAACTGTCGAGTACAATGGTTCCGATGCAGTTTCCCAGACCATTTATGCCACACCAACCTATAACATCCTGAACTTATCAAGGGGTTCGGGTACGGGATCCGCAGCAAAGACAATCACAGCAAACCTTGCCAACAAAGATTTAAATATCAGCTCTGGTGCAAGTTTTACTGTTCCCATCAACCTGACCGTTACGGGAACTGGTACAACGACCACCAATGCCGATACGAAGAGTCTGATCATCAAATCCACAAGCGCTGGTGCCGGCTCACTGATTGCGAGTGACCTTGTTGGTTCAGGTACTGTTGAGCGTTTTGTGTTTCAAAGTATTTGGCATCTCGTTTCCCCGCCTGCTATTGAGAATTTATACAATGGGTCAGAAGGATTCCTGAACAGAAACCTGGCTATACCCTATTGGTCACTGACCACGACGAATTTAGGAATTGCTTCTTATGATTATGCAAGCAATTCATGGAGGCCCTATTTAACCCGAGATGTAACAGACACGACAATGGTTTCCGGTCAGGGATATTTGGTCCGCACAGAAAGATACATTGTAGATGGTGGAGGAACTCATGATTATGGTGAACCTGTTTTGAATTTTCAGGGTACTTTAAAAGGTGGGTCCCAAACTGTAACGGTTAAACGCACTGGTTCAAAGGGATGGAACTGCATCGGAAATCCATTTACTTCGGCAATATCTTTAACTGATGGCGTAAAGGGTGGGAATCCAGATAATTTTCTGGATGTTAACGATGCGAAAATTGATGCTACTTATTTTGGGGTTTATATACTGAATGAGGCAAGCTCCGATGCCGCACACCCTAAATATGATGTTGTCAATTATGCGAGTGGTCAAACTTACGCTTCCTTGGGTCAGGGTTTCTTTGTAGAGAAAGCAGCTACAGATCCAGAAATTCCGACAACTCTTTCGTTTACCAAAGCCATGCAGATACACCAACCTGAAAGCGGTACACCATTCAAATCTGGAACGACTTCATGGCCATCGATCAAACTGACCGCTGCATTTGGACCGGCTCAAGTTTCGACCGATATTAAGTTTATTGAAGGCACCACTACCGGCCTCGACAAAGGTTACGATGCTGGCCTCTTCAGGACTGATGCTGCTGATGTTTTATATACAAGGTTGGTTGATGACGCTGGCATCGGATTCCAATTGCAGTGCCTGCCTGCCAATTTATACAATACGCTGATTATCCCAGTTGGGATCGAGAGCAAAGCTGGTGGCGAAGTGACCTTCTCGGCAGATGCATATAACCTGGATGCAGGCTGCAACGTGATTTTGGAAGACAGGCTGACCGCAAGGTTTACCGACCTTACAAGGGGCACCTATAAAACATTGATTCTTCCTAACACAGTAAGCTCCAACAGGTTCTTTTTGCATACCGCCGACATTATGAGCGGCATCGGCGACCAGTCGCTTTCCGGAAGCTTGAATGCTTACGCTTTCAACAATTCCGAAATCCGCATCATTGGCGAAGTGGGAAGCAATGCTACCGCTAACCTATACGACGTATTGGGACGCCTTGTCGTTTCGCACATTTTGGGCGATGTAAATTATAATGTAATTTCGATACCAGCTGTGAAAAAAGGTGTATATTTGCTGAACATTGTCACCAAAGACTCGACAAAGACCATTAAGGTAATGGTGAGGAATTAGCTTCGGCTTCGCTCAGCTACCGTCGCTCAGCTACCGGAGACTTCGGCTAGCTTCGGCTTCGCTCAGCAACCGAAAAAGAAAAAAGAAAAAAGAATTTAAAAACGGATACATTAAGATATGAAAACTCAAAAAGAAGAAACCAAAAAATTGGGCGGTAAAGGCAAAAAGATGAACCGTAAGGAGGCCATCAGCAAGGCCGGATTTATTACCATCTCTGCTGCCACGACAATGATGTTATTAAGCGTTCCCAAAGCTGCACATGCATCTACTGCACCAGCTGCTCCAACCACGCCTTCTGGTGGTGGTGAATGGATTAGGCGTACAGCTCCTTGATCTCGTTGGAAGATTTAGGTAACAAACAAAAATAACTCCGTTATTGTTGATATTGGAGTTGTTTTTTTTGTTTATGTGCCTATGTGAAATCTTATGTTCTTATGCGGTGAAATTTATCGCATTGGTACATAGGGTAAACATATAGGCACATGTTTTTTTTATGGTTGGGAGCACAAAAAAAGAATAGGATCTTTTCTTGTAAAATACCAGTTGAGGGATTATCTTAGATTTGACGACTCTGGATTTTGACGGCTATCCAAATTAGATGAATGATTATTTGGTCTGCTTCAACTTGATAAAATTTCTTAAAATCCATATTATTCTCCTAACCTTTTTCCATTCCTGTTAAAAACATCTTCATTCGAAATCTTGCTTCCTGATAAATAATCTGCTTTGCTCTCAGCAATCAATACCTTTTCAAAATCAGTAAGTTGATAGGTATCAAGCTCACTTGAATTGTTAAGCAACTGATTGACATAGTTCAGCAATACCTCATCGTCTGTATCACGTACTTTAAGAATTATCCTTTCCTACAATTCAATTGTATTCATATTCCTATTTTTTTTATTCAAATATAAAAATACCCCAATTTTTTTTAAACAAATATCTCCTATTGTTAGGCAATTGTCAACATTTACAAAAAATTCAGGAATAGACTAATTATTTCCTAATAATAGTTATACATTTGTAACCATTATAAGAATAGAACAGTTCAGATGTTGAAATCAAAAATTGAAACGATTGCCGAAAACCTCATGACAATCCACCCATTGTTGTTCAGGAGCCTGTCGAAGCCGATGAAGGCCAGGACTTCCATAACACCTGCGGGATTGTTTGTTTTGAGAGGTTTAAAGAAAAACGGTATCTTGTCGATGTCGCTGATCGGGAAATACCTATCGATGCCCAAGCCACATATTACCGTAATTATCGACCGGCTGATTGAAGAGGGATATGTGGAAAGGCATCATGATCCCGACGACCGGCGGATTGTCAATATCTCGATCACCGAAAAAGGGCTGACCGATCTCGACGAAATCAATCAGATCATTGCGGAAGAACTAAAAGTCAAGTTGCTTGTTTTAGATGCCGATGAGCTTGAACAACTTTCGGTATCGTCGCAAAATGTCAAAGACAAGTTGCTATACATCCTGTCAAAAGAAAAAGTTTAAAAAATAGATTTATCGACCCATTACAAAGAAATTTTATGACAACCAATCACGTAAAGAAAGAGAAAAGCGGGAAAATATACATTCCCTTGATTTTAATCACCTGTTTAATCTTAGGAGGACTAATCTATTGGTATATTGATTATTCCAGATATATCAAGACAGACGATGCCCATGTTGAGACAGAAAATGTGTCTGTTGGTTCTAAAATCCTTGGCCGTATCAGCCAGCTTAATGCAGCCGAAGGGGATTCGGTCAAACAAGGGGAACTGCTTGCCGTTCTCGACAGCACAGATCTTGTAGCACAAAAAAACCAGTCCATCGCATTAAAGCTGCAAGCCGAGGCTTCAATTTCGCAAGCCGAAGCAAAGTACCAGTTCGACCTGAAAAGCAATACTGTCCTTGAGATTGCACTTGCAAAAGCTCAGGAGGACTTTGCACGGGCAAAAAATCAAATCAAAGGCGATGTGATCACAAAGGAGGCTTACGACCATGCCGAAAAGGCGATGGAGACAGCCAAAGCACAGCTTGAAGCCGCACGGTCACAGACCAAAGTTTCGGCTGCGATCATTACAAGCACCAAAGCAGCCGTTGCAAGTTCCGAGGCACAGATTAGGGTGATCGAATCGCAGATCAACAATACAAGGCTTTATTGCCCCTGCAATGGGGTTGTCGCCAAACGTTGGTTGCTGCCAGGCGATATTTCCCAACCGGGTCAGTCGATCTACACAGTCATCAACACCCGGAAACTTTGGGTCAGTGTCTATCTTGAAGAGACCAAGACAGGGGAACTGCGCCAGGGACAACCGGTCATTTTCAACCTCGACAGCTATCCCGATGTGGATTTCACAGGAAAAATAATCTCTTTAGGGTCAAATACGGCATCTCAATTCTCATTGATCCCTGCAAACAATGCATCTGGCAACTTCACAAAAGTAACACAGCGCATCCAGCTCAAGATTTCCATCGAAGGGGCGAACGGAGGGAAAAGGCTATCGGATTACCGGATCCTTTCGGGAATGTCGGCACTGGTTAAAATTATCCGCTAACGATGCGCAAAGTTTCCATCATGCACAAGTTGCGCCGGAAATTGCGCAACCGCGGCTCCGGATACCATCCGATGCACGACCGTTACAAATGGTTTGTGCTTGCCAACATCATGCTTGGCACGTTTATGGCCGTGCTCGATGCAACGATCGTAAATGTTGGATTGCCCAAAATCATGGCCTCCTTCGGTGTCGGGATCGACAAGATTGAATGGGTCATCACTGCCTATATGCTCTCCATGGCAGTGATGTTGCCAACATCGGGCTGGCTGGGCGACAAGTTCGGTTACAAGCGGCTCTACTTTTTAGGATTGTTCCTGTTCACATTGGGTTCGATGTTGTGTGGGATGTCGAACGACGAGAACACCCTAATCATGTCACGTGTCATTCAGGGTTTGGGCGCCGGGACGATCCAACCGCTAGGAATGGCAATTATTACACGCGAATTCCCTCCTCAGCAACGCGGTATGGCACTTGGGTTCTGGGCAATTTCGGCAGCGGCATCGGTTTCATTTGGACCACTGATCGGAGGATATCTGGTTGACAATTTTAGCTGGCAGTTGATTTTTGATGTGAATATCCCTTTTGGGATTGCCGCAATGGTGTTTACTGTCCTTATCCAGCGCGAATATTTTAATCCCAAAGTTGGGAAGTTCGACCTGATCGGGTTTGTTTCGGTTGTCATTTTCTTTCCGCTTACGTTGTACGCCTTATCGGAAGGGACTGCGGCGACCAATTCAGAGGGTTGGACAGCCCCTTATATCCTGGCATGTTTTGCAATTGCAGCCTTGGCACTTACCGTTTTCCTGACAAGGGAATTGACGACAGACAATCCGTTGATTGAGCTAAAGTTACTGGGGAATTACAATTTTGGGATGTCGAACCTTGTGATGATGATCTTCAGCATGGGGATGTTCGGAAGCACCTTTCTGCTGCCGTTGTACCTTCAAAATTCGATGGGATATACTGCTGTCCAGGCCGGTTCTGTTTTTCTCCCTGTGGGGATTATCCAGGGGATCATGTCGCCCATTGCCGGAAAGATGTCCGATAAGTTCAACCCTAAAGTTCCGATCATCCTGGGGGTAGCCTTGCTGGGCCTCAGTTTTATTTTGAACTCGCAATTGACCTACCTTTCTGAAAACAGTTTTGTGATGCTTTCGCTTTACATCAGGGGCTTTGCAATGGGGATTGTTTTTACTCCCTTGAGCAATTTGTCGTTGCTGACGATCCCACGCGAAAAGATGGCACAGGCATCAGGGATATCCAATACGATCCGCCAGTTTGGGGGCAGCCTTGGTGTCGCAATGTTTACGACGCTGCTTATTTCGCGCGTCAATTACCATTCTCAGATGTACGGTGCAGCCATACAATCCGGTTCGCAGCAGTTCAAGAACGTGGCGTCCAACCTGGCTTATTACGCGCAACAGCATGTTGGCAGCAACATGGCTGCAGCCGTTCAGCAAAGCAAATACGTGATCCTGTCGCATGTGAACAAACAAGCCTATATCCAGGGCATTGACGACGATTTCTGGATTGCGGCACTGATTACCCTTATCGGCACAATTCCCGTTTTTATTATGCGGTCTAAAAAACAAACAATTCATAAAGCATAATCATATGATTTTCAAACTAAAACAATGTGCTTTTCTTACACTTCTGTCTGTAGGGCTACTCCTGTCATTGACTGTTAATAGCCAGACGAAAGATTCGCTGTCATTAAACACCATTATCAGCGAGGTTGTCCAAAACCATCCAATGGTTAAGAAAGCCATGGAGGACATTACCACATCAGATGCAAAAATTGGGCTTGCCGAAGCAAACAAACAACCGGTTATCGACTTCAATTCATCTTATTCACGCGTTGGGCCGATACCATCGATCACTATTCCCGATATGGGAACATTTAGCTTTACGCCCCATGACAATTACAGTGCGGGTGTAAATCTCAATCAGACCCTATATGATTTTGGAAAAACAGAGAAGACGATCCAACTTGAAAAAGAGGGCAAAGAGCTCAGCCGTCAGACTGTTGAACAGGTAAGGCAGAAATTGTCGCAGGTGGTGATCGGGAACTTCTATTCTCTTGTTTACCTTCAGGAAGCGATCAAGATCAAAGATGAGCAGTTAAATACGCTCAATGGACACCTGGCCTTTATCAAAAAGAAACAGGAAACCGGTTCGGCCACACAATATGAGATCCTTACGACACAGGTGAGAATTTCCACAATTGAAAATCAGAAAACAGATCTTGAAACGGCCTTGAAAGTTCAGGTCTGCCAGCTAAATTCCTTGTTGGGCCAACCCGAAACCAGCCAACGGCAGGTAAAAAGCGAGCTGAACATTCCTCTTAAAAACCTTCCGAACGATTCTTTGATGGCAAGGGCCATGCAAAACCGCGACGAGATGAAACTGGCTGCCGAAAAGGCCAAACTGGCCAATTTACGCTACAGTCTCACCGGGATGCAGAACAATGCTGTTGTCAATGGATTCCTTTCGGGTGGTGTACGTAACGGATATACGCCGTATTTGTATGATCCGAAAATCAATTTTGTGGCAGGTCTTGGTCTGAAAATCCCGATTTTTGATGGGAAACGGAACAGATTCAACCTGATACAGGCAAAATCGGCCATGGTCGCCAACGACCAGGAGACAGAGATTGCCCGCAGGAATATTGTTAACGAAGTGGTTGAGAACGAAGCCAATGTCAAAGCGTCGATTCAAAAAGTCAGGCAAAGTGAATTGCAGCTCAAACAGGCCACACAAGCTTACGACCTTGCAAAAGTTAAGTTCGACTCCGGTGTGATCACAAACCTTGAGTTGCTTGAAGGTGCAACCATAGTTTCGGAAAGCCGTTTGATGTTGCTCAAAGCCAGGATCGATTATACTGTAAATCTCTACAAGTTAAAATCGGCGATTGGGGACAGGTTATATTAATGAAGGAATGAAGGAATGAAGGAATGATGAATATAATCTTAACATCCTATGTGCCTATGTGAAAAACCTATGTACCTATGTGTTAAATAATTAGACACATAAGTACATAGGAATATCATACTGTTGAAAATAAGGATCTTTCAGCAGCAAACGATCAAAAACCTGAATTATTTTGCCGGCGTAAAAACCAATTGCTGGTTGCCTTTCACAGATGGATTGATAAATTCCAATACAACCTGCGTCACCCCTTTTGGCCAATAACGCTTCAAAGAGTTGTCCTTCACTTCAATAAAGTTAATCTTTGGTTTTACGATTTTGGCATTGTAGGTCATATTCAGGGTAAAACCATCGCCTTCAAACTTTAAAACCCCGGGACGAAGTTCTGAGACCTTGCAATAGGTGATCAGGTTTGAACTTGTAGGGGCTTTTGCCAAACTTGCCAATTCAAACTTGTCGGAAATTGAAAAGCTCTTGCCACGCAACAAGGTGTAACTGCGGACCCAACTTTTCACCTGTGCCTCTTTTGGATAAGCCCCTGAAATATCGGTCGTGAAAGTTGCCAACTTTGCATTTGAGGTAAATGCTGAATTCTTTGCTTTAAAACTGGTACCATCTTTCTGGTCCACTCCATTGATTACCGGCAAATTATGGAATTTCGACTGCATCGTCCATATCTCATAACGTCTTGAACCAAAGGTTTTTGCAGTATATTCTTCACGCCCGAGATCGATCAATGCAGGTTTGCCGTTGTAATACATCACACACGAACCAATGTCGTTGTGGTTATGGCTCTCGGCATTAAAACCACCTTTGCGCCAAAAAAGAATCCCATAAAGCTCCCTTCCTGATCGCGTGCCCCTGCAACTTCGGTATTGGGAAGCCAGAAATTGGCCACTAGTGCTTCCTTGCCCGGCGCATTTTTGAGTTCGTCAAGCATCCCCAGGTTCCTGATTTGGTCTCCAATTTTTCCGGTAAAACTATGGTCGCCCCAATTGCCCAATTTGCCAAGATAAGCGCCAAACTGTTCCATTTGTTTGTCCCCTATCGCTTTCCCATACCTGTAAACCGTGGGTGCGCTTCCACCAGTTGTGGCATCGGCATCGGCAAAGTTGATAAAGTAAGGTGCATGGATGTTGACCTGATAAAAGTACTTGCCAATGTTCTGTACAAGTGGTTCACCAAAGACATCAAACTTGCCATTTGTGACAACTTTCAATACATCAAGGCTTTCATACAACAAAGCTCCGGCAGCTCCCCAATAGGAAGGGCCTTCGTCGCAACCACCGTCATCGGAATAGCCGTTCAGGAACTTATCGAGCGAATTGATGATCTTCTGGACCTCGGCCACTTTCTTTGCTGGATCGTCTTCCAGCAAAAGGTAACTGTTCAGCATATTGTAATTGATCCATGGATTCCAATTGTTGGGACGGCCACCCTTAAATCCCATGTATCCGAAATCGTCCCTTTCAAAATAGGGCTTCAAAGATTTATTGACAATCTCCTGTTTCAGGCGTTTTGAAATCAAAGGATGGATCTTATCGAACTCATTTTTAAATAGATACAATGTCCACGACAGATTGTTGGTAATCTCGCCAACTCCAAGGTCGATAATGGGTTCGTTTACATCGGGTAAACCTGCTTTGGCTTTCTGCGCACCCAAATGGGCTGACCAACCCCAGAAAGTTTGTTCGCTGAAATACCAGACTGCATTGACAATCTGATCCATAAACCGACCCTTACCTTCAACCAGCTCTCCCATCACCAGAGTAATCAGGGCATTGCTACATGCTGCATAAGCTCCCTGCCGACGGTCGCCCGAATGGATAAATTCAAGATAATCGGTTGCTTTCACGACCGGCCAGTTGTAATCGAGGTATTTTTCAGCCTTGGTGACATACTCTTCCCTAATATTTGCAGGGAGGCTTTGCCAGAATGCCCGGTTCTTGTAGTCGGGCATTTTGTTCCAGGAATTGTCTGTGATCAGAACTTTAGCGAGATTAATGGCTTTGGCCTCATTTGCAAGGATGTTCCTTTCCTTGTTGGTCAATTCGGCTTTCGCCGGATACCCGGAACAAAGGATAAAAAGTGTAAGGCTGAAAAGTAGGAAGCCTTTCAAAACAGGATGATGAATTCTCATAGTTTGTAAAATTTAGCGATTACTTGCATTAACTTAATATTCAATGATATATGAAATTTCAAACGAAAATTTACTGTGCAGCTTGATTCTTTATGTATCTTTGTGTCCTGGTGCCTTCATGGCTAAAAATAAATCTACCATTAAGCCATTTTAGATCAAAAAGGCTTACTTTTTTATCTATTTCAAAAGATCCTTATCGTTTCACCTTGATTGACTGCCTGTTCCCATCAGAAGTCAAAACCTGGACAATAAAAACCGAAGAGGCGGAACTGTTAATATCGAGCATAGCCACATTGCCAGACGAAATGACCTCGTCGATTATCCGCCCCATCAGATCGAACAACCTAACTTTCCGGGTGTTCACTGGAAGATTCAAGACACAAACCCGCCCACTTTTCGGATCATAATATCCTGTAAAGTTAGGGTTATTCTTTAACGATTCAATACCAGTGGTGGATAGGGGCAGCAATTTTACATCATCCACATAAAGGGTCAACTCCTTTTCCTGATAATATTCGGTAGAATTGCGTTCGGGCGAAATCAACAAATATCCCGATGGCGTAAAACTGAATTTCGACAAATCGAGGCTGCCAACTGCAAACTGCGCCGTCCTCCATTGGGCAGTCGAGTAGCCAATTGTACCTTCATTGGTGTCGGAAAAGTCTGATATCACCACATTCCCGTTCCCATCATAAATACGCACCCCAACTTTCCCCGAGGTATCCTTGTAATATTTGAACTCAACAACAGAATTTGTTTTGACCTTCAGATCGTAACCATAAGCCTGAACACCGCGATAAGTGAAATTGGAGGCATTGGTGGCAGTCACATATTCCGAGTCGTCCTGACGGAGTATTTTCAGCACCTTATCGCTTGTATTGATGCCCCTTTTATATGGGTTGGCGACAACTTCACCCAATACAGCTTTCAGGCTACCGTTTGAGGCCGGGTTCATCTTCCAGCTCACAAATTCATTGGAGAGGGAACCCAGACTGAACAATTCGAAATTCTCGTTGAGTTCCTGTCCATTTGCGGTCAAATCAAGTCCTGCGAGCAAGGGATCGCCTGCCGGAACAAATTTAACCGAAATAGTTTGGGTCGTATTTGCAGGGATCGTGAACTCAAATCCTGTAAAATAACTGTCGGTATTTTGCTCCTCATAGCTCGTCGGTGGCTTTGTTGACCAAGCTTTTGCTTTTACGACATCCATCCCATCAAAAATCAGGTAAAGAGATTTGGGGGACTGTGTAAGTTTAATGATCTTGTCGCTTACCCTTTGGGGAACTGCCTGAGTGGCCAGGTTCCATCGGGTTGTGAGGGTTTTAGTGCCAGCCTTTATCACATCTTTAATGACCACATACCGGTTCGAAACGATCGAGGCCGACCGCTTGCAACTAGTCAGGTCGTTTTTATAGACTGGGGTGAGGTCCATCTCGACCGACTTCAGGTCAGCGGTATTCACCAGGTTTTCAACTGGTACATTTCCGGCAACCAACTGTTTGTTCCCATTGAATGTCAGGGTGTTGTGCGCCATATTGTTTAACCTGAACACATCCCACCGTTCCGAAGCCTGACCCATGTTCCACAAGTCCACACCGTTGGTTTCCAGGTTGTTGTAGTCGCTCATCCCCAAATCTGATGCCCAGCGGATATCATTTGCCTCCATCACAAACGACCCAATGTCCATGTGGGCATGGTTACCCGATGGAGTTCCACCTTTGACAGCCAGGTAAATATCGTTGACGCCCCAACCTGAGCGCATTGCAGCCACCGCACTTACTCCCTGGGCAATATAAGTCGTTTCAACGGGTGCTGGCAGATTGGTCAATGTCAGATCCTTGCTCCAGATCAAAAGAAACGGAAGCAAACGGTTGTTGGCCAAACTTGCATCACTTGTGGTCAAAGAAAAATCAAGTTTTTGCAATTCGTTGTATAACAAGGTCTTGTCTGTAGCCCTCAATGCAAGCCAGAACATTCCGACCTGCACACCAAATCCGTTTCCGCAATCGGCAAAATTAAAAGGGAGCGGATTGATCGATTTCAGGGCTCCCCCACTCATCGATTTGGTGCCGTTTCCCTGCATGTGCGTCACAAAATTACCGGTTTTCAGGAACCCCTCCATTGCCGTAAGCTCCCTGTCGGTGCCCCACATCCGCTTCAAGAGGTCGATCAGCACGATATTAAATGTTGTGCCATATTCCCAGTAGCCCATACCTTCGGGATACGCACCGTTGTATTTATAGACCCCCATCGGGATCTTAACAGAGGTGACGGCCCTGTCGATCAATGGCTGGTAATAACCTGGGTTCTCGTCGAAAACACCCGCAACTGCTGTCGAGATCCCTGCATTGCAAACCTGGCTCCAGTTGTTGTCGCTCGTCAGCCACCACTGGTTAGACTTTGAACCTGTTGTTTCCTCGATTCCCTTCATTTTGATGGCTGTTGCAATGGTTGTTCGCGATGTTGGGCTCAGGTAATTATAGAGCCAATCGTAACCAATCCCCATTGCGAGCGACATTTCGCCGATATCGAGAAAATGGGTAGGGTTCCAATCTGTAAAAGTGGCCATTGCCAACATTTCGGTTTCTGCCCTTGCCGCATAACGTACATCACCCGTCATACGGAAGGCATAGCTTAGAAAGCTGATCCTACGGATTGCTTCCCGCGAAACTGTAAGGAGGCGTATCCCGGTCAATACCCTCGCCTGAACCGGCAATGTAAGCATCTTATTGCATTCTGCCACAATGACATCGTGGACTTTGCTCAATTGCGGTGTGGAATTTAACTTGTCCTTGAGGATTGCTTCGTCGGATGCAAGGAAGAACAAACGTGGGTGTCCGGTCAATGGATAGCTCGTCTGGCCATAACCATTTAATAAACAAAGCAAAAAAATACAAATAAAACAGAGTGTAGTGGATAATTTCCTCATAATTGGTTGGCCCATATTTTTTTGAAATTGAGACATTTGATAAAGAAGACCTTGCTTTATCTCTGGCCCAATAAGCAGCTTAACCCAAGTTGCATTTTAAATTTTGTAAGTTATTAAAAAACAGAATATAGCGAGGCTGCTGTTCGTCGGCGGGACTACAAATAATGTTCCGGCTACCCTATATTTAGTTTCGCTATTTTCCGATGGAACGGCATGGGT
>CAIYPA010000570.1 GCA_903927965.1 uncultured Bacteroidia bacterium | reverse complement strand
CTGCAATGGGAAACTACAACGGTGACCGACTTTGGAATTGACATGAATGTAAAAAACGGATTGTTTACTTTCACTGCCGATTGGTACAACAAAACGACCGATGACATCCTCTATCAGATCCCTGTTCCTGCCAGTGTAGGGCTATCCGCTCCTACCGTTAATGGCGGTCAGATGAAAAATAAAGGATGGGATTTTGAACTTGGGCATTCCAATAAAATTGGGAAAGTGAAGTATGATGTTAACTTCAACATCTCCTTCTTTAAAAATGAAGTAACCAAGATAATCAGCCCGACTATTGGGACAAATCTGGTTAAGGAAGGTCTCCCTTATGGTTCATGGTATATGGTTGAGTGGATCGGAATTTTCCAAAACCAGGCCGAAATTGACAATGGGCCAAAACATCAGTTTAACCCCAAGCCAGGAGATCTGAAGTTTAAAGATCAGTTGACCATAGATTCTGATGGTGATGGTGTTATGGATAAAGCTGATGGTGTTATTGATGCCAAAGACAGGATTGTTATTCCCGGATATTACCCCAAGTTCTATTATGGTGGTAACATCAATCTTTACTGGAAAGAGTTCGATGTGTCTGTATTTTTTCAGGGCGTCGATGGAACCAAGAGTTATGCAAACAACTGGGGATTAACACCTTATACGCAAGGTTCCCCTCCTACAATGGATTTGGTAAAAAACCATTGGACAGGGGACGGTTCGACAAATACTTATCCGGCAATGTACAGATCGGGATACGGACCAGTTACGGGTACCACATCGACATTCAATTTGTATAACTCCTCCTATCTACGTGTAAAAAACCTCCGCATTGGATACACTGTTCCAACAGCTATGAGCCAAAAGATAGGCTTGAAACAAACACAGGTTTATTTAACTGCTGACAACCTGTTCACTTTTACCAAGTATCCTGGAATGGATCCTGAGAGAACTTCGGGGAACTTTTCTGTTTACCCAAATGTCAGAACATTAGCCTTTGGAATCAGAGTGAAACTTTAAAAATCGACATTATGAATAAGTATATGATTAAAAGTATAAGAATTTTCATTCTCGGAGTTTTTGCACTCAACTTTGTGTCATGCTCCGGTTTACTTGACAAGAATCCCTTGGATCAGATATCCAGCGAGACCTTCTGGACAAGTGAGAAAGAGGCGAATATGGCTTTGGCAGGTGTCTATTCACGTCTTTATGCCCCTCCATTTCAACACAATGATGCAAAGTTTGAAGTTATGGCAGGAGAATCCGACTCCAACCAGTCACAGGCATGGGTAATTATTGCCCGTGGACAAATTGAATCAACTTCAGGAAGCCTGATCAGCGAGGTTTTTACCAATAGCTACCTTGGCATAAGTTCATGTAATTTTTTCCTGGCAAATATTGATAAAACTCCGATTTCTGCAGATAAATTGAAAGTCTATAAAGGGGAGGTGCAATTCCTGAGGGCATTTTTCTATTTCAACCTTGCAGATGTATATGGAGGTGTACCCTTGTACACCAAACCTGTAACCATCGAGGAGGCCAAAGTCAAACAAAGTACAAAGGCAGAGGTCATTGCACAGGTGATAAGTGATCTCGACTTTGCCATTGCAAACCTTCCGGATGTTGCCTATACAAATGGCCATGCCGTTAAAGGTTCCGCATTGGCACTCAAGGCAAGGGTATTGCTCACGATGGGGCAATGGGCGGACGCAGCCACAGCAGCCAACCAGGTGATCACAGGAGGCAAATTTTCCCTTTTCAATAACTTCAGGACCCTGTTTTTGGCTTCAGGGCAGACGAATAATCCTGAGATCATGTTTTCGACGAGATATCTGAACCCTGACGATTATTCTGATCTGGATATCCGCTGGAACTGGCATGGAGTTGTCAATCCACGTCGTGAACTCATCGATGCCTTTGAATGTACAGATGGACTTCCTATTACTTCTTCTACACTTTACAATCCGGCAAATTATAAACTTAACCGTGATCCACGATTAGCTTTAACAATTAAGCCTTTTGCTGATAAAGCGATCAACTCTTCCGGCAAAGAAGTCGATTTCAATTACAATGGTCAATCGGCAAGTGGTTATAATCCGGTTAAATATGGCAATTGGGACGCACTTCCCTGTGACTATAGCACAAAAAGTGAACAGGATTGGATTCTACTCAGATATGCCGATGTCCTGTTGATGTATGCTGAAGCAAAGAATGAAGCTTCAGGGCCCGATGCTACTGTTTACAAAGCCATTAATGATATTCGGGCCAGACCTGGAATCAATATGCCTGCGCTTCCTGCCGGATTAACAAAGGATCAAATGAGAGATCGGATCCGACAGGAAAGAAGGGTTGAATTGGCGCTTGAAGGGTTAAGGTGGAGTGATATTAAAAGATGGAAAACAGCCGAAACGTATATTCCTACGCTTGTTGATCAGGGTGGGCAGCGGCGTGTTTTCAATCCTGCGAAACACTATCTGATGCCTTTTCCGCAATCAGAGATCGATGTGAACCCAAATCTGGTTCAAAACCCTGGTTATTAATCTTATATCATATATGTTTAAAATCACAGGAAGTTTTTTGTTTGGCAATTGAAGTTGGTTCGTTTGAAAGCCACAGTTCCTGAATGCAGGATGTGGCTTTCGTTTTGCCAACCAGAGGATATTGAACATCACCACCCACGCAAAATTTTTGGTGTATCGTTCATTTAGGTTTGATTAAGAAATCATAACTTTAACATTTAAAAATGATGAGCTCAATTTACAAATTCAAACAGTACGGTTATGGAATTCTCGTACTTCTTTTGTGTGTTGGCAAACCTGTTTTTGGTCAGGAAAAGACTGCAATACAACAGGTTAATCTTCCTGAGGCTTACGTCGTCCCAAATTTTCATCCTGCCAGCTGCGGTTGGTTGACCAACTGGTCAACAGAACGAAACTACTGTGCCAACTCCTATCTTGATCACCTCGATCGGGTCAGGGACGACTCCAATTATGAGTTTGTCCTTTCAGAATGTAACAATTTGATCGCTATACAGAACTTTGCCCCCAAGCGTTTTGAAGAGATCAAATTGCGCGTCAAAGAGGGCCGTGTTGACTTACCAAATGCTTTTTTTCTTGAATCAACGATCAATCTTTCAGGTGGTGAGGCGCTGGCAAAAATGGGTATTGAAGGATTACGATGGCAGAAGCAGGTCATGGGGGTAAGTCCACGATTCTGTTGG
>CAIYPA010000569.1 GCA_903927965.1 uncultured Bacteroidia bacterium | reverse complement strand
TAATATCATTGTGATATTAAAATAATTTTTTTAACTATGGAAAATGAGATTAGTTTAAGGAACAATGGATTCTTTCAGTTGTTTGTGGCGTTGGTCATGTTGTTTGCTCCCCTGTGCTTGATATTGTATCCGGTACCTGCATTGATTCCGGTATTTATTTTTATTTCGGTTTTCGGGGTTTTTTGGATGACCGGATTGTTTATTGTACAGCCAAACCAAACCAAGGTGCTTGTGTTTTTTGGAAAGTACCAGGGAACGGTGAAAGGGAATGGGTTTTTCTGGCTCAACCCATTTTATGTGAAGAAGAAAGTTTCGCTAAGGATACGCAACCTTGAATCTGATGTGATCAAGGTAAACGATCAGCAGGGGAACCCGATTCTGATCAGTGCTATAGTGGTTTGGAAGGTTGTGGATACCTACAAAGCTGTTTTTGACATCGAAACATTGGAGGAGATTGACCCAAAAACCGGTATGAAGAAGACGAAATCGGAAGAGTCGTACCAGAAGTTTATCAAGATCCAAACCGAATCGGCACTACGAAAACTGGCACATACCTACCCATACGACAATATTGAACAGGAGAAGGAGGGTTTGGAGATCATCTGTTTGCGTTCGGGAATCGATGAGATCAACCGTGTTTTGGCAACTGAAATTGCAGAGCGCCTTATTTTGGTGGGTATCGAAGTGATCGAAGCGAGGATTTCCAACCTTTCATACGCACCCGAAATTGCAGGGGCAATGTTGCGCCGTCAACAGGCTACCGCAATTGTGGCTGCACGCCAAAAGATTGTCGAAGGTGCAGTCGGGATGGTAAAGCTTGCGCTTGATGAATTGAAAGGTCAGCAGATCATAGAGCTTGACGATGAGAAAAAAGCTTCGATGGTAAGCAACCTGCTTGTTGTTTTATGCGCCGATGAATCTGCCCGCCCGGTAATCAACGCCGGATCAATTTATTAGAAATGCAATGGCAACGAAGAAATCATTTGTGCTGCGGATCGATCCTGAAGTTTCAAGTTCACTGGAGCGTTGGGCATCGGACGAATTCCGCAGCATGAATGGACAAATAGAGTACATCTTGTCACAGGCTTTAAAAAAGGCAGGAAGGTTTCCTGCAAAAGATCGAAAGTCGGATGATCAGGAAACAATTCAAACAGAAACAACCGAAAACTAAGATGAAAACATTCATAATCGTGGTTCTCACTCTCTTCCTGGGAATTTTTGGGTCGTGCCAGAATTCAAAAAATCCTACAAATGCAGAACGGTATAAATCGGAACTTTATGCCGTTGAAAAGGAGTTTTGTGCAATGGCACAGTTGGATGGGGTCCAGAAAGCCTTTGTCCATTTTGCTGCCGACTCTGCTGCTGTTCATCGGAAAGGTCTGATTTTGAATGGAAAAGAAGCCATTAGAAAGGAGTATGCTTCCTTTCCGAAAGATGACAAACTCGAATGGTCACCCGATTTTGCCGATGTTTCGGCTTCCGGCGATCTTGGATATACTTACGGAAAATACACCTATACCTCTGTTGACAGTCTGGGGCATGTGACAAAAAGTGATGGGATCTTTCATACAGTCTGGAAAAGGCAGTCGGATGGGAAATGGCGGTTTGTATGGGACTGATTGTAACCTTTAGGTTATTTATTTTGACGGTTTAAGTAAAAGAAGGGTTCATTCAATTTGAAATGGATCCTTCTTTTTAATTTCGCCCCAGATTTTAACGAAGGATTCTTTTTTAGTAATGAAAACGGTTTTTAAGCAGGGTAAACCCCGCAAAGTATTCAAGTTTTTTGGTTTTGGTTTCACGATTTTGTTTGCATTGATCGGTTTCTTTCTAACCACAGCATTTTTAGCAGTTAAGCTCCACGTCACAGACGATCCCGGGGCAGTTGATTACAACAACCGCTATTTTCAGGAATTAAGGGACAAATATGGGAAGACTTCAGTAAATAACAGTGATACAGTTAATTATACGGAAGCCTCCTTTTTCCACAATGTGTTGGTCTTGAACAAATATTATCCCGAAAACTCGCTTTATATCTTAAATGCTTATCTGAAAAGCCGCAACCTGACCGAAGCCCGGCAGATGATAGCTGCTGTTAATTTGCATATGAAAGACAATCAGCAATATATGGCTGAAATGGAAGATTTTGAAGCAGAGGGATTCCATGAAAGTATGAAACAGAATAGCGGCAGTGTCTTCAAGTGGATGAATATATCTGAATGGGGCGATTTTAAACTGGCGGTTGCAAAAGACAAACCATTAATCGACTCTGTGGCAAATCAGACAGGTGTAGAACCCAGGATGATCGTTGCCGTTCTTGTGGGTGAACAGATCAGGTTATTTAATTCTGACCGTGAAATGTATAAGAAATGGATCGGACCTTTAAAAATCCTGTCTGTCGAATCGACATTTTCTTTGGGTGTTACCGGGATAAAGGTTGAGACTGCACAAATCATTGAAAATAACCTTAAAGATAGTACCTCGGTATTTTACCTCGGGAAAAAATATGAACACCTGCTCGATTTTCAAACAAATTCTACTGAGGATGAGCGCTATAAACGTTTGACATCCTATAAGAGCCATTATTATTCCTACTTGTACGCTGCCTTGAATATCAAACAGTTCAAGATGCAGTGGGAGAGGGCAGGCTTTCCGATCAACGACCGTCCCGAAATTCTGGCCACCTTGTTCAATATAGGGTTTGAAGTCTCTGTTCCAAAAGCCAATCCGCTGGTGGGTGGGTCAAGCCTGATGATCCATAACGAACCCTATACATTTGGGGCAATTGCCTATGAGTATTATTATTCTGGCGAACTTTTTGACCTTTTCCCATTCAAAGCTACCAAATTTGACTGGGATAATGTGTAATAGGCTAACAAATAATATATTAAAGTCCTTAATGACCTTTATCGTTAGCATATTATGTGCTCAGATCTTCGTTTTATCAGCACAGGAAAGTCACGATTCAACAAAAGTATGGCATGCACTAAAACCGGGAATATCGTTTAAGGAAGTTGACGCACCTGAAAAATCGATCATGAACGATTCGCGTATTTTTCTTTTGAAAGCCGACCCAAAATTATGCAAATTTGACCTCCTTTGCTCTTCACAACATGGCAGGAAAAACCGTCCGGCCGATGAATGGGCCAAAGAGTTTAAAGTAAATGTTGTCGTCAACGCTGGTATGTTCAATATGGGGAATGCAAGGACGAATAAGGGATATCTGAAGAATTATTCCCATTTTAACAATTCCAAACGTAACGGAGGTTACAATGTAATGATGGCATTCAACCCAAAACGGAAGTCCGGACCAGAAATGGTCATTTATGATCTAACCTGTACAAGTTGGGATTCAATACAGAAGGATTATCGTTCACTTTGTCAGGGGATGCGTATGATCGATTGCAATGGGAATCGGATGGCATGGGATAAAAATCCTGGACAGGCCTGCAGTATGGTAATCGGAGCAACTGATCTTTCTGGTAATCTATACTTTATCTTTACGAGGTCTCCCTATACACATCAAAAAATGATTGGATTTTTGTACAGTTTAATTCCAGATATCCGAACGACAGTTTACCTTGAAGGTGGCCCGGAAGCAAGTCTTTACGTCCAAACAGCCGATACTGTTATTACAAAGATAGGCAGCTATGTTTCAAAGACTTATGCCAATGATAACAACGATCATTTTTGGAAAATCCCAAATGTTATCGGGATATCATCTAATTGAACCTATCTTTAGAATCAATGTTTTTTTCGATAATCTCATCAATATTCAAATCAGGATTCCGAAAGATTTCAGTTCTGATAAAATCTAAATTCAATAAAGTCACGTGGTTATCCATGGTGTCTTCTTCCATCTCATCAAATTCTTCGACTTTATAAACAGACCTAATTACGGAAAAGTTTCCAATGCCGGCGTTCTGTTCGAGCCTTGATGTGATTAGTTGGACTTCCTCCTCCGATTCAAAGGGGCCTACAAGATAAACAGGTTTTCCATTTTCGTCCCCACATTCGATATCCATAATTTCTATATCGTCACGGTCCTCTTCAAGGTTAAACTGAGTTACAAAAGTGAATTCATTAGCCGGGTTAAATCCAAACTTTTCCCCCCAGGCAATCCCGGCATAGATAATATTGTGAATCACTGAATAATCAGTTACTTCCATGTCCATGAATTCTTTGACCTTTTCTAAACGTTCAAGATATTCGGCAAGTGCAACATCATACAGATATTCGGTTTCTTTAATACCAAAACACATTAAATCAACCAAATAGAATGTCACTGTTATGCTCCCATCGGGATGTTGGCGCGCAACTGATAAATTTGCAAGTTTAACGGTCTCCCATCCAGTACTTATCCTGCATTCGTAAAGGGGCAAAGAACGGGCTTCTTTACGGATCTTGTAAGCCGGTGAAGAGAGATCAGGAACATTGTCAATGAAATTCTTATCTTTCATAGAATTAGCCTTCATTTGAGATTTTTATCAATTCAGTAAATGTTTTCCAATTCCTTGTTGTAGCGATAACCTTCAGTTTTTGCTCAAAATATTGGTTCGACAGCTTCGTATTGCCATATCCACCAGGGCAATACAAATAGACAGCACAGCCGCCAAAAGCATATTCGTCATTTCCAGAACTTACGCTAAAATTCTCAATATCCAATTGTTTTGGCTGATTGGAGAATAACGTGAGATGAAGCTTATCTATCTCATTGCCATATTTTTGTACAAATGGATTGTTTTCAAATAGGTTCTCCAATTCATTTTTTGATTTAACGACTACGGGAACGTCGAAGGAATACAACTCCTTTATTTTTAATGAGATCCTCTTTTCCAGATCTTTGAGTTCAGTTGGACTATCCTGAAAAATGACATTCCCACTTTGTATAAAAGTCCTGACATTTGTAAAACCAAGATCTTCATATAACTTTCTCAAGGCATCCATTTTGATGATCCTATTACCACCAACATTGATTCCCCGTAAGATTGAAATATAGGTATTCATAATTTGCTTTGCTTCTATTTACCGACTTTTTCTAAAGGCCTGAAACGCAATGCACTCCACGTATCATCTATAGAAATAGCGGCTATAGTGGTTATTCCATAATCTTCTGCTGTTGAACGAATAATATCGCGATGGATATCCGTTTTAATTTTTGAGGTCAACTTGGGATAGGCAAACCATAAAACACTGTCAGGTTTGATGTTGTGTAATTGTACTTTCAGATAATTGAGAAATTCTTCTTTGTTATTTATAAAGATCAAAGTATTTTGACTTTGTAAACCTTTATCGAACAAAGTTTTGAAACCAAGCTCAACGAATTGCTTTTCTAAGGGCAAAGGTGCGTTTATTACAATTGCCTGACCTTTAAACTTAAACTTTTTGATTGTTTCTTCCATATGGAGTTCATCGGTTTTAACTTTGTGATAACTGGCATTAATCCTTTCTTTTGGCGCCCCCAAAGCCAAATTTGAAACTTAACACAATATTCTGCATCAATCCGTTCATGTTCGAGTAATTTACGTCAAATGGAACATGTTGAATTTCATAGCGGAGGTTCCATGAATAAAAGGCATACATAGGCCTGCGATAGAAGTAATTATAATAATATTGATTTGAATATTCGTGGCTTATTTCAATTCCCATGATGGGTGCTGCCTTTGAATTGATCTCAATATCGTTCAAATCGCTATTTTTCTTTTTGTCTTCATCATATGGGGCAGCAGAAAACCACCCCAAACCCAGAATTGGCGAGATGGTTGTTTTTTTATTGAGTATGAATTTATAATTAAAGCTCAATTCGGGAATAAACAGCTGGGCCCTTTGTCCATTTTCCCATGTATAATTTTTATAGATGATGTTTCCTTTCAACCGGCTAAAGACAAAGGCACCTCTTGTATTGAATTGCAACTTGCCAAATCCCCAAATAAACCCAAACCCAAATTCAGCACCATTATTGAAATATTGGGATGTTTTTGTATTTAAAAAAGTTGCTCCCGAATAAAACTCCATCCCAAACGAGAACCCTTTAGGCACGTATTCGTAACGGATATAGTTTTTGGTGTATTTTTCATATTTGCCATTGGGATAGCTCTTTATAAAATTACTTGAAGCAGAGTTGATGGTTATTTGGTAATCCCTGTTATTGGGAGTTGTCAATGTTTTCAGGATCAACAAAAGAAATTCCTGGTCTTCATTTGGGAGTGCCGATTTCCTGACCTGATCGGCAAATTCGTCTTTACTTTTATCAAGGGTTTGAATTAGGATCTGATAGAGCTGATCTTCTTTTGGTTTTACCTTTTTATCCATTTTTGCCATCGCGACCGAATCCATTGTTGCCGCCATGGTAGTTATCGGGGTAAAATCGTTCAGCCAAAAACAAAGAATCCATTTTTCCGAGGGATAAAGTGCGGTATAGTATTCATTGTCAAACTTTTGAACCAGGATATTAAACAGGTCCTTTGTTTTCTCCTTGTTGTTTGCAATCACATTGTCCATAATCAGGCTTCTGTATCTAGTAATCAATTCTGAATTTGACAATTGCATATTCAGTTCGGACGTCTTTGCGGGGTCGATCTGGGCGTATAAACTGTTTGAGAGTAACAACAGAACAAAAAGGAAGAAATTTGTTTTCATTGCCTATTTTTAAGTTTTGATCAATGATACCTGAATGAAAAAGCAAAGACACTTTCCCAAAGATGAAGAAAGTGCCTTTAAAGTAAATGTGGTGAAATTTATAATTAGTAACCTAAGCCTTTAAGATAATCAGCAAACTTCTGGGTTGCGGTTACGACCTGGGCTGGTGTGGCATCGGCTTCATTGAATTTGGATATAATTACAGCTTTGGCAGTTTTGTAGCATACTGCACCGTCCCTTCCGTGTTTAAGGACCATGATGGTTTTATCGGCTTTTGTTGCCTTATAGGATGTTCCATTAATTTTGGTGCCGCTTCCCAAAATATCATTGGGTTTATCAAAACCAAGGATAATGAACTTTAATTCATCCATAGGAAGGATGAGGGTTGACTTTCCTGCCCATTGGGAGTGATCCAAACCAAATATGCCTGCTTTTACTTTAACAGCCGAAGTTAGTTTGGCCAAATGGGCATCCCATCCTGATTGTGCGAAGCTGGTAAAGCTCAATAACATAAGCGTTACGGAAAGTAGTAAATTTCTTGTTTTCATAATTTGTTCATTAATTTTAGATAATATGCATCCTATTTATTTTTCACACACCAAAATTAATTTATTTACTTTAAATACCATACAATCATTGAACTTTAAAAACTTCATTTGCAGAATTCATCAAATTTTAAAAGTAAACCTCTGTCAAATTTAATATGTATCAATTTGTCTCCAATAACATCATAGATGTAAAGTTGCCTATCTTCCAAATTAAAGGTAAACCTTTCAATTACAGTCATCCGATTATTAGGAGAGTCTTTTTCAATACCCTTATTTAGCTTGGACAGAATTTTCGATGCCAAACAAATCAAATGGTTTTTCCTTTAACTTGTTGTTGAACAAAAAGACTGTCAGGACAATGTAAGCAATAAATACAAGGACGATGAGTAATTGGGGCCATGAAGTTTTCTGGATCTCCTGTCTTGATTTAACGTCACAAACTTCGCCGGGACAGTATTGTGCCTTTTCTTTATAGATCAACGAATAGAATTTGCACCCGATGCAAATCCCAAAGGACGTTTCGGCAAACAGGAATACAATGCAGATCAGGCATATAATCCCCGTAATTGGGCTATAGGAATTTACGATCACCATAAGGATGAACATGATCGATGCCAGTACGACGCCGATGATCCAGGCAAACAATTTTTGCTTTGCCCCGACATATTCCGGAACCTGATTTCTAACGATCAATCGTCCAATGATCAACGTAGGTGAAAATCTGGGACTGATAAAAACCCGGATGAGCATATCGGTCAGGAACAGAATAATCGCGTATTTCAGCATCAAAAAGTCGCCTGTAAAAATCACCTTTAATATTGAGACAAGCATCATAAAAAACAGGATCCCTGCTGCTGCCCTGATTTCACGTTCATTTAAAACGGGAATGTTGTATCCCTCAACGTCTTCGCCAAACTTTATTATTTTACTCATAAAACTCCTTTTTTAAAATTAATTAATGATACAATGATAATGAATTCAAATCCAATTAAGAAATGTTTTGTTATCTATTCATAATCTGGAATATCTGGCTCAAATAACAAGGCTTCTGGTACAGTCGTTTCATAGTTTGAAATTTCCGAAGGCGTAATAAGAATGTCAATTTTCTGGTAGTCCATTGATTGGTAGGCACGAATGATCTCTTTTGCACTATTTTCGGGAATTGCATCAATAATGGGTACCCTGAGTTTTTTCAGATTTTGGCTTTGCCATCTTGGGTATCCTCCATTCATCTTGTTCCCAAGTTCGAGAAGTTGATCCTTGACAAATCCTGACATCAAAATGGCTGCAAGCAAAAGGAGTTTTTTATACGATCTCCCGGTTATATAGTACAAATTGTGGTGTGGATAGTAATTTCCCCTGTCGATGAACAAATGAATATTTCCCGAAATGTCTGGCAATAGGATCTTAGGCATTTTGGTCAGACTGGGATTTATCCGATCAATCGTCTTGTACCACTTATTTGGGTTTCTGAGTGCAACATGACGCATGGTCAGGATATCTTTATGAGAGTTGAAGTAATTCCCGGCTTTTGGATATTTTTCCAGGTCGATCAGTTCCCCATTTTCTTCAAATGGATTTAAAATATATTGGCCAGACCACTCTAATTTATTGTTTGTAAGGTCTCTTGACGCTATGATAGGGATCAGTAATTCATTTTCTACGATCTCTTTAAAATCGATACTGATAAAAACTTTATCACAACCGGTCGCTACACCAATCCCAATCCTGAATCCCTGGTTCTCAATGGAATCGAGAAACTTCTCATGCTTATCTCCATTGATCGTATAAGCGAACCAATTTTTAGGAAACCTGACATTCAGCTTTCTTGAAGGAAATATCGTAAAGTCCAACTTTTTTAGTTCCGCAATATCGCGGACACAATAGTAATCTGCTTTCGGGTTATTGAAGGATTTTCTAATGGTTGTAATTGCAGGATAAGCAAGTACGTCCTCCTCAAATGGGTTGGCTCCTTCCAGGTCAATGACCTCCTCCAACCCATAATGCAACCCGATCAGTTCCCTGAGGTTCTGGCCATATTGATTTTTTAACCAACGATTAGAACAAATGAATGAAAGCACACCTCCTTTATTCAATACACGAAGGCTCTTTTCGTAAAATGCTATATATAAGTCACTTCTATGAGTGAATGTCCTAAAGATTTTTCGGTAGGTTTGTTTTTCTTTTTCCGGTATGTTCTCATGCCTGACATAGGGGGGATTACCAACAACGAAATCGCAAGGTACTGCCTCGGCTAGGAGAAAATCGCAGGTATGAATCAGTGTTTTTGGCAAAGTTGCTGAAAATTCAACCAACTTAAGACTGATCCGTTCGGAAAGCAATTCAGACATCATACTGTCCAACTCATATAACCTTATATTTGAGAGTGCTTCCTGAAATGAAAACGCGAAAATTTTAGATGACGCATGGAGCCGTTCAATTATTTTGATCGCAAAAGCCCCATCACCGGCAGCAGGTTCAACAATGATTTTGGAACTGAGGTCGGAAGTCGATACATACCCAATCCGATCAAGCATAAATTCAACAACCAATGGTTTAGTGAGCACCAATCCATGCTGATTTCCATTTGAACGGTTTCCATAAATCATAATTCGAATTCTTTCATTTGCCCACTGAAATATCCATGCAAAGGTTTTATAATTGGTATAGGATTAGGGAAATTTAGTTCAATAATATTTGATTCGCCAGTCGAGAAAATCTGTATTAACAAAATGTGGTAAATTTATTTTCCTGGGAAGATTTCCATAGTTATTTTTTGATGAAGCAACTTCTGATAAAATTAGTTCTCCGGATGGTAGAATCCGCAAATTGTTACTGTCAAACAATTGATGAATGTCGGAACGCAAGCAAAGTCCGTTGTTGAAATTGTCATCCCCATTATATTCAACTGGTTTAATATGTGCAGCCTCCAAAACGTTTTCTATCGTTACCCCCGTTATAATACAAGAGAATTTATAAACAGATAAAATGTTTTTTCTAAAAACATTTTGATAAGGTCTTTCCAAAACTTCTCTATAAACTTTTTTTCTTTCTACATTCGCTGGAATTTGAGTCAAGCGAATTTGTTTCACGACTTTTTCAAGTTCTTGCTTGGCAACTTTAAGTTTGTGCAGTTCTACTACCTCTTCTTTTGATATACTTGCTAACTCGTAGCGTTCGTTTGAGTTTCCACCTCTTCCATCTATTTTTTTACAAAATCCATAGTTCGATAAGAAGATTAGAAATTCCCTTGCCATTCTCTTGTCATTTGAACTTGTAGCACAATCCGGCCAATTTGTAATATCAATTTTGCCTTGTCGGTGTTGAATAATCGCTTCTAAATGATCTATAAGCAGTGCTTTTGCACCTGCAAGTGGTATTACAATTCTAAGTAGCTCAAATGGAGTAATGTATGCCTCAAAAGAGCCAATTTTTTCAGAAATTAATGCAAGTATGTCAAGGATTAATTCTAACGGTTTAATTTTCAATCCAGCCGCTTCCCAATTAGAAATGTCAGAGGTGATTTTTCTGTTTGGTAATTCAAGTGTTTTCACAACGGTAGTGGCGAATTCTACCTGTGTAATTTTCCCATTTGCAAGCAATTGCCCGAATGGACTTACTATAATTTTCCCATGTGTTTCATCCAGCAATCCTAAAGCTTTCCAGTATTGTCCAGAATTTCTTACTAAATTTCGTTCTTGTGACCGTACAAGATCTACTTTTGATTTCGTTTCGTACTGGACAATGCTCAGTGCATCAATAATTTCTTTAGAATTTGGTGCATAGTTTTGAAACTTGTTGAAAACCCGAAGCACTCCAAGGAAAACAGGAGGTTCATTCAGCGATTCCGTGGGTGTAACCACTGCCCATCGCCACTTATAGTCGGGAAACGGTTTCAAGGGAGTTTTCATAGTCTGCACTTATTTAGTTATTTAGGAAACATGGATGCAATTGCAAAAGCTAGCAAAGGTGGTACAGCATTGCCAATTTGCCTATATGCTGATGAATTGTTGCCTTCAAATATAAAATCGATTGGAAATGATTGTGTTAAGGCTAGTTCCCTGACCGACATTCTACGATGGTTATTTGGATGGTGCAAAACAACAACTCCTCCCTTTTCATCACCTCTTGCTGTAACAGTTGGTGCTGGTTTCGTCGGATCAATCGCCCGGTTACCAATGTAACCATTAAATTTTAATTTAAATTTTGAACAGGTATGATTCATTAAACGGTGTTCCTCTTCTGGTTCAGGGATATTTTTTAAAGCCTCTCCTATTGAAACCCAATTCTTTTTATAACCAAATAAGGTTGAATTTTCAGAATGGGTTGGTTCCGGATGATCCAATTCAAAGTCGATATCATCTCTTACCCCTAAAATTATTACTCGTTCCCTTTTTTGAGGAACACCGTAGTTTGCAGCGTTCAATACTTTGTATTTCACTCTATATCCGGCATTCTTGAAATCGGAAATAATCATTTCAAAAATTTTCCCCTGCATTAGGCTCATTATCCCTTTTACATTTTCAGCCAAGAAAAATTTTGGTTTTTTATTAATTAAAACCCTTAACAGCTCAAGATACAACTTGTTTCTAATATCATTTTCACCGCGATTAGTATTGGCCACTGAGAATCCTTGACATGGAAAACCACCGATTAAAATATCATGGTCTGGAATATCATCAGAGGAAATTCTGGAAACGTCCTCATAAACAATATGTTCGCCAATGTTCTTGCGATAAGTTTTTACCGCATCTAAAAAGTTGTCGTTAGCCCAAATAATTTCGTGTCCTGCTTTTATAAATCCAAGATCCAGGCCACCTGCACCAGAAAAAAGAGAAACGACTTTCATACAAAAATTGATTCAAGTACTTTTAATTTCTTACCTATTTGCTGACCGAACAATACAGGAACAGCATTGCCAACTTGACGATACATAGAACCCATCGAACCAACAAACTCGAAATTAATCGGAAAGGTCTGGATCAGTGCACTTTCCCTTACGCTCATTCGTCTGTGATTTTTAGGATGTTGGATTGCACAAACTCCTCCTTTGCCATTTCCTCTTGCCAAAATTGTTGGTGATGGCTTATTAGGGTCAGTTTCACGGTGACCAGTAAAATTCCTATTTGTGACTTTATATTTGGAATAAATATGATTTTTCAACTTTGATTTTGAGTCATCAGGTTCAGGTATTCCATTTAGTGCTGAGGATATGCTCACCCATGTTGATTTTTCGTGAGTCGGCTCAGGAAATTGAAAGTCAAATTCATCTGGCAAATCTTTTCTGGTCCCTGCAATAATAACCCTGACCCGTGTTTGTGGAACACCAAAATCGGCGGTGTTAAATGATTTGTATTTTACCCTATATCCTGCATCGGAAAAGTCTTTAACGATTTTTTTTATGGCATTACCGTTATCTATGCTTAGGATACCTCTTACATTTTCAGCAATAAAGTAGTCGGGCTTTTTCCCTTGTATCACCCGATAAAACTGTTTATACAATACATTCCTTTCATCACTTGCGGTTCTTAACATGTTTGCCATAGAAAAGCCCTGACAAGGAAAGCCGCCAACAACAACATCGCAATCGGGAATTTCTTCAATTTTGATCATAGATATGTCGTTGTAAACGATATGATTGCCAATATTCAGTTTATAAGTTTTGCAACTATCTAAATCATAGTCATTTGCCCAAATAATTTCATGGCCTGCATTTTTAAGGCCTAAGTCAAGTCCGCCTGCCCCTGAAAACAGAGATACAATTTTCATATCAGTTTTTTGTTTTGTTCTTTGATTAATTTTACTTTTTTCTCAGCCACTACCAGTGCTTCTGATGCGCAATCTTCTTCGGCTATTTCGTAAGCTATTTTTTCGCTTAGGAACTGAATCATCAACTTGTCCCTGTCAATTTCCAAAATTTCAGAGAGTTTGTTGATGTTCTCCTTTGAGGGTTTTCTGCAACCTTTTTCAATTTTGCTCAAAATTGCCTGGTCAATATCCATGTAAGCAGCAACATGGCGCAGCAGTAATCCCTTTGATTCCCTCTTGCTTTTAAGTATTTGTCCTAATGTTTCCATATGATAAAATTCACTTGACATTATTTGTCAAATATAGTTTGTCAAAATACAAAAACAAAATATTTGGCAAAAAAGTTATTAACATTGTTTTGTCGTTTTTTTTAACTGAGCGATTTAATATCCTCTATCTACAGATCTTGGGAATTGGTAAAAGAGGCAACTCTTTCCATTTTGGAAACAGTTCAATGAAAAACGAAACTACCCTCAACTAAAACGATATGATCTAATTCTATGCAATATAAAGATATACAATATATTAGCCGAAATTCAAAAACATAAAAAAATTGCATCTTTATTTGTAATCGTTTACCAAATAAAATTAATTTTAACCCACAAAAATATCCAAACACCATGCAATACGACCTCTTTATCAGCTACTCCCGGAGAGATAATCTCACCAACCGGGTTACCGAACTCAAAGAAAAAATTGAAGCCGAATACCTTATTGCCAATCAATCAATTCGATAGTGATTACAAGCTAATTTCTTTGAAAAATTCTAAAAGCACCAATAATATTTTTACCAAAGTGCAATTTATTATCACATTTGTTCTTTATAAAGACCAAATATGAAAAGGATGTTTGATATTTGGTCATTAAAATAAAATCCCGCTATGGTTGTTTGAATTATTGTATTAAAATACAAATTCAATAGTCCGGTTTATTATTATGCAAATATTTGAATATCAAAGGAAAGATCAATTTCAAAATAGTTGAACGGTTTGTTATACTTATTGAGTAATAAATTGAACCGTAATATCATTTGCAACCTTTTTAAAATCGTTATCAATGGTTATGATTCCAAACTTGTTTTCTATGGCAATCAATGTTTGCATAGAATCGTCAAAATCAAGTTGGTACTTTTGTGCAATAATGGAAATCTTTGGCTGCTTGATTAATGGAAGAGTAACAATTGTTGCATTATTTCCAATATCCTTGACAAATTGGTCAAAAACCTGAAATTTTTTCTGTCTAAAAGGAATAACTCCAATCGAATGAAGAGAGAATTCTGAAATAAAAATTGACCCACTAAAGTCTAATAAGAGCTTCTTGCAAGCTTCCTTTTTCTCTTGCCCAAGCAGAACTTCCAAAAAGATATTGGTATCAAATAAAAACTTCATTATCGAAGCTCATTTATTTTATGTTGCAACTCAACGGAAATATATTCATCCTTTAGCTCATCCAATCCATTTTCCCAAGAAAAGGTAAATTGATTTTCAGGTTTCCTGTTTTTTTTGTTTGACTTTGTTTTCTCAATTGGAAACTCGACATACTCAACCAATTGTTGTTGAATATTTTTAGGCATATTCTCAAATTCTGATGTAAATGTCGAAATTTCCATTTTGATATTCATTTTCTTGTACTTTACAAATATACAAAAACCAATTAAAAACCTTATGTTGGTTTACCAAATCTTTTTTTGTGATACATTTGTCAGGCAAAAATTAACAAAATCCTATTCAATGAGACTGATTCAACTGATCGCACTGCTTTTCATCAACCAACTGCTTTTCGCACAGCAAACTGAAACCCGCTATTTGTCGGGAACAGGTGCAGACCACACCGTTAATTGGGATTTCCTCTGCTCCGCCGGAATGAACAGTGGCAAATGGACAACCATCGCAGTCCCCTCGTGCTGGGAACAACAAGGGTTTGGGGCCTATAACTACGGCCACGACAAGTTTGAGAAAAGGGTCAATGAGACAGGGACTTACAAATACAAATTTTCCGTACCTTCTACCTGGAAAAACAAACAGGTATTGATCGTATTTGACGGTGTGATGACCGATGCCCAGGTGAAAATCAACGGCACCCTGGCAGGACCCATCCATCAGGGGGCTTTTTACCAGTTCAAATATGATGTCACAAAGCTTTTAAAGTTTGGGAAGGATAACCAACTGGAGGTATTTGTCAAAAAACATTCCGAAAACCTTTCGGTGAACAAGGCTGAGCGCGATTGCGACTTCTGGGTTTTTGGTGGTATTTTCCGTCCTGTTTATCTCGAAGCCAAACCGATCCAGAATATTGAGCGGGTGGCCATCGATGCTAAAGCTTCCGGTGAATTGAATGCCGATGTCTATCTATCGAACCTTAAACCTGATTCCAAAGTTGTAGTTGAAATACAATCACTTAACGGTAAAACTGAAACTACCTTTGAATCTCCGGTAACAGGACCTGTGACCCATGTTTCAGGGAAGCTGGTTTCGCCGAAGACCTGGAATCCCGAATTTCCCAACCTTTATACGGCGATCTTCAAACTCGTGGACAAGGATAACAAGGTGGTCCACCAAACCAGCAAGCAGATAGGTTTTAGGACGGTTGAGGTGCGTGGCGAAGATGGGGTTTATGTCAACAATGTCCGCATCAAAATGCAGGGTGTTTGTCGCCATACCTTTACCCCAAAATATGGGAGGACTTCCTCAAAAGCGATCAGCATCGAGGTGGTCAACCTGATCAAAGATATGAACATGAACGCAGTGCGGATGTCACATTATCCTCCAGACGAACATTTTCTGGCAGTTTGCGACTCCCTTGGCCTTCTGGTGCTGGATGAACTAACCGGCTGGCAGAAATCGTATGATGAAACGGTTGGCAGAAAACTTGTTGAGGAGTTGGTCGTAAGGGATGTGAACCATCCTTGTGTGATCTTTTGGGACAATGGGAACGAAGGTGGCGAGAACAACTTACTCAACGATGATTATGCAAGGTTTGATATCCAGAAAAGGGAGGTGCTGCACCCGTGGCAGGATTTCCGCATGACCAATACGCTTCATTATGCCGATTACAACAACCTGTCGTTGGATGGTTACAGCAAACGGAAAATCTATTTCCCCACCGAATTCTTGCATGGTTTGTACGATGGCGGTCTTGGTGCCGGACTTGACGATTACTGGTTGCGCATGTGGAACGATCCGTTGTGTGCCGGTGGATTTTTCTGGGTTTTTGCTGATGAAGGTGTCGAACGGACCGACAAAAACCGGGAACTAGATACCAGTGGAAACAATGCCCCTGATGGAATTTTAGGTCCAAATCTTGAAAAAGAGGGCAGCTTTTATACGATCAAAGAGATCTGGTCACCGCTTAATTTTGAAAAACGCTACATCACCCCGGAGTTTAACGGAGTATTTCACATCGAAAACAGGTATTTTTATACTAACCTGAATCAGTGTAAATTAACTGCTGAATGGGTCAGCCTCTCAAATCCTGATCAGTCAAAATCCGAAAATATCCGGTCAAAAGAAGAATTGAAGATTGACCTTGCCCCACAACAAAAAGGGACCCTTCAATTGAAATTGCCATCTAACTGGCTATCGATGGATGTTTTGCGCATCAAAATGATAGATCAGTATGGCCGGCATTTGAATACCTGGAGCTGGCCGGTCAAATCACCTGCAGCAAAAATCAAAGACCTGGTAACTTTAGGTGCTGCACCTAAGCCTGTAATTCAGGAAGTTGAAAATGATTTGAAGATCAACGTTGCCAATCTTAACCTTGTCTTTAACAAAACAGACGGGACATTGAAGCAAGTGAAACAAGGCGATAAACTGATACCCCTTTCGAACGGACCATTGTTTGTGAGCAGGGAGAAAAAAATAACCCAGGTGCAGAACCGTTTTGAAGGTAACGATCTGATAATTGAAACTTTGTACGACAACAAGGATGTTGTGAAATGGCAGATCAGGGGAGATGGATTGGTTGGATTGGAAGTCACTTATGCCCCTGCAAACAGCAACCTGTTTGCAGGCATCACCTTTAGTTTTCCGGAAGCAAATGTAGCCGGGATGAAATGGCTCGGTGCTGGCCCTTACCGTGTTTACAAAAACCGGATGAAGGGGAATGAGTTTGGCGTTTGGGAAAAAGCTTACAACAATTCGGTCACAGGCGAGTCGGGTTATATTTATCCAGAATTTAAGGGTTATCATGCAGAGGTTTATTGGGCTAAGATTTTTGGAAAGGATGTTCCCGATTTTAAGGTTTACATCGAAAGCAAGGACATTTTTCTTCGGATGCTCACCCCAACAGAATCAAAAGCTCCTGCAAGGACGAAAATGGAATATCCAAAGGGGGATATTTCGTTCCTGCACAGCATCAACGCGATCGGGACAAAGTTTACCGATCCAACTTCCTCCGGACCCCAATCGATGCCTACACCATTTAATGCCTCCAAGATCCATGGTGGGAAGCTAAACATGAAATTATGGTTTGACTTTAGATAGTAGATTCACCCCCAGCCCCTGAAGGGGTGACTTACAAATAAGATCGTTATTAAAATTTATTTTGATTTTTGAATTGATTGATTGGTACATATAAAAACTTGGTACCCGAAAGTCCACATAGTCGAATAAAGGTGAACAGGACTAATGGCAAAAAAATGTAATTTAGTCTAATATTTTATAATTTAATTAGTTATGAAAAAATCAGCATTATTCTTTTTATCAATGCTTTTGGTGGCTCTCATATTATTTAGTTGCGCCCAAAAGCAAAACATTTTAACAGATCAGGAAAAAGCAGACGGTTGGAAACTGTTGTTCGATGGTCAAACAACCTCAGGTTGGAGAAGCTACAACGCAAAAGGTGTTGATGTAACTGTGACCGTGAAAATTAATAACGATGTCCGTTCGAGCAGCTCCAACGTAAAAGGTGTTGGTGACTGGACCGTAGAAAATGGAACATTGGCTGCTGCCGGAACAGGTAGTGACGGTAACGGTTACATTGTTTCCGATAAGCAGTACGATAATTTCGACATCGTCTTCGATTGGAAAGTTGCCAAAGGAAGCAACAGCGGATTGCTTTATCATGTCATCGAAGGCAAGAAGTTTTCTACACCTTACCTTACAGGGCCTGAATACCAATTGATAGACGACATCGGTTTTCCCGAGAAGCTTGAAGAGTGGCAAAAAACAGGTGCCGATTATGCCATGCACCTTGCCGATCCATCAGTTAAACAACTCAGTCCTGTCGGTGAATGGAACACTTCCAGAATCCTTTTCGATAACGGCCATGTTGAGCATTGGCTCAATGGTAAAAAACTTCTCGAATTCGAGGCATGGACTCCCGAATGGCTGGCTTTGAAAAACAGTGGTAAATGGACCAATATGCCTGAATATGGATTATCGGAAACCGGATATATCTCTTTACAGGACCATGGCAGCAAAGTCTGGTTCAGGAACATGAAAATCAAGGAGCTGCCAAAGAAAGCAAAAAGTGCCAAATCGTTGTTCAATGGTAAAGACCTGACGGGTTGGATCAATTACGGTAAAGAACTCTGGTATGTGAAAGATAGCCTGCTGGTTTGTGAAAGCGGACCTGAAAAGCAGTACGGCTATTTTGCTACGACTGATTATTACAAGGATTTTGATCTTACAGTTGATTTCAAGCAGATTACAAACGGGAACAGCGGGATTTTCTTCCGCTCAACTGTCGATGGTACAAAAGTATCCGGATGGCAGTGCGAAGTTGCCCCTCCGGGGCATGATTCTGGCGGTATTTACGAATCTTATGGGCGTGGCTGGTTGCACCAGATTCCTGATGAAAAGGAAAATATCCTTAAAATGGGCGAATGGAATACGATGCGCGTCAAAGCAGTCGGCAATGATGTGACGACCTGGTTAAATGGAACAGAAATGACCCATCTGAATGATTCATTGATTGGTAAGGCAAACGGACGCATTGCGTTGCAGATTCATGACGGAGGTGGCATTAAAGTTGAATGGAAGAACCTTAAAATTCAACCGTTATAGTCTATAGGAAAATCTAGTGACTTTTATGGATGTGAAATAAGTGGAAATAAATTGAAATATATTGTGCTGTCCAGTAAGGGATTAGGTTTAGGTAGAAATAAATTGAAATAATTGTGATGTCCCGTTAGGGACCAGATATAGGTAGAAACAAATAAGAAATATTAAAAAGTCCCGTGAGGGACGAAATAAATTAGATTATGGAAAAAAAACTATCAAGAAGAGGTTTCATTAGCACATCTGCAACTATAGGTGCTGCCATATCCATTGTGCCTGGATCGGTAATGGGAAAATCTTTCGGCCAAACGGCACCTAGCGATAAACTGAACATTGCCGGGATCGGTGTCGGAGGTGTTGGCAGGCGCAACATGGCCAATATGAAAACAGAAAATATCGTGGCACTTTGCGACGTTGACTGGAAATATGCAGACAAAACATTCAAGGATTTTCCCGATGCAAAGCGGTTTAAAGACTGGCGGGTCATGTTCGACCAGATTGGAAAATCGATTGATGCAATCATGGTGGCCACTCCCGACCATTCACACGCTGGAGTCACAGCCCATGCAATTACCTTAAATAAACATTGTTATACTCAAAAGCCTCTTACTCATTCTGTGTATGAGTCGAGGTTACTGACCAAACTGGCCCAGAAATACAAAGTTGCCACCCAGATGGGCAACCAGGGAAACTCGTTTGATTGGTGCCGTCAGGTGGCTGAATGGATACAGTCTGGCATTATTGGCGAGGTGACTGAAGTCCATTGCTGGACCGACCGACCCATCTGGCCACAAGGGTTGGCAGAGCCAAAGGGGACACCTCCTATCCCTGACACTTTGGATTGGGATCTATGGATCGGATCGGCGAAAAAGAGGCCTTACAATCCAGCTTATGTTCCATGGAACTGGCGCGGTTTCTGGGATTTCGGCACCGGTGCTTTGGGTGATATGGCTTGCCACATCATGGACCCATTGTATTGGGCATTGGATTTGAAATATCCCACCAGCGTAATCGGGTCCTCTTCCTTGAGCAACCTTTATTCTCCACCAACAGCCCAGGTTGTGAAATATACTTTCCCAGCCCGGAAACCTAAGGGTGCGGTCAAAATGCCGGAAGTAAAAGTTTGGTGGTACGATGGAGGATTGGTTCCCGACAGGCCAAAGGAATTGAAAGATGGCGAAATGATGGGTGACGAAAATGGCGGGATCATCTTTGTCGGACGTAAAGGAAAGATCATGACCGGTTGTTACGGAAGTGGTGCTACCCTTTTGCCCCGTTCCGAAATGGCACACTTTAAAGAGCCCACCCCAACTATTCCACGTATTAAAGGTGGGAATGGCGATATCTGGAAAACGAATGCCCATGAACAAGATTGGATTCGTGCTTGTAAAGAGCCTACCGGAAGCAGGACAGAGGCTTCATCCAACTTTGGCTTTTCGGGTCCGTTTAACGAAATGGTAGTGATGGGTGTACTTGCCACACGGTTGGCAGGTTTGCAGGGGTTGCACCGTGAACTGAAATGGGATGGCGAAAACATGCGTTTCACGAATATCTCCCCAACCGATAAGATCAAAATCGTAACGGTCGATGAGTATGCCGTGATTGATGGGAATCCCAATTTTGACCGTCGTTTTGCAGATTTCAATGCGCTCGAAACAGCCAATGAATGGATTAAACATACTTATCAGAATGGGTTCACGTTGCCGGAAATGCCTAGGTAAAATGTAGTTACTTGATATAGAGCATTATACTATAAAATCAAAACCCAACAGATTTTAAATAAAAGATTTGGGGGGTTTTGGTGGCATTTATTAATTTTATATGAATTAGATTATTTCAAAATGAAGACATTGATATTTAAGTATTTAGCATTTTTGTTTGTCGGTTTTCTCACTTTAAGCGTTCAAGCCCAAACCAAAGCTGAAAAGAATGGGTGGTGGTTAGGAATGCAATCCTATACTTTCCACAAGTTTACTTTGGTTGAAGCCTTGGACAAAACCCAACAGATTGGTTTGAATTACATTGAGGTATATCCCGGCCACAAATTGGGAGGGAAATGGGGCGATCAGGTTTTTGGGGCTCAATTGGACAAGAAAACACAAACCGAAATCAAAAGTCTTGCCAACTCCAAAGGGATCAAAATCGTCGCTATGGGCGTTGTCGTTACCGAAAAACCGGGGGAATGGGAGCAGATTTTCCGTTTTGCAAAAGACATGGGAATGGAATACATCTCCTGTGAACCAGCGATTGCAGACTGGGACCTGGTCGAAAAATTGGTCAAACAATATGGGATCAAGATCTCCGTTCACAATCACCCCCAACCCTCTACCTATTGGAAACCTGAAAATTTGCTCAAAGAAATCAGCAATCGCAGCAAGTTGATAGGTTCTTCGGCAGATGTAGGCCATTGGAGAAGGAACGGATTGAACCAGATCGAATGTCTCAAAAAATTGGAAGGAAGGATCATCTCCTTGCATTTCAAAGATATCGCACCCAAAGTTGAAGGTGAAAAGGAACAGCACGATGTGATTTGGGGCAAAGGTATCCTTGATGTGAAAGGGATGTTGTTGGAGTTGAAACGGCAAAATTTCAAAGGGGTGTTCGCCATCGAATATGAGTACAATTGGGATAATTCGGTGCCCGATATCAAAGAATGTGTCAGTTATTTCAATCAGGTTACCGATCAGATCCTATAAAATGAGGAAGTCCCTGTTTTTCATATTTTGCATCTTATTGAATTTCAATATGTTTGCCCAGTTTCAATATGTAGGCCATCGGGGTGCTTCCTATTATGCACCAGAAAATTCCTTGGGTTCCATCAAATTGGCCTGGCAATTAGGGTGCGACGGTGCAGAATGTGATATTCAGTTTACGAAAGATCGGCAGATCATATTGTCGCATGATGCCAACACCGGACGCATGACGGATCAAAAACTGGTGATTTCCGAAACCAATTATTCTGATCTCAGGAAACTGAATTTAAAGCTAAGTGCCACGAATTCAACCTGGTTTGAAGGGGAGAAAATGCCATTGCTGAAAGATGTGCTAACGACCATCCCGAAAGATAGGATGCTGGTCATTGAAATCAAATGTGGTAACGAAGTATTTCCTGAGCTTCAGAAGGTGATAAAAAAGTACTGGAGAACGGGCAAAATAGCCTTTATCTCATTCAGTTTTGAAACGATCGCCCAGGCAAAGGTTCTCTTTCCTGTTGTTCCTTGTTATTACCTTTCATCTTCAAAAGATGACATCATCAAGCGGATTCCTGAAATCAACAAGGCAAAACTTGACGGCGTTGATGCCAATTACAAAGCCATTGATCAGCAATTGGTTGATGAATTAAAGAATGCCAAACTCGAAATCTGGTGCTGGACTATTGACACCAAAGAAGAAACAATCCGGATGCGCGATTTGGGAGTCAAAGTGATCACGACAAATCGGCCAACCTGGCTGAAGGAACAGTTGATGGTGGTTAAGTAGTCGGTTATTTTAATTGTTAAAGTACAGATAATGAAATTATTTATAGTTTTACTTTTGGTATTATCTATCGGACAGCAACTAATCGGTCAACAGAAAAATGAAGCAAAGATTCAATTGCTTCAGGAGAAAATTGCTCAATTGGTTGGGGATTTGGCGAAAGAGACACAACTGAACACCATGAAGCATGTGAACCAGGTGGAAGGTTATAAAGAAGGATTATGGATTGAATCGACAAATGGCGAGTTCTGGTTTACAAATTATAAAACAGGATTGAAGGATGGTAAAATGAATGTCTTCTATACGAGCGGTAAAAAGTATGTGGAAGCAGAATACAAGGAGGGATTTTTAATCGGGAAAGTTGCCTTTTATGATACAAAAGGTGTCGTAGAAGAAACTTATGAAAAGATAGCCTTTAATGATTCAATTGTGGATGTTCAAATTGAAAAAACTGAAGGTGACCATATCTATTTCTCAAAGGAAAAGCATAGGTATGATTATAAAGCTTATATGAAGAGATATACGGCTGCTGGAATTCTATATAGTGAAGGATTCGGGTTATTTGATGATAAATGGATTTTTAAATCCTTTAAAGTTGGTGAATGGATCAGCCATGACAATTGACTTTATCCGTCAACAAGGGCAATCTCTTCAATATTGTTCCCGAATTAAACGCTACTGGCGACTGGCAGTTCGGGGTACGATTAAGATTGAATTCCGAAATATGGTTTTGATAAATAGGCTACTGGCGGCTGGCTTCTGGCGACTGGTTGTTCGGAGTACGATTATAATTGTATTCCGAAATATGGTTATCATCGTTCTACTGTTATTATTATGAATAACAATATTTGCTTTGAAGACTGCCAGCCGCCAGTTGCCAGCCGCTAGCCGCCTGTTTTAGGTACGATTAAGATTGCATTCCAAAATATGCCTTTCATCGTTCTACTTTCATTATTCTGAATTACAATATTTGCGTTGAAGACTGCCAGCCGCCAGTTGCCAATTGCCAGCCGCTTTTTGAATTGATAATCCAATTAAAATATTCCTACATGTTATCAGGAAATTACAAGCTTCTATATCAACAGCTTATCCAATCCATCGATCCCAAACGGATTTTTCATGATCCGCTTCATACTTTGGCTTTTGGAACAGATGCCAGTTTTTACAGGCTGATCCCAAAAATCGTTATCAAGGCGAAAGATGAGAATGAGGTAATGCTGATTTTAAAAGAGAGCTCTAAACTTGGACTTCCGGTAACTTTCCGAGCTGCCGGGACCAGTTTATCGGGTCAGGCAATATCTGATTCTGTGCTTGTTGTTGCCGGCAAACATTGGAAAAAATATCAGATTTCTGATAATGGATTGAAAATCAAACTTCAACCCGGATTGACAGGTGAACGTGTCAATGCGGTTTTGGCACCTTACGGACGGAAAATTGGTCCCGATCCGGCATCCATCAATGCAGCGATGATTGGTGGGATTGCCGCCAACAATGCAAGTGGCATGTGCTGCGGAACTGCCGAAAATTCCTATAAAACATTGGGGAGTATGCGGATCATATTTGCCGACGGTACGTTGCTCGACACATCTGATCCTCAAAGCAAAGAGCTTTTTCGCCAGACGCATCCACAAATGATCCAGGATGTTATAGAGATGGTAAATAAAGTGAAGTCCAATCATCCATTGGCTGAAAGGATTGCCCATAAATACAAGATGAAGAATACGACTGGTTACAGCTTAAATGCACTTGTCGATTTTTCTGACCCTTTTGATGTGATTGAACACCTGATGATCGGTTCGGAAGGGACACTTGGTTTTATCGCAGAAATTACCTATAAAACGGTAGTTGAACATCCATTTCGTGCCAGTTCACTGATGATCTTTCCAGATATTGAAAAAGCATGTAATGCGGTTTCCCTTTTAAAATTTGCCCCAGTTTCGGCTGTTGAATTGATCGATCGTGCTGGTTTGCATTCGGTCGAGGATCAGGAAGGAATACCAGCTTATCTGAAGACCCTGAGTGCTGGAGCCAGTGCCATTTTGGTAGAGACACGGGCATTGTCAAAGAAAGATATTGATATACAGATTAATACAATTTTTGGAATCATAGGTGGGATTCCTACAGAAATTCCGGTTCAATTTACCTCAGATCCATACGATTATGCCCTTTTATGGAAGATCCGAAAAGGGATGTTCCCTTCGGTTGGGGCTATGCGCAAAACAGGAACCACCGTCATCATTGAAGATGTGACCTTTCCTGTTCCAAGGTTGGCTGAGGCTACTCTTGATCTGCGCGAGCTATTGGATAAATGGGGTTATGCCGAGGCTGTGATTTTTGGTCATGCCCTTGAAGGAAACCTCCATTTTGTGTTCAATCAGGATTTTGGCGATTTGAAGGAGATCGACCGTTATAGTAAATTTATGGCCGAGGTTGCCGATCTGGTAGTTCATAAATACGATGGTGCTTTAAAAGCCGAGCACGGCACAGGTCGAAACATGGCACCTTTTGTGGAGATGGAGTGGGGGAGTGAAGCTTATGGGCTGATGAAACAGATCAAAAAAGTGTTTGATCCTCAATACTTGTTAAACCCGGGTGTTATCCTCAACAATGATCCCGAGGCACATCTGAAAAACCTCAAACCGATCCCTGCCGCGAGCGAAAAAATTGATAAATGCATCGAGTGTGGTTTCTGCGAACCAACCTGTGTTTCAGCAGAATTGACGTTGACCCCTCGTCAGCGGATTGTCGTTTACCGTGAAATGTCACGGTTGAAAAAGAGCGGACACGAACCACATATCATGGCCTCCTTGGCAAAGGACTACAGGTATGAAGGGAATGAAACCTGTGCAACTGATGGATTATGCGCCACGGCTTGTCCGGTGAAAATCGATACGGGTAAATTAATCAAGACATTGCGCAATGAGGAGATTGGGTCCGGCCAGAAAAATGCAGTTTGGGTCGCCAATAGGATGGCTGGAGTCACAGCGTCTGCAAGGGTCGTCCTTTCTTTGGTGGGATTTTTTCATTCAATTTTGGGTACTGCCCTGATGAAAGGAATCTCTGGAGGAATAAGGACTTTATCGGGCAACAGGATCCCGCTTTGGAATCCGTTTATGCCTTTGGGTGCGAAAAAAATCAATGTCAATTCGCCACAAACTAATAATACTGGTCGAAAGGTTGTTTACTTCCCTTCGTGCATCAACCGTTCGATGGGCGTTTCGCGTGAGAATAGAAAAGACAAACAATTGTCTGACAAGTTGTTGCAATTGCTTCAAAAAGGAGGGTATGAAGTCATATATCCCGAAAACCTGAATTCTCACTGTTGTGGAATGGCTTTTCTAAGCAAAGGATATACTGAAGCTGGAACTCAAAAATCGAGGGAGCTAGAGTCTGCCTTGATAAAGGCAAGTGAAAATGGGAAATATCCCGTTCTGTGCGATATGAGCCCTTGTCTGTTTACAATGAAAGAAAGCATGGGGAATGATTTAAAACTCTATGAACCTGTGGAGTTTATCAGCGAATATCTTTTGCCACATCTGGAGATAACTCCATTACAAGAAACCATAACTGTTTTTGCAGTCTGCAGCATGAAAAAGATGGGATTGGAAAACAAACTTGTTCAATTGGCCGAAAAGTGTGCGGCAAAAGTGATCGTTCCGGATACAAACTGCTGTGGGTTTGCAGGTGACCGTGGTTTCTCTTTTCCTGAACTGAACCATCATGGATTAAAAGACCTTAAAAGTCAAATCCCTGAAAGGGTAACGAAAGGCTATTCAAACAGTCGCACCTGTGAAATTGGATTAAGCCTCCATTCTGGTATTTCACACCAATCGATTGTTTATCTGGTCGATCAGGTCAGCAAACCAAAAAATAATTGACGATTAATATTGAAATTGTTATTGATCGGCCCTAACTTTTCAACCTGCTGGGCAGAATGTCCCCACCGCCCTGGAAATCCCGCGCCAGGCTCTGGACTGTATTATTAATAATCAGATCGTTGATCGAATTACGGATAGGGGCATATTGTTCATGCAACGGGCAAGGGTGGAGCTCGTCACAATGTTTCAAGCCGAAACCACATCCCGAATAGGTTTTTTCCCCTTCGATGGCTTGGATTACTTTTCGTATGGGAAGGTCATCCTTCTTTTCATCAAAGAAAAATCCCCCATTTTTCCCTTTCAACGACATCAAAAAACCATGTTTCACCAGCCGCTGCATAATTTTTCCGGTAAAAAACAATGGGGCATCAATCTCCTGTGAAATCTCCACGATTCCCGGCTTCAATCCTTTAAGGTTCTGAACCTGAACATAAACCAATCCTCTCAGTGCATATTCTGTCTCTTTGTTGAACATGTTTTTTTATTTTTATTTATCCATCACAAAAATAAGTATAAAAAATTATAAAATATTAAAAGACCTTTTAGTCTTTTAATAAAATTTTATTTAATATTGCACCCGATTTAATATCAATAATATGGAATTTGCAACTAAGAATTTGGAAAATGACCATGTTTCAATCCTGAAACTGATCGATGTGATGGAAAGGATGACAAATAGGATCCCAGTCGTTGAAGATTTGGAAGAGGTCATCGATCTGATCCAAAATTTTGCCGATGGCCTTCACCATGCAAAGGAGGAGTCGATGTTGTTTCCTTTAATGGCTGAACGTGGGTTTTCAATGACCCAGGGACCGATATCAGTAATGTTGAGCGACCATGTCCAGGGTCGGAACTTCGTCAAAGGGATGGCTGGGAATATTGATCTATTAAAGAATGGTGATAAATCTTCTACAAAAGCCATTTATGAAAACATGCTTGGATATGGCGGATTGCTGACCAATCACATTGCAAAAGAGAACAATATTCTTTTCAGGATGGCAGACAATGCCCTTTCCACTTCCGATCATCAATCTTTGGTCACCCAATTTGCAGAGATTGAAAACCAGATTGTATCTGACAATTCAAAAGGGAATTATCTGGCCCGTATCGAAAAGCTCGCTCTTAAATACCTTGAGGGTTTTCCGGAACAGAGGATCAATGGGGAGAATGAAACTAGCAACTAGCTGCTGGCAAATGGCTTAGCTGCAAGAGCTGAAAACGTAATTTTATATTCCAAATAAGTCTCTTTAGGTTTTCTCAATCCGTAATGTGTAGCGGTTTTAGTGCAAAAGCAGGATTATTTTCTGGATTACGAACAGCCAGTTGCCAGTAGCGAGTTGCCAGTAGCGAGTT
>CAIYPA010000568.1 GCA_903927965.1 uncultured Bacteroidia bacterium | reverse complement strand
GATCTTGGTGATCATCTATCCGATCGAGTTTATCAACCTGCGTATGAAAGGATTCTTTGGGATTAAGGAATGGACCACAGAGGAGCAAAACCGGGTGGCCGAATTTTCAATCAACGCTTTAAAATAAGATTTAAAATAAGATTTAAAATACTATGAAAGCAAAATTATTGATTTTACTATTTCTGATGACAGGACAACTGCTGTGGGGGCAGGCCAGTCCAGCCGAAACAAAGAGCCTTACTTTTGAGGAGGCGCTTGGACTTTCGTTGCAGAACAACCACCTGATCAAACAGTACAACCACAAATCGCTTCAACTTGGGGAAGAGGTAAAAGCTGCGAAAGGGTTGCACCTCCCAAGACTTTCGTTGAGTGCATCTTATGTGTATATGTCTGATAATATTGAACTTGACCTGACACCTGTTCGTGATGCCATTTCGCCGCTTTACAGTGCATTGGGCCATTATGGAAAATTTGGCGGTGTTCCCAATCCCGATCCGAAAACAAATACGGTAATGCCCTATCTTCCTGATGATGTTTCTACTACAGTGATCAGGGGCAAAATGTTGGAAGGGCTCGATGCTGTAAACAATGGGGAGTGGATCCAGACCATCCAGGAGAAACAGTTTGGAATGGTGAACGCCGGGTTTGTGATTCCGATCTATACCGGTGGAAAAATCAACGCTGCCAACAAAGCGGCCAAAATCAAATTTGAGGCTTCGGAGCTTGAGACCATTCAAAAATCGTACGAACTATCGTGTGAGTTGGTGGAGCGTTATTTTGGTTTGATCATGGCGAACCAGGCTGTGAAAGTAAGGCAAACCGTTAAAGAGGGGATGCTGAAACATTTCGAGGATGCCCAGAAATTGGCAAAAGAAGGGATGATTGCACAGGTTGAGGTTTTGAATGCCAAAGTCTATTTTGCCGATGCCGACCGTGAGTTGAAAAAATCGGAACGCCAGGTGGAGATTGTCAATGAAGGGGTTCTAAACACAGTGGCAGAGACTGGTAACCCAAAAATCAACCCGCTTTCGGAACTTTTCTTTGTCGAAAATATCGAACCTCTGGATTTCTTTAAACAGAAAGCCCTGGTGAACAGTCCTTTGCTGGCACAGGTCAACAAGAAAAAGGAACTGGCGCAGGAGGGTATTAAAGTTGAGCAGTCGGCTTTTCTTCCTACAATTGCCGCTTCAGGGACTTACGACCTGGTGAACAAGGACCTCTCCCCCTATCTTCCTGATTATATGGTTGGTGTAGGATTGCAATGGAGCCTTTTCGACGGACAGGCCCGAAACAGGAAGCTCAAAGCGGCAAAATTTCAGGCGATGGAGGTTGACGATTATTATGCAAAAGCAGAATCGGATATCCATTCGGCGATCAACAAATATTACCAGGAGCTACACATGTACATGGAGCAGATCACGGAATTGGATGCCGCGATGGAGTTTACCGCCGAATATTCGAGGGCACGTGAAAAGGCATTTTCGGAAGGGATCGCCACTGCAACCCAGGTTTCGGATGCCAATCTTGCAGTTGCAAAAGCCAAAATTGAAAGGTTACAGGCCATTTATGCGTGGGATGTGGCACTCTCGAAACTGTTGTATTATTCCGGGTTGTCTGACAAATTTGTTTCTTACATGAACAATCCGGATGCAAAGAAGGGGAAGTTCTGAAGCTCTGGATAAACTTATGAGCAGATGGGGAATTTTTCTTTTTCAAGAACAGCAACTGGCTTCTGGCGACTGGCCACTGGCTGTTCGGATACGGAATGGAATTTGGATACAGGAATAGGGAAACCGTTAAGAGGAAACTGGAGAATGGAATATAACTGGAATACATTCAAAGCCAGCCGCGAGTTGCCAGCTGCCAGCTGCGAACATGTGCAGTTAAAGCCAGCCGCGAGTTGCCAGCTGCCAGCCTCGAAAATGTGCAGCTAAAGCCAGCCGCCAATTGCCAGTCGCCAGCCGCGAACATGTGCAGTTAAAGCCGGTTGCCAGCCGCGAGTTGCCAGTCGCCAGCCGCGAACATGTACAGTTAAAGCCAGTCGCGAGTCGCCAGTCGCCAGCAGCATAAAATTTAATACTCAAAATAAAGTTAGTACCATGAACAAATTAAAACATTTCCTGATCTTAGGTGCAATCATTGCACTGGTCATTTTTATTGGTTATGCCATCTGGTTGGTTGCCAGGCCAATCCCACTTGAGATACAGGGGGAAGTTGAAGCCACTCAGGTAAAAGTAGCTTCCAAACTGATTGGAAGGATCGACAGTCTTCTGGTCCACAAAGGGGATGATGTATTGCCAGGAAAGCTGCTCTTTACAATTAGCAGTCCTGAATTGGAAGCCAAGTATTTACAAGCATCCGCTGTAAGGAAGGCTGCCGGGGCGCAAAAGGAAAAAGCGGATAACGGGGCACAGAAGGAAGATATCCAGGCTGCTTTCAACTCGTGGCAAATGGCTTTGGCAGCATCCGAATTTGCGAAGAAAACCTACCAGCGCGTCGATAACCTTTACAAATCGGGGGTCGTGGCCGAACAACAAAAGGACGAAGCCGAAACACGCATGAAAGCGGCGGTTGAGACCGAAAAAGCAGCCAATTCGTTGTATGACAAGGCAAAGAAAGGGGCACGCTATGAAGACAAAGCCTCAGCGGGTGCTTTGGTCATGCAGGCTGACGGTGTCCTGACAGAAGTGAATGCCTATCTGAGCGAAAACCATATTTTCTCCCCGATCAAGGGCGAGATCGCCAATATCATTTCGGAGCGTGGGGAATTGGTTCCGGCAGGGTATCCTGTGATTACGATTGTCGATCTTGAGGATGTGTGGGTCACCTTCAATTTAAGGGAAGACTTGCTAG
>CAIYPA010000567.1 GCA_903927965.1 uncultured Bacteroidia bacterium | reverse complement strand
TTCTGTAGCATGGCAGTATTGTTTTGGATTCGCCCTTAAATTACTACATTTTAAGGTCTTAACAAAATTTCCATGCTACTTTTTTTATCTAAAACACAATGTTTTAAGCACTTTTTTTATGTGCGAAACATTAGTAATATTCAAAGAACTCATTCTTTTTGGGCTGATAGTCAACAATACGAGAGTACTATTTGGCATGGTGTAATATCCTTATTAGAAACTTACCCTGACAGCCCACTCTATCATTACGGTTCTTTTGAACCAACAGCTTTTGAAAAATTAGCGAAAAGATACCAGACTGATATTGACGGCATCAAAAAGAGATTTGTCAATATCAACTCATTTATTTATGGCAAAATTTACTTTCCGACATACTCGAATGGCTTAAAAGACTTAGGAAAATCAATAGGGGCTAAATGGACAGATGAAAAGGCATCAGGTTTACAATCAATTATTTGGCGCAATGAATGGGAAGAAGGAAAAATATGCCGAAAAGAACAATTATGTACGTATAACCAAGAAGATTGTTTGGCTTTGAAGCTCTTGACAGATGAATTAAGTCGTATTCAAGCAATCGCAATGATTTCAAACGATATAGAATTTGTTCAAAATCCAAAGAAAATAGCCTCTGAAATCAGTAACGGTGTTCATAATCAGTTTAAGAATGTGCTTGAATTGGCTCATAATAATTCTAACAAAGCTAAAATTTCTTTTGGGAAAAAGATAATTGAGCCTACTAAACAAAAGCATATTGGAGTTACTTTTAGTCCGCCAAAGATTACTAAGAAAGTATTTGTTAATCATTTAGAATATTGCCCTGAACATTTAAAAAATAAACTCTTAACAACCGCTTTAAACACAAATAAAATAATTGTGGATATTGTTTTTACTGAAAATGGGCTTAGAAAGAGTGTTGTTAAATATTATGGATTCAAAGGTTATTGCGAATTATGTAACAAAAATTATTCAAACCCTTTTTATTTAAAGAATTCGAAAATATATGGACATAATTTCAGGGCATGGGTAATTTATCAAAGAGTTGCTTTACAACTTCCATATTCAAAAATTGAGGAAAGTATGAATTCTATTTTTGGCAAGAATATGGGATGTAATAGTAATTTTTCAAATTTCATAAAAGATTTGGGAGTATTCTATCAAGAAACAGAAGATAAAATCTTTAAAATATTGATGAATAGCCCATATATCCATGCAGATGAAACATCAATAAATATTCGAGGTGAAAATCAATATATATGGGTTTTTACTAATGATAAATATGTTATTTTAAAGCTTTCAAAAAGCAGGGAATCAAACATAGCAGAGGAGTTTCTCAAAGATTACAAAGGTGTTTTGATTACTGATTTTTATACAGGTTATGACACCATAGAATGTTCACAGCAAAAATGTTGGGTGCATCTTATTCGAGATTTAAATAATGATTTATGGGAAAATCCATTTGAAAAAGAATATGAAAGCTTTGTTATTGAAATTAGAAATTTAATCATTCCCATAATACAAACAGTCTATAAACACGGTTTAAAAAAGCATTTTTTGACGAAATATAGTACTTCTGTTGATAAATTTTACGAAAATCACATAGATAATAAAACTTATAAATCAGAATTGTGTTGCCATTATCAAAAAAGATTTGTACATTATCAAAAAAGCCTGTTTACATTTATTTCTCATGATGGAATAAATTGGCATAATAATTCTGCGGAAAGAGCATTAAGACCAATTTGTGTTCAAAGGAAAATTTCTGGTTTTTTATTTGAAAGTACAACACCTCATTATTTGAGACTATTAAGCATCTTGCAAACCTGTAAATTTCAAAACAAATCGTTTCTAAAATTCTTATTATCGAAAGAGAAAGACATTGATAATTTCGGCATTAAGAGGAAAAATATTAATGAGGATGTTTAAAACGCATTAATTTTGAAAATCTTTTAAATTGTGTTATCTAAAGTTCATCATTTCATTAAAAAATGTAATTTTGAAGGAAAAAGGAATATATATGAAATTTGAAAAACAATACATTATCAATACTTTAGTTTCAAATAAATCTAAAATAAATCAATTAGGAATTTCAAAATTGGGTTTGTTTGGTTCTTATGTCAGAAATGAACAAAATGAAAAAAGCGATATTGATATTTTTGTTGATTTCAATCCTCAAAATGAAACATTTGAGAACTTCATGGATTTGTGTTTTTTCCTTGATGATTTGTTTCTTGGAGTAAAAGTGGAAGTTGTTACCAAAAATGGTTTAAGTCCTATTATTGGTCCAAAAATTTTAAAGGAGGTTGAATATGTCTAAATCTCCCATTGATTATTTGCAGCACATTTTAATGGAATGTGTTTTTATCCAGAGCGTATTACCGGATGAAATTGATAAAGAAAAATTCCTTTCGGATGAAACCCTGAAAAGAGCAATTGTTAGAAGTTTAGAAATTATCGGTGAAGCAACAAAGCAAATTTCGTCCGATATAAGGTTCAAATGGAATAACATCAAATGGAAAAATATTGCCGGAATGCGAGATAAATTGATTCATGACTATGTCGGCGTGAATTATTCTATAGTTTGGGATGTTGCAAAATACGGTATTCCGGAATTGATAGTACAAATTAGTGAAATAATAAATACTGAGAAGGATAATTTTGATTGAAATTAAATTACTGTTCATTCAACCTCACTTTTGCCATTCTGGGGTTTACGCACAATAAATGCAGTCTGGAAATTATGACAGCGATCCGGCAAGTTTCAAAAAAATTGCATTGTTTGCCAATGAAATAGGTCGCAAAATGATTGGACATAACTCTTGGAAATCTACTGGACTTATTCAAGAGAGTTTGCACAGGATAAACTTAAAATGGTGTCAAGATTTAGGACAGAATAACCCAATATTAATAAGACTCAAAATTTGTGAGACCAGTTCCGACAATTAGTTGTTCATTGATACAGGTATTTATAAGATATGAACCTGAAATTTTTGAATAGCAAACATCTTTTTAGAATATGACACCTTATTTTTAAAGGTGAATGGGTTATTTTTAAAGGTGAACGGATATATTTTAAATCTAAACGGATACAATTTAAAACAAGGTGATTTAAATTTTGGATTAAACGTATTAAAAAATGAAATAAACGGGTTATTTTTGTATATCAAAGTATTTGTTTTAGGAATGAACGGATTATTGTTTAAGACAAACGACTACTTTGACAAATCTTTAACAAACAATCTTTAAACTGACAATAAGAAAATGCTTACCTTTAACTTCTCAAGAATTTTTACCGCTAGGGGGATTGATAAACCCTTTACTTTTCTTGTAAAAGCCGGATACTCTGATAATTTTGCTACAAGGATTGTTCATAGTAGGCATGACAAGTTAAATTTAAAGGAAATCGAACGGTTATGTGAGCTGTTTCAATGCACGCCGAACGACTTCCTCGAATGGATACCAAGTAGTAAAGATGCCGACAAAGGGAACCATCCTTTGATTTCCCTGAAAAGGAGTGGTAGCGCCGTTCAATTGGCAAAAATGTTGAGTTCAATTCCCCTTGACAGACTTGGGAATATTGAAATTTTGATTAAAAATGAATTGGAAAAATAAATCATTATGGAACACGACATCGTTAAATTAAGAAGCAACGAAAGGATTTTGGCACTTTCGATAGCTGGTTTGAGCATTGTTTTGGGTTTTTTGCTTTTTATTTTCGCACCCGATGCGGCAAATTCAGGGTCCAGCAATCTTGAATTTTTAAAGATGAAATTGGCATTTGCGAATGTTGCACCGGGGGTATTCTTCGCATTCTTTGGAGCAGGGGTGACGGTTTACTCAATTGTAACCCAGGTGAAAGTAAGCGAAGTTACGAAAAACAATGACAAGATCGTTGTTAACAAGCAAATTAGGTACTTGCAGGATGCTGAATCGGATAATATGGAAATTGAAAATTTAAGGGGAGCCTACCAGAAAGACTTCAGGACACTTGCTAAGGTTTCAGATAAAATTGAGAATGATGAACCTATTCCGGTGAGTTTAAAATTGGATTATATGAACTCCATGACGAATGTTAAGGAAACACTAATGCGGTCTGTTTGGACAGAAGAGTGGGGGGATTACTTTGTTTATAAAGCCTGGATCGCAAAAGGATATCCCGAACCTGCACCTGTTGAGATCAAAAAGGCTGCCGATTTCTTTTTGGGAAAATAACAACTGTGGCCATGTCAAACAACTATTCCAATATATATAGTGCTGAACAGTTAAGCTATTGGCAAACCCGTTATGCCCCAAATCTGGTATGGAATTTTGAGGATCTTATTCTTAAGAAATTGGCCCGGAATGAAAGGGCAAATGCCTTTGGTGTCAGGTTGGAATTTCCTTTAATTCCGGATGAGGGTTTTTCCAATTCCCCTTTTTCATTTTATGCCTCTGTCCTGGACAAAGTGGTTTATGCGCCAATCTCTTCAATTAAATTCATTGACGATCTCTCAATTGCCTATTCGTGGTTAGTGGGTAACGGCTTTAGTACAGAATCGTTAATCGATTATATTTTTTGCCTTAAATATGGAAGCAACCGCTTTGCCGGGGGAAAAATACCCTCACCATTGAAAGTACTTCATATTCCCGGCAATGCTTTGGATAATCAATTGATTGACGACAATTCACAGAAAGTCCTGAAATCGATTGTCGTTTGGATACTCAGTCATGAACTGGCACATATCGTTTATAATCACCCATCCTATGAGTCGGTTACACATGCCCAATCCCAACAATTTGAAACCGATGCCGATTCTTTTGCAACCAATATGTTTAAAAGAATTGGGACTGCCCCTTTGGGTATGATATTGTTGTTTATGGTTTTCACTTCATTCTATTTAAATAAAGGCGATTTTGTGCTTGAAAAAGATTGGAACGACTATTTGAGAAATTCCACTCATCCTTTTTCAAATGAGAGGCTTAATTCAATCGCAAGCGAATTTATAAATTCCCCCAATGAATTCATTGATGCAGAGCCCAATAAAATCCGAGCTAAACAAATTGTTGAATCGATTGGAAATGAAGCAAAAGAGATCGTGGATCTGATCAGGTCGCCTAAAATGCAGGATTTTTTGAAAGTCAATGCCCTTGCATTGGATGTTAACCTTCTTTATCCCAGAAAGAAGGGCGATTTGGTCATTATGGAACCAGGCTATTCAGAAGGATTGGTTAGTGGCTCCGATTTTTCTGGTGCTTATTCTGGAACCTATGGCCATAAAATAGCAAATGGTGGCGAAGAAAAATTAAATGCAACATTTGTTTTTTACCGGAACAAGGATAAAGTAACAGGAAGGTTCTCATATGGGGTTGGAATTGTGGATCTTATTGGGTTTGTTCAAAATAACCAGATTACTTTTAATTGGAAATGGGGAAACACCTCCGGGAAAGGATTGCTATCAACTGTTGGCGAAGGCGAATTTTCGGGCGAATGGGGATATAATGATGAGTTTGTGGGAGGCGGAAATTTACAAGGTAAAAGGAAGCATGTTTAAGTTGTTCTACTTTCATTTATTTAGTAAATGTTTAAATTTGATCTAACGATGTCGTATGAAATAATTTCAGAATCGCATTACCATCGGATTGTTGCCCTTTCCGATACCGAAGTTGGGAAAATCCCTCCCATCAATCCATTGGTTTTCGTCGATGTAGCCACTGGTAAAGAGAGCTCGATGCTGAATTTCAAGATGGATATCGACTTTGAAATAAGGCGATTGGAATATGCAAATGCAATCAACAGTCTGATGGTCCGGTTTATCAGAAAAGATAAATTCGACGAAAGCACCGATATGCTTGTAATGGAACGGTTATGTCCGATGGATTTTCAAAGTTTGGATAAACATGAAAGAATCCCTGTTTTTGAAAAATTCATAACCCAAATGGACGAGTTGCATCGCCATGGCTTTTTGCACGGCGACATCGAACACCCCATAAGAGGCACCCCGGAATTCATGTTCAATAATATAATACTGACGAACAATGGATTGCGTTTAGTTGATACCGGTTTTTCGTTGATCAGGAAAGAGGAACCAGACATGGCCAGGTTTATAAGGTTGATGCGAGGGGAGATGCTGGAAATCATGAATTTTAAAGAATACTTTATTGGCTCATAATATAAAAAAGAGGAACTTCTTAAGCCTTTGAACGGAGTAGGAAGCCTATTTGTTAATAATGAAAATTAAGGAGTAAACAACATGAATCACGAATGGAGAAAAAATGACAAACAATTCTATCTACCCAAAGACAAGCCAGAAGCTATCGTTTTGCCAAAATTCAAATTTTACTCAATTGTTGGGAAAGGGAATCCCAATGATGACTTTTTTGCCGAATACATCGGTGTTTTGTATTCATTGTCGTATGCAATAAAAATGAGTCCGAAGCAAGGGCTTGCACCCAAAGGTTATTTTGAATATACAGTGTTCCCATTGGAAGGTGTCTGGGACATTGATGATCAGGCAAAAGAGAATTATAATGGGAATTTGGATAAGAATTCATTGATTTTCAACCTGATGATCCGGCAACCGGATTTTGTTTCGGAGGATTATGCAAATGAAACTATTGAGAGGGTCAAAAAGAAAAAGCCCCATGAATTGTTGGATAAAGTAAAATTTGAATCCATTGAAGAGGGATCTTGCATTCAGATGATGCATACGGGCAGTTATGACAGCGAGCCGGAGAGTTTCAAAAAAATGGCATTGTTTGCCAATGAAAAAGGGTTTAAAAGGATTGGGCATAACCATCGGGAAATTTACCTTACCGATGCACGGAAAGTTGCCCCGGAAAAACTGAAAACGGTTTTGAGATTTAGGGTCGCATAGGATTATGGGCGAAATCGATAACTTCAGAAATTACCTGAACCAGGTGATCTCAATGGATGGTCACTCATTCGGATTGGCCAAACCCTATTTCCAGGTTGAAAAAATCGGTAAAGGGGATTACCTAGTAACCGAAGGGCAGAAATGCAACAAGATTGTTTACATCAACAAAGGACTTTTCAGGATTTTTTACCTCAAGGATGGAGTGGAGATAAACACCTGCTTTTGTAAGGACAAATCGATTACATCATCATTTAAAAGTTTTATCAATCAGGTTCCTTCTACAGAGTACATACAGGCACTTGAAAACTCGGTTGTTGTATCCCTTTCGTCTGAGAACTTGTCAAAACTTCAGAACGAAAGTCCGACATGGCAAACTATCCGGCAATTGCTTACCGAGAAGGAGTGCCTTCGGTTGTATGACAGGGCAACTTCATTGAGTTTTGAATCCGCATTGGAAAAATACAAGTATTTGCTCAATTACCATCCTGAAATCATTCAACGGGTTTCCATTCAACATATTGCCTCCTACATTGGTGTTTCAAGGGAAACTTTAAGCCGAATTCGTTCCCAGATCCGGGACTAAATTTTGTGACAATTGTCAATTGAAGAAAGAGTACCCGGACTTAGTTTTGTCTCGTAATCATTTATAAAAAAAACAATTATGAAACGAAAAGGAACTCAAAAACCGACTGTTGAAGATGCAATTGAAATTGGTGGAATTGAGATTTTGCATCCGGGTGGATATGAACTGACCAAAAGGACAGCTGAGCTTTGCGAACTGAAAGAGGGGATGTGCGTTTTGGATGTATCGAGCGGAAGGGGGACCCAGGCGATTTACTATGCCACTACATTTGGTGTCCAGGTTACAGGCTTGGATATTTCGGAAGAGATGGTCAGGACAGCTTCAAAAAGGGCCAAAGAGAGTAGATTGAACGGGAAAGTGAAATTTGTCATTGGCGATTCGCAACAACTCCCTTTCAGCGACAATACTTTTGATGTTGTGATCAATGAATGTGCCGTAGGGATACCTGATGATTCCCAGAAGGTATTAAATGAGATGCTTCGGGTTGTAAAACCAAAAGGCGCAGTGGCCATTCATGAATCGACCTGGAAGAAACCTTTCTCTGTAGAAGAAAAAAATGAGATTTCGGAACGATATGGAACGACTCCACTTGAATTCAATGAGTGGAAATCCATGCTCGAAAAGGCAGGGACCATCGATATCGTCAGTGAATTTGAGGAGTGGTCAAAACCGGAAATGTTTTGGGACATCCGAAAAGACCGGAATGTCAAAAGCCATAAAAAAGTGATGACAATCCGTGAAAAATTAATAACGGCCTATCGGATATTCAAAATTTATGGGTTGAAAGGAGTGTTTAAAGTATTTGAGAATGAACGGTATTTCTTTGGAGTAGTGTTAAGTGGAGGATTGGGTTATGCTTTATTTAAAGGTGTAAAAAAAGAACAAAATTGATAAATTCGATGAATAATCAACAGCTTGAAATTGTGGAATATAGATTGGAAAATGAACAACCTGTATCTATTGTGAAATGGGGTTGGAAATATCATCATTTGGGTATTCCAACCAAGATAATCATGCCCGATATGCAATATATCGCACATTTAAAAATTCATGTCTGTGGATTTTCAACAAGCCCGTTTGGAATTGAATGGATGAGATTTGACGATGATAGCCCTGTTGATCAATTGATACAAACGGTTCCACACATTGCATTTGAAGTATCCGATTTGGATTTTGAATTGGCGACCCATGACTTCAAGATTATTACACCGCCAAATTCTCCTGCCAAAGGGATTAAAGTTGCAATGATTGAGCACAATGGGGCACCAATTGAATTGATTGAATTTGAATCACAATTAATTCCTGGTTAAAATCTTAAAACAATTATACCTTTGGATTAGAGTATATCATGACAGTAAAAGAGCATTATGACAATCATCTGGGTAATTTTTATTCCTGGTTCACAGGTGATTTTGACAAGAACAAGAATTCATTCAGGGAGATGTGTATCAACCATGATATAAAACCTTATGGTTTAGGATATGCTATCGATTTAGGTGCAGGCCATGGGATACAGAGTATTGCTTTGGCGGAATTGGGATTTAAGGTGAAATCGATAGATTTTAACAAACAACTGATAGATGATTTAAAGTCCAGGATTATAAACCTCCCTATCGAGGTTATCGGGGATGACCTAAAAAATATAGGCCAATATTCCAAACCACAACCCGAATTGGCAGTGTGTTGTGGTGATACGTTATCCCATTTAGGGTCATTTTCAGAAGTTGTAAAACTAATAGAGGACTCATTTGAATTGTTGATTTCAAATGGCCGACTCATATTCACATTTCGCGATTATTCAATGGAATTGGTTGACACGGATAGATTCATTCATGTAAAAAGTGATCCACAAAGGATATTGACTTGCTTTATTGAGTATTTTGAAGATCGGGTGAGGGTGACCGATTTATTGCATGAATTTGAGGATAACCGCTGGATTCAAAAAATAAGCTCCTATTACAAAACAAGGATTAGCCGGAATTTTGTATTAAAATCTCTTAAGGATTCAGGTTTTACGATTAATTTTGACAATCTGGAAAATGGAATGGTTACCATTATTGGGCAAAAAATTGGATGAATAAACAGAAGATGAATCTATAAACCATCCGGTAAATATGAAGAGTAAATACAAATTCAAATTAATGCTGACATGCGAGGAAAAACAGAGCATGAGGAAGAACAAAATCCGAATTTGTGATCTGCCCAATTATGCTATAGATGAATTGGAAGTAGTAATGGCAATCACCTATGAGCGGGCTAAAGAAATCTGCGCATTAATGGAGTTTCAATCCATAAAAACCATTGGAATTAAATTTGCCGAAGATTTAGTTTCGATGGGATTCTATTCAATTCATGAATTAAAGGAAATGGACGCAGCGAAATTGACAGAAGAGTTTGAAAGCCTAAAGGGTTATTGGATAGATCCTTGCGTAGAAGACCAATTCCGGTTGGTTGTTTATCATGCCAACACGAATGACAACAGTAAGAATTGGTGGGACTTTACAGAAGAACGGAAGAAATTCAGGATTGAAAATGGACATCCAACTTCCAGACCTACCAAGCCCTGGTATGAGATGAAAAATGCAATCCTAACTGTTTTATTCTGTGTTATTTCCATCCTTTCTTTTGGACAAAAGCGGGAAATAGTGGTAAACATCGATGGGTTTAGAACCGACAAAGGAAAATGTCTTCTGTCTCTGTTCAACAACAAAAAGGGATTTCCATCCAATCAAGAAAAAGCGGTTTATGTTACTTTTGGAAGGATTCAAAACAGGAAACTGACCCTTGTTATAAAAGATATGGCTATTGGAGAGTATGCCATCGCAGTTGTACACGATGAAAATGACAACAACAAATTGGACACAAACTTTTTGGGAATACCAAAGGAGGGAATTGGGGTTTCGAATAATGCCAAAAGTATTATGGGTCCACCAAGTTATGAAGACTCGAAATTTCAATTAAAGGAAGAAGGGATGGTGGCAAATATCAGGATCAAATATTTGTAAAAGTGTTGATAATACTGAGTAAAACCTACAAGATTAAATTTAACATGATGATTGTTAATAATATAATACTGTGATCAAACAGACCATTCTATTTTTTTTTAGAAATATAAAGTCAAACCAGCTTTATTATTTCATCAATATTGCAGGTTTGACCATTGCACTTGCATCCGTTCTAACAATTATGGCCTACCTGATCAACGAGGTCAGCTTTAATCAAAATTATAAAAATTCGGGCAACATGGATATTCCGGTGATGTTGACCCCCCTTCTCCGGTCATATTGACCCCCCTTCAGGGATGATGGTTCAGAGAACTCTAATGACTGACAATTTTACCGTTTTTTTCTTAAACTTTCACCTTTTAATTCAATTCTGTAAGAAG
>CAIYPA010000566.1 GCA_903927965.1 uncultured Bacteroidia bacterium | reverse complement strand
GGTTGGGCCGAAGCCTGGGTTGCCCCGCACTTCCACCCGAAATGGTCAAGGAGGTTATCGAACACATTAAAGGTGGCACTTGCTTATTCCTATATAATCCTGATAACCAATACATTAAAACTTCTTCCCTACTTAATTAATCCATAATTGTCGGGCAGAAATTTCACTTTGTTACCTACAACGGTAACAGGTTGATAAATTATAAATACGGGTATTTTGCTGGGCAAGCTGATGGTTTCCGAAACAGTATTCTTCTTTCCGCTCTTGATTTTTTTGATGTCGATCTTGTCCGGAATCAAAACCTTTGCAAGCTCAAGTGGTTTTTCAAGCCTGATGCAGCCATGGCTTAAAAACCTCAAATCTTTGGTAAACGCAGCTGGTGAACTGGTTGAATGAAGAAATATATCGAATGGATTCTGCAAGTTAAATTTAATAACCCCCATTGCATTTCGTGGCCCGGTCGCTTGACGGAAGTAGTACGGAAAGTTGGTTTCATTGTAGTTTTTCCAATTTATCGTTGATTCTTCCACTATCCTTCCCTTTCCATTTACCACATCGTAGCTATTTTGCTCCAGGTAATTGTCGTTCTTCTGAACCTTGGGCAGGATTTCCTTAACTCCAATTGTATGAGGTACATTCCAATGCGGAAAAGTCACAACATTCGTCATGTATGAAGCTATTGTTGGGGTTGGTTTGTCTTTACGGCCAACTACGGCACGCATTTTCAACTTTAAAAAATTATTCCCATAATAATAGGCTTCCGTTTCCGGGATATTGACCACAATATAATCAGATGAACGATTGAAAAAGAGATATCTGCGGTAATTCATGGCCAATACTAATTTTTTATATTTTATTGAATCTGTAGCGGCAATTGAATCGTTCATGAATTTCTTCAAAACAAGATAGTCGTGATCCTTGCATTCAAGTTTTGATACAGTTTGAGAAACAGGTTCAATTAATTTCGAGTTCATCAATTGGTTAACATAGATCGAATCACGAGTACCACTGACTGCATCATAATCAAAATGAACAGTTCCTTCCTGCAAAGACTTGATAAAATTTAATACAGCCAAAGTTATCTGCTTATCCCTTTGGACTTTATATTGATCGCTAATTGTTTTGTTGCTCATCAATGCTGCCCTGATGTCTGCGGAATGGGCTTGGTCGATTATCACACCAAAAGTTTCTGCCGACTCGATCATCAACAACCAATCGGTAGCTTGGGTCAGGCTTTCCTTCGACTTAAACCAATAGAGGGAATCATGTAGTGCAGTATAGAAGCTTTTCACCATAGCCACTTCCCTTATTGAATCCTGTTGGGAATATCCATTGGTTATGAAGCAATTAACAAGGAGTATTGAAATAAGGAGCTTTTTAAAATAGGGTACTATTTTCATCGTTGAGAGATTAAGATCAAAATCTAAAAGTAAAGGCAAAGGCAAAATCCATTGTTACATAACTTTTGGAAAGAGTTGTATGATTCACACATCAATTAAAATGATAAGGAGAGCGGCAGCCGCAATGACCCCAACGATTGGGCTACAGAG
>CAIYPA010000565.1 GCA_903927965.1 uncultured Bacteroidia bacterium | reverse complement strand
TGGAAGGATGCCCGCTTCGGGATGTTTATACACTGGGGTCCAGTGAGTTTAAAAGGAACTGAAATCGGTTGGTCGCGTGGTCGCGAAATCCCAATCGAGGAGTATGACGCCCTCTATAAAAAGTTTGATGCAGTCAATTTTAACGCAAACGATTGGGTCAGTGTGGCCAAAGCAGCCGGCATGAAATACATCGTCCTGACTACCAAGCATCACGATGGATTTTGCTTGTGGAATACCCGGCAAACCGACTTTAACATTATGAATTCGCCATTGAAGCGGGACGTTGTGAAGGAATTATCGGAAGCTTGCAGGAGGCAAGGAATTGGATTCGGCACCTATTATTCAACCTGTGACTGGCACAACCCTGATTTTCCTTTGACAAGCCCAGGTGGCACTGTTACGCGGGAAAAATATGATATAGAAGCATATACAACCTATTTGAAAAAACAGGTCGGCGAGCTGTTATTAAATTATGGTCCATTGTTTACCCTTTGGTTCGATGTTCCGCAGAAATTCGATGCTGTACGTGGACAATCGGTTATCGACTTTGCCCATACAATCCAACCTGATATCGTGATCAACAACAGGACAGGTGCCCAGGGTGATTTTGATACACCCGAACAGCGCGTGGGCGGTTTCCAGAACACCCGGCCATGGGAAACCTGCATGACAATTGGTGACCAATGGGCCTGGAAACCCAATGAGAGGGTAAAATCGTTGGAACAGTGCCTGCAAAGCCTGGTCCGCTCGGCTGGTGGCGATGGCAACCTATTGTTCAACGTAGGTCCACGGCCTGATGGAACAATCGAACCACTTCAGGTTGAACGGCTGAAAGAGATGGGACAATGGCTCCAAAAATATGGTTATTCGATTTATGAAACCCGTGGTGGTCCATTTAAACCTGCAGACTGGGGTGTTAGCACCCGCAAAGGAAATACGATTTATCTGCACATCCTGAAATGGATTGGAAATGCACCCAAAATTACGATTCCTGACCTTGGGATGGAAATCAAAAATTGCCGTCTGGCCCAAGGTGGAAACGCAAAACTCACAAAACTCGGCAAAGGATTTACGATTGAATTAGCAGTAAAGGACTTACAGCCTATCAATACGATCGTTGAACTCGAAATGGCGAGTAATGTAATGAACATTTCGCCAATGGAAATAAGTTCCAACTCCCTCTCATTTATGAAGCAGGTAACAGCATCGTCAAATCCAACAGGCCATTGGTCAAACCACCAATGGGTCGAATTGAATTCTGTAACCAATGGCGATTGGTCGGGTGCATTTTGGGAACCTGCAGAAAAAGATACAACTCCGTGGATTGAGATTGATTTGGGAAAACCCGAAAAAATGGCCGGAGCGATTCTTTATGAAAGGGGCACTGCTGTTAAAGTGTTTGAACTTCAGGCGCAGGTTGGAGATAAATGGAAAACCATTGGTAAAGGAACCACAATTGGCAGTAAATGTGAACTTAAAATATCCAAAATTTCCGCTCAAAAAATCAGGTTGGTATTAAAAGAATACTCACAGGTTCCTGGTATTTATGAGATTGTATTGTTATGACAATCTGTATTTTAGATTTATCTTTTAACCTCATTGATGACACTGCAACTGGCGGCTGGCAACTAGCTGCCCGTTGCCAGTCGCCAGCAGCAAGTCGCAATATATTTGAAATCAATAAAAACAGCTAAATTACGAGGAAATGAAACGGTTTGGACAAATCATCGGGGTCGATCCCCAAAGTTTTGAGAAATACAAAGCCTACCATGCGGCAGTATGGCCTGAAATCCTAGAAATGATAACTGCTTGTAATATAAGTAATTACTCCATTTTTCATAAAGATGGCTTACTTTTCGCCTATATGGAATACACAGGAAATGATTTTTCTGCCGACATGGCAAAAATGGCTGCCGATCCCAAGACCCAGGAATGGTGGGCCATTATGATGCCCATGCAGCGGCCAGTGGAAAACCGTGCCGAAGGGGAATGGTGGGCCAATATGGAAGAGGTTTTTCATCTTGATTAGAAGTTTCGCGCAAAGCTCGCTTAGTACGCAAAGAAAAAACAATAAAACCTTTGTGTCACTCTGCGGCCGCTGCGAGACAATAAAAAAACTTTTCGCGCTAAGCTCGCCAAGTACGCAAAGAAATATAATAAGACCTTTGCGTAACTTCGTGGTCTCGGCGAGACAATAAAAAAACTTTTCGCGCAAAGCTCGCTAAGACCGCAAAG
>CAIYPA010000564.1 GCA_903927965.1 uncultured Bacteroidia bacterium | reverse complement strand
GAGCCGTTTGAATAATCGACCAAGAAAGTGCCTGGGATTCAGAACGCCAATTGAAGCCGCTGCTTCATCTGTTGCACTTCGACATTGAATGTGGGTACATTTGAATCATTATTCTACATCAAATTCAGTCGGAATTTATGATATTCCGGCTAAATCTTTTTACTGGAGAGCTTAGTTGGTAGCTAGGTTATTTTATTAATAAAATAGAAATACCCAGTAAATTATTTTTCTTCCCAAAATCATTTAATGCCTGAATGGCTCTTGACAATTATCAGTACAAATGTTTTACTTTGATAAGTAAGTGACAATTTGTCACAATTTGACCCAGCGGAGTGATTGATGAGCGAACAGAAGAGTGATTTTGCTAAATTGAGAGAAAAAGCTGGAATACCAGTTGAAGAACTCGCGAGTCTTTGTGGGAAAACCATGCGAACCATTTACCGTTGGGAGAATGGAGCAAGTCGCCCTGAAAAGCTTGCCATTGAAAAATTAAAGAATTTAGTTAGTAGTTCGGAAGGTAACTACGAACTGAACACGCCGAGGTTTACTTTTATTGATTTGTTTGCCGGAATCGGTGGACTTAGACGGGGATTTGAGCCGTTGGGTGGAAAGTGCGTTTTTACCAGTGAATGGAATGAATATTCCCAACAGACTTACCGGGCAAATTACGGTTTTTCGGAGAACATCGCGGGAGATATCACTAAAATCTCTGCTGACCAGATTCCGCCGCATGACCTTCTTTTGGCAGGGTTCCCATGCCAGCCGTTTTCGATAGCCGGTGTTTCCAAAAAGAATGCACTTCACCAGCCGCACGGCTTTGCCTGTGCGACACAAGGGACACTTTTTTTCGATGTCGCGCGAATCATAGCACACCACAGGCCCAAGGCTTTCATGCTGGAAAATGTTAAGAACCTTGTGAACCATGATAAGGGGAAAACGTTTGAGATTATCCGGAACACGCTGGAAGTTGAACTCGGGTATCAGGTTCGTTACAGGGTGATAGATGCTAGATCATGGGTTCCCCAGCATCGTGAACGGATTGTAATCGTAGGTTTCCGCGACCCTAATGATTTCAGGCTGGATGATATGATTATACCTAATCCCATGTCAGGGCCTGTGCTACGAACGATATTGCATCCTGAAGACGGAACTGAATTAGCAAATGGAAACAATAGCAAATATATTGAAATTGCTGACGGATCGGTAAAAAACAGGTATATCCTAACCGATCATTTATGGGAATATCTCCAAGCGTATTCTGCGAAACACAAAGCAAAGGGGAATGGCTTCGGTTTCGGACTGGTCGGTCCCGATGATATTTCTCGTACTCTGTCTGCGAGATATTATAAAGATGGTTCGGAGATTCTCGTTAAAAGAATCTCCGGCAACCCTAGACGTCTTACCCCGAGAGAATGCGCCCGCTTGATGGGATTTGATGCTCCTCAAGGTAGTGATTTTGTTATTCCAGTTTCGGATACTCAGGCTTACCGGCAATTTGGGAATGCTGTTGTGGTACCTATGGTCGAGGCGGTTGCCAAACACATGCTTCCATGGCTAGCAGCCAAGCAACTTGGATTTACTGATTTATTAGCTGATAAGGAGATGGTTTCTGTTGGCTGAATTGATTTACTCGCAAGTTGGGGCATTAGTTAGCATTTTGCAGTTTTTTACGAAACAACAACTCAATGAATCAATTTAGACGAAAACCTCTTGCTTTTTTTAATATAATTAAATCTAAAAAGATCTTTGGTTTCAACCTTGAGGTTCCCTCTTTGTTTCGAATATGATTTAGGAAATGTCAACTAAATGCATTGGTTTTAATCCGGTGAATCTCCTAATCAACATCTACACTTTGCGCGAATTTTATTAAATCTTCAAGGAGTTTCCCAATATAAACAGTGTGACATAAGCCTCCTGTACCTTTCTTCATCCATATCCGAGGAAGATGTATCTATCAGCCTTTCAACTCTCCCCTCGGTTGAATTTTTGAAGTTTGAAACTTACAAGCAAGATTACGACTGCCAAAACACCACCGGCACTAAATCCGAAAACCGCATTTCAACAATTTGGGCCGGATGGTGCGGCACCAGTGTAGGTTTGAAATCCAGAGCCTGTTATAAAAATCTCTACTAAAACTAGAATTTTACCCTGATCCAGTAGGGATGTATCCTAATCTCACAAATTGCCCTAGGTAAAACCTTGGTATTTGTGTTCTTCGTTTTTAGAGATGGATTCAAAAGGTTCACTATCAAGTCAATCTTTAAATCATAATTGCCGATAAAGAATTTCGAGGTTATACTTCTGTCGAGGATCTAGGAACTCTCAAAGAAAGGATTTCGTAATGAGTTCTTATTTGGAAATACTAGAAAACATTTTTTTGGCAGTTGGAAGAAAGACAGTTTCGCACACAGATGTCTTTAAAGACGCATACGTAGTAGACAATTCTCAAAAAAAGGTATTTGATGCACTTGGTGTTGAGCCCGGTATTGCTCCGAATGTCACTCTAATTTCTCTACATGTGTTGGGGACGGACAAGGTTCTGACTGCAAGCTACTATCAATCCATTAGGGAAGGTGCTGGTAGAGTTCCTGAAATTCGTATGGGGAGGTTTTTGTTTTGGCTTAAAGAAGGCGATGACTTGTTCATAGCGACGGATGGGACAAAGATATTTGTTGGAAAATTGAAACCTAAAGACAAGCTCGACTCTGAACAACAATCTGACTACGAGGAAAAGGCAACTAAGGCATTAGGCCAGATTGATCCCAAACTGTTACTTAAAAAAGCTAAAGCAGCAAAACCAAAGCCTATCCAACACACGACTGAAACGACTGTATTTGAAAGAAACCTTTACGTCAAAGCCTATGTCGTGGAGCGATCAAAATACAATTGTGAAATGCCCGGATGCACGTACAAAGGATTTGAAAAACCAGACGGGAGTTTATTTATTGAAGTCCATCATATTTTACCGCTCTCGGAAGATGGAGCTGATATCGTTGAGAACTCTGCTGCGCTTTGTCCCAATTGCCACGCCAAAGCCCACCACTCAAAGGACAAATCTTCAATAATGGACATGTTGCATGACAAAATAATGTCTAAGCCTTATTGTTGACCAAAATTCACGAGAAATTGGTATTTGCACAATGGTTGACTTGATTCTCCGTTCTTCCATTCAGGACTTTCAGAAAAAGGTTATCAATTGGGAAAAAGAGAGTGGAATATCTTATCCATGGCGAACTACCCCAAACCACTGGCATGCATTGGTTGCGGAAATAATGCTGCAAAGAACAAGAGCAGAACAGATGTTAACGCCATATATAGAATTCACCGAAAGGTTTGACACCCCCGAAGCATTTTTACAAGGTTCGACGGACAATATTTTCGATTCGCTTGGTTTGAAATGGCGGGAGCAAACGCTTCGAGAGTTGGCAAACTCATTGGCCGGAAGAAATATTCCAGATACTCGTCCAGAACTCTTGAAACTCCCAGGTGTGGGGGATTATGTTGCTTCGGCTTATTTATCGGCACACGTTAAAAAAAGAGAATTCATAATTGATAGTAATGTTGTCCGTTTATACGGTCGATATTGGGGATTTGAGACGAACCCTGAGACACGTCGAAAAAAATGGCTATCAGAATTAGCGAGCGAATTGACTCCACAAAAAGAATTTGTTGAGTATAACTATGGTTTAATCGATTTTACAAAAGCTGTATGCAAAATTCGTCCGAAGCACCATCAGTGTCCAGTAAAAAATAATTGTAATTTCGCACAGAGGCTGTCCTAGTTACTTGTCGCAGTCTTTTAATAGACGAATTAATGTGTTGAATTTCGCAAAATCTTGGTCAAACAATCGTACCTAATATTTGCTAGGATAAAGAGATTCTCGGGATAAAAATTTCGAAGAAAATATTACTAGCTCTTCCTGAATTGAGAGAAATGGCGCGGAAGACAGGATATCGTCAAAAAGTAGTGGGGAGGGGGCAGTGTTTCCTTGCTGGTCAAGATTTCAATCGGGTCTCCGATGACATTGAAGGAGGCTATAAAAACTTGGATCTAATGTTGGTCTAACAAAAATTGCTAATTTTAATTTGGCTCATTTGAAATGCAAACGGTAAAAACGAATCACCCATCATTCGCCGATTGTTACTAAACGAGTGGTATTACCTGAACAGGATATGTCTATTCGGGTATTTACTAGATAAACCATCAGATTTTAGTTATATCAATCCTATTAGCAATCGAAGCTTTTGAGAGATCTATTGCAAAATCGTCAATGGTCCTTAAAAATAGTTTGCCGTTTAAGTTTGTTACCGCTTTAGAAGATACACTGAGCTTATTATAGAGAGGTTGCGGCATATAAATAGCGGTGAAAGCTCTGAAAACGTACGACTTAGTCCTAACATCACCCCACTCTTTGGGGTCATTAAATAGTCCCCAACCTATAGTTGGGGACAGAATGTGACCGCTTCCGCTGCTGATTAAGCGTTCCTTCGCTTTGAAACTTTTTACGGATACAATGACGTTAAATGGCTTACCAGCAATTGAGAAATCACCAATCCATTTCCATTTTTGGCCCATTGTTTCGTATGAATCTTTGCCCAGTGCACTTTCTAGGGCTAATTCACATAGTCTTTCTGAAATAGTTCCGGTAGTTTTGCCATTAATTTTCTGGTTTATATTGAGTTTCCCGAGTTCATCAACGATATCGTTTATCCGTTGATATTTTTGGGCTTTGTTCAGGTTGGCAATACCTAGTGAATTGTATACTGTATCTAATAATCTATCCGCTTCACTCATCGTCGTAACCTTAAAAACATTGACGTTAGATGTATGTATTTTAACAATTATTGGTCGCCCGGGCAAAATTGGTCTTGAAATGGCTTGGATGCACAGTCTTGCTTGCCCGCTAAAATATCATTTAGTATCATTACGATATTTATTGTGTGTATGAGTGCATTTCGTTATTTAAAAAAGGCTTACTCACTTAGATTACCTAGATGGATTTAAGTTCAAACCAAAGCCTATCTTGCTAATGGGTGATTGCACAAAAATTTGGATCGACAAACGGGCGCCAATTCTGAATTAAAAATTGAAAAAGGCTACCTTTGTATGTTTCGCGGGTTCAATAATGAAGTGCAACACTTGGAGAAGCAGGAAGGGGGCTGGTACTCTAAGTAGATATGGGAAAACAATACAGACATTTGAGCATCGATGAAAGGGAACAGATAGCGCAGTTAAAGAATGAGGGCACAGG
>CAIYPA010000563.1 GCA_903927965.1 uncultured Bacteroidia bacterium | reverse complement strand
CTCAGGGCAATCTACAATGACAAGCAATTGTTTGTTGATGAGACACTTCCTGGCTTATATAAATTTGCTTCATGGCTGCCAGTTTCAAAGACTTTGAAAGGGTCGGGTGCACCGGTTACCTATAAAAGTTTGGGACTTGCCAACGAACTTGGATTGACGAACCTCTATATCACATTTAACGGATACTGGCCCGAAAAAGGGGCTTTGATGCAGACCGGAACATTCAAAGAGTGCGAAGCCTTCTCTGTTTGTGCCCGTCAAAACAGCAATACCTCGGGGGTGATGGTTGTGGCTTCGGCGGGAAATACTGCCCGTGCCTTTGCTAAAGTTTGCTCTGAGAATAAAATCCCTGTATTGATCTGTGTTCCAAAGGATAACCTGAATGCACTCTGGTTTGCACAGGAGATCGATCCATGCGTGAAATTGATCGCTGCCGAATCGGGTGGCGATTATTTTGATGCGATCCATTTGTCGAACCTGGCTTGTCAGATCAAGGGTTTTTATCCCGAGGGTGGCGCCAAGAATGTGGCTCGCCGTGATGGGATGGGAACGACCGTATTGTCGGCAGTAACCGAAATAGGAAAGATTCCTGATTACTATTTTCAGGCCATCGGTAGCGGCACTGGTGCAATCGCAGCCTGGGAGGCCAACCTCCGCTTCCTAGAAGATGGGCGTTATGGTACGACTAAAATGAAGTTGATGCTGTCGCAAAATGCACCCTTCCTGCCCATTAAGGAAGCTTGGGATGCCGGTTCGCGCGATATGCTCCCGATCAATGACGACATCGCCAGAAAGCAAGTAGAAGAGATCAATGCCAAAGTCCTGTCAAATCGGAAACCGCCCTATAGTTTGGTGGGTGGTCTTTACGACGCCATGAAAGATGCGGGTGGTGAAATTTTTGCCGTAACCAATCAGGAAGCATCAGAAGCAGCAGATCTATTTCTTCAAACTGAAGGAAACGACCTTGAACCTGCTGCGGCAGTGGCGGTTGCCTCATTGGTTCAGGCTGCAAAAGCAGGAGCCATCGACAAAAATGGTGTGATTATGTTGAACATTACCGGAGGTGGGATCGAAAAGTTTAAAAGTGAACACAAAATAAACTATTTGAAGCCCTCCATTGTTTTTCAATTGGACCCGGATCCAAAATTGGTGATGGGAAAAGTTAAGGCACTATTTTAGATCGTTGATTACCATGCTCATAGAATTTAATTTTATGTTTATACTGCGTTCCCTATCGGGGTTTCTGGCTTTAGCATTAATCCTTGGATTGTTGAAGAGGAAAAATGCCGATGGGGTAGTATTTCTCATATTTTTTGAATTTGCGGCTGCAATATGGGCGCTATCAGATGGATTTGAACATGCTGCCACGAGTTTGGAATTTAAGATTTTTTGGTCTCAAATCGGCTATCTCGGCTCATCGACCACCCCGATATTTTTCTTGCTTTTTACCTTGGCTTATACTCAGATATATAGGCAGTTCAGCGTGAACATGATAGTGCTTGTTATGGCAATACCCGTGATCACCATCCTGCTAGTGTTCACCTACCCTCAGAATCATTTGATTTGGGAAAACGTAGAATTTTATCCCCAAACGAATGAAAGTATGTATATTTATGGGAAGTGGTTTTGGGTATTTGCGATTTACGAATATTTTGCCCTGGCCGCAGCAATATGCGTTTTGCTGATCGGAACCTTTCGGTTTTTCAAAATGTTTAAAATACAGTTGGTCTATTTGATTTTTGCATCCGTATTGCCCTTGGTTACCAGCATTATATATGTATTCAAACTTACTTCTCTAAGGGCAGACCTTACCCCGATTGCATTGATCGTTTCAGGGGGCTTCGCCGCACTCGGGATTTATTACCAGCGGATGTTCGACGTTGTACCAATAGCCCGCAGACAAACAATCGGCAAACTAAGCGATGGGGTGATGGTGGTTGATATGGCCAACAGGATTGTTGATGTAAACCTGGCTTTTGAGACCATTATCAACACAAAACGCGAGGATCTCATGGGAATCCCTGTACTCAGGTTTAGTAACTTGTTTGTGAACGAAGAATCATTGCATCCTGAAGAGAATGATTATACGGCAGAGACTACAATTCCGACTCCATCAGGATTGCGGTATTTCGAAGTAAAGTACAGCAGGGTAACAGATTCAAAAAACAAGTTGATAGGTAAAATCTATCTCCTCCACGATATTTCGATCCGAAAAAAAGCATTGGATGAGGCGATTGAAACAAATGTCCTGTTAAGAAATGAGATACTTGAAAAGGAAAAACTGATTGCTGACTTGGATGCCTATGCCCGGTCAGTAGCCCACGACCTGAAAAATCCAATCAGTGGTATGATCGGCCTTACCGACTTTATTAAGGATTACATCCTGAGCCAGAATACAGATGAAGCACTTGAATTGCTTGAGATGGTCAACACGCAAAGCCAAAAAATGGTGGAGATTGTCGATGAGTTGCTCCTCTTGTCAAGGATCAGGAAGGAAGATATCGTACCAGTAAAGATCGATATGTATTCTATTGTCAAAGAAGCTATTAACCGGTTGAAGTATTTGGTGGAATCCAGAGGTGCGATCATTGAATTTCCAGAAGAGTGGCCTGTTGTGATGGGGCATGGACAGTGGATTGAAGAGGTTTGGGTCAACCTGATCAGTAATTCGATCAAATATGGTGGAGATCCACCCAAAATTGTAATTGGAAGTGATAAAGTTCCAATGGGCTTTTACCGTTTCTGGATTTCGGACAATGGCCCTGGCATCTCGCAGGAATTCATGGATAAACTATTTGTCGATTTCGAACGGTTGGGGCAGAAAAAGGTGGAAGGGCATGGCCTTGGCCTATCGATCACAAAAAGGATCATCGAAAAGTTGGGGGGGAAGGTTTTTGTCACAAGCGAAAATATCCCCGGCCAAGGTTGTACGTTTAGTTTCCTGCTGCATGAGTAGGGAAGGTAAATCACAAAATGGTCATTTTAGTCGTTTTTCTCTTGGTGATTGAGATTTTCAGTTGTCATCCATGGTGTAGATAAGAATTCCATCCCAAGGTTTTTACGAAAAAAGCAAAATCCTATATATACTCACTGCGTTGGCCTTGCTCCGATGTGATTTTAAAAGGGATTTAATTTGTGTGATTGAATTGTTAAAATCTTCTTGCAATGATTTTAATACATCTTTACAAATATCTTCATTTTCAGGTAAATACAATTTCTGTCCTTTTAATTCGACCGTCTCGTTTATTGAGCGGAACAATTCCAACTGGCTGATATTGGAAAAGCTGAGTGTTGTTTGGGTATTCCCTTGTTTAAAATAGACATTGTAATGACCGAATAAATTATCCATCCCCAAACCTTGTTTTGGATATTT
>CAIYPA010000562.1 GCA_903927965.1 uncultured Bacteroidia bacterium | reverse complement strand
TTGATGAAAATGTATACTTAACAGGGGTAAAAGTTACAGAACAAGAAAAGGAAAAACTAAATATCCTTAGAAATGACTTTCATGGTGATTGGAACTATATAATCTCCCCTAATTTGTGACATTTATTTATTGACAGTTCCTAAAAGAATATTCATTTAGATGTTTATTTTAACCGGAACCGTATCCCAGGATATTCCAATCCCTAAGGTTACGTTTCCGGTTTTTTCATTGAAAACGATTTTAATGCGTCCCTGGCAGGAAGAAATTCAGGCAACGACCTGAAGTAATTATTTCAATTACGTCCAAGACTAAAAGGATAAAAATGTTATGATATTGTAATTCAAGCCATTTAGCATAATTTCCATAAAATCCGAATGATCCGGATAAACACATTATTGGCTGTAAATTATTTTATAAAAAAAAATCAAAGAATTTTTTATTTAAAAATAAATCTTATCTTTATTAAACAATTAGATTGACAGTTCAAAAAATCTAAATAAGAATTTGATACAAACCAATTAAATAGGAGGTGAATCATGACAAAGAAAATTTTTAGATTCAGCATCACGCTTGATGACAATGAATTTATTGAAGTTGAAGACCATTTGTTTACAACTCATGAAATATTGAAGCGCGAGGATCACAATGTAGTTGTTCTAGGTGAGAATGCTTTGCATACTTTAAAGGAATTTAAAGGGAAGCTGACAATGAAAGCCGTGCATGAGTGGTTATTGCTTTCCCATGCAATTGATCAAAGTTGCAGTTACCGGATCAACAGGGACGACCACAAAATTCTGGAGGAGATTCTTGCAGGACGGACACATCATATCTCATGGTATGTTGAAAATTGCCAGAAACATTAATGTTTTTTGAATGAGCAATTGTTGCATAATTGTTGCGGGAGGAACAGGTTTGCGTATGGGGACGGCCCTACCAAAACAGTTCCTCCCTTTAAATGGCATCCCGGTTCTGATGCACACGATCCGTAATTTCTACAAGTTTGATCCGCAACTTCTTATTATCATTGTAATTCCTGAAAACGAGATTAAAAATTGGGAATATTTATGCAAACAACATAAATTTGAAATACCCCATCAATTGATTGCAGGTGGGGCAACACGCTTTCAATCTGTAAAAAATGGCCTTTCGTTGGCTCAGGGATGCAGATTAATTGCTATTCATGATGGTGTGCGCCCACTTGTCAGCCACGAAACACTTGAGCGATGTTTTAGTTGTGCAGCCATAAACGGGACCGCCATTCCGGTTATTCCGGCAAACGAATCATTACGGGAAGGGAATTTTAACGAATCGGTTGCGGTTGACCGATCCAGATATTTTATGGTTCAAACACCCCAGGTTTTTGAGGCCTCAATTATACATAAATCATACAATCAAATATTTAACTCTGATTTTACTGATGATGCCTCAGTTGCTGAACATGCCGGGATAAAAGTTATCCTTGTGATGGGCAACTATGAAAACATAAAAATTACTTTTCCACAAGATATTAAAATCGCAGAGCGGTTGTTAATACCTAAGGAATAGAAGTCGCAGTTTGTTAACTACCTAAATTATTGATCCTTAATTCAAAATCGATGCAGATATTTCTATTTATCTAATTTTCAGTTAATTAGAGCCAAATAAAAAAGTCAAATATTTTTACATTGATTGAATTTAATTTATTTATATTCGCTACTGAAATTCATGATATTTTTTAACGGATTTTGGATAGTTTATATTCGGAATCTATTAGACAAACAATTTGAATTATTAATTACATTTGCATTTTAATTCATTGATTATTGTTATTATTTACCTTTACCATTATTCATATGGACAAATTTATAAAATTCAGGATTTTGCCTTTGTTATTAACAATATTTTCATGTATTGTGACAAACGGCCAAACTTCATTAACCACTGGCCAGGAAGTAAAATATAATCCCATTTCTACAGCTGTTCCGTTCCTGACAATAACCCCTGATTCAAGACATGGTGCCATGGGGGATGTAGGAGTTGCCACTTCGCCGGATGCCAACTCCCAGTATTTAAATGCCGCGAAATATGTTTTTGCTGAAGAGAAACAAGGGTTCTCAATTTCTTATACACCATGGTTACGTCAACTTGTCTCAGATATCAATCTGGCATACCTTGCAGGTTATTCACGTTTAAGCAACACACAGGCTATTGGTTATTCGTTGCGCTATTTTTCCATGGGCGATATCACTTTAACAAGTGCGGATGAAATGCAAATCGGTATTGTCAGACCGAGTGAATTTGCACTTGATTTCAGTTATTCCATGAAACTAAGCAACAATTTATCAGGTGGTGTAACTTTACGGTTTATCCGTTCCAACCTTTCAGGTGGTATTGGTGCCGAGGTCTATGACGTTGGAAATGCCTTTGCTACGGATGTTTCCTTCTATTATACCAGACAATGGGGTGGGATTGGGTCTGTAAAATCCATCTCAGCAGGAGCCAACCTATCCAATATAGGATCTAAAATATCGTATGATCAGGGAGCGAACAAGGAATTCCTGCCAGCCAACCTGAAACTCGGCACTACCTTTTACAATGAATTCGATGATTACAATTCGCTTTCTATATCATTGGATATAAATAAATTGCTTATACCGACTCCTGCAAATCAGGTGAAATATGCCGATGATGGAAGTATTATAATTCTTCCAGACAACACTACCAATCAAACAACAATAGGTGCCCTGTTCAGCTCTTTCACAGATGCCCCAGGAAAATTTAAGGAAGAATTGCAGGAATATAACATATCAACAGGACTTGAATATTGGTACAATAAACAATTTGCAATAAGGGCAGGGTATTTTAATGAATCGATCAATAAAGGGAACCGTAAATTTTTCACTGCCGGAGTCGGTGTGAAAATGAACATTGCTGCCATCGATTTTTCATATGTTATTCCTCTTCACCAGAATAACCCTCTTGCAAATACGATCAGGTTTACATTATTGTTTGATCTTAAGACATTTAGTGCCCTGAAAAAGAAGAATTAAGGCTTTTAAATTTTAGTTATTGCATTGGTTTTATTTTCAGCTTTTTCTTCTAAGCAAAAAAACCATTTTGGAAATGGCATAAATAACGACTAAACAAAAGATAATAGCCGCCCCGGAAGGTATATCGTAAACGTACGAAAAAGCCAATCCGGCTACTGAACCGATGAATCCAAACAGAATGGAGTAAATCATCATAATATCGAACCTTTTTGTGAAGAGGTTAGCTATTGCCTGTGGGATTGTAAGCAACGACATCACAAGGATTATCCCCACAACCCTGATATTTAACACAATGGTTAAAGCCACTAGGCTGATCAACAGTGCATTAAAAAGCCTGACAGGGGCATTGTTTGTCAGGGCATATTCTTCGTCGAAAGAAACAAAAATGATCATCCTGTAAAATGTAAGAAAGAAACCGACGATAATCACTGTCAATACAATGAGATAAATAAGGTCTTCAGCAGATACTGTAAGGATATTCCCGAAAAGATAGCTCATCAGATTCGGAGCATAACCAGGGGTTAAAAATATAAAGATCACCCCCAAAGCCATTCCAAGGGCCCAAAGCATGGCAATTGCCGAATCTTCACGAAGATCGGCCCTTTTGGTAAAAAACTCTATTCCAAGTGCAGACATGATCCCAAATATGATTGCACCAAGAATTGGGTCAAACCCAAAATAGTAGCCCATTCCTATACCACCGAAAGAAGCATGGGTAATGCCGCCACTAATGAAAACAATCCTGCGTGATACAATGTAAGTGCCAATAATTCCGCAAGTTATACTTGCAATAAAAGCGGCTATAAAGGCATTCCGAAAAAAACCAAGGTTGAAAATGGCAATCAGGTTATCTATCATGATTTATGGTTATAAAGAACTGTATGTGGAATTTCCCCATGTGAGATAATTTGTATCGGACATTCGTAAGACAGGAGCAATTCCGGTGTAACCTTGTTCCCATCGTGGTAATGCAGTGAACCATTGACACATGCATACGATTTTACATATGTCGAAATCGTCCCAAGGTCGTGTGAAACAAGAAGTATGGCGAGTTTTTCATTTAATATCTTGAGTTTTTCGTACAATTCCCTTTCAAAACGGTTGTCAACATAAGTGTTGGGTTCGTCCAATACCAATAGTTTTGGGTTGTTCACCAGTGCCCTGCATAACAAAGCCCTTTGAATTTGCCCTCCGGACAGTTCACCTATCGCTTTACTACTGATATTGTAAATCCCCATTTCTGTCATCAGCTCATTGGCCCGGTCATTTTCTTCCTTGCTATAACGACCAGTCAATCTTTTGCGCGACATTAACCCTGAACGAACAACATCAAAAACGGTAACCGGGAATTTGCGGTCGATGTTGTTGATTTGGGGCAGGTAGCCAATCCGGTGGGAGTTTCCTTCTGTCATTGACTCATCAAATGAAATTTCACCTGAAAAAGGGATCAATAAACCAAGCAAAGCTTTTAGCAAGGTCGTTTTCCCCCCTCCATTCGGGCCAATTACCCCAATAAAATCAAATTGCCGGATAGAAAGGTTAACATTTTGCAATATAAGGCTTTGCCCGTAACCAACTGATAAGTTGCGTATCTGGACCAGTGTATCCATGATTGAAATTTTAATTTGGGGTTGCAAGTTTTTGTGCAATGTCGATCATTTGGTCGGGCCAATTATAGGCAAGTGGATCAATCTGAACAATCTTGCTTCCCGTCTCTTTTGAAATTATTTCGGCATTCTCCTGATCAAATTCTTTCTGAATCAGAATAAACCGAATATTGCCTGTTTTAGCCTCAGTGATCACCGTTTGAAGATGTTTTGGTGATGGAACTTTACCTTCAAATTCAATCGAAAGCTGCTCAAGACCATAATCGCGGGCAAAATAACCCAACGCAGGGTGGAAAATAATGAATTTTCTCGCGGTACACTTTTTCAGTATTTGATTCACTGTTGAATCAACCTTGTCAATTTCAGTTAGAAGATTGTCCAGGTTATGCTGAAAAACACCTTTGTTTTCAGGCGCAATCTGAACCATGCCCTCAAAAATATTCCATGCAATAATTCGGGCTTCTTTGGGTGAGGACCAGATGTGTGGATCAATCCCTTCCATGTGCTGGTGATCCCCATGATCCTCAGTCCCTTTAATAAGGGCAACACCTTTAGCTGTCGAAAAAACCTGAACATTCGGGTTTGTCGATTTGAATTTTTCAAGGAACGCCTGTTCAAACCCAAGGTATCCGATTGAAAAGTAACCCTGTGCCTTACTCAGTAAAACCATCTGTTTTGGGGTGGGTGAATAGGTTTCAGGCCCCACACCTGGCGGAACGGTTACCTCAACCTTGTAAGTTTCACCTGCAATCTTATCTGTAAAATACTTCAAAGGTAATATCGTAACAAACAATACTTTATCCTTTGACATTTTCGTGTTTGACGAACAACCGAAAAATAGAACTCCAAAAATTAGGGAGGCTATTAAAAATTTATTCATATAAAGCGATCTACTAATTAATGCTTCTTCTATATTTACTGTTTTCGGGGTGGAACCGGATCATAACCATGAGTCCCCCACGGATGGCACCGAAATATCCGCCGTGTCCCAAGATAGATTCCTTTAATAGGACCATGGATTTTAAGCGCCTCAATTGCATATTCCGAACAACTTGGTATGTGGCGGCATGAAGCAGGTGTCATAGGTGAAATGGCATATTTATAAAAATATACAGGTACCATCAATAACCTGGACAAACCCCATTTGATCGCAAAAATTACATTTCTGAGCATATTTTGAAGCCAACTAAATTGAGGGACGAAGATATCCAATTATCATGACATCGTTTCATGAACCCAATCAGTTTTTTGAAGGTTCGATAAGGTCCCAAAGGTTGCCGTATAGATCTGCAAAAACAGCCACAGTCCCATATTCCACAACACTTGGTTCCCTAATTATTGTGACCCCATTTTTTTTAAGCCGATCAAAATCCACAGCGAAGTTATTGGTTTGAAGAAACAAAAAAACACGGCCTCCTGTTTGGTTCCCAACCCTGCTTTTTTGCTCATCATTAACAGCTTTTGCCAATAAAAGGTTACATCCTGTTGAACCCGGTGGCGAAACGACCACCCAACGTTTTAAATTTGTCAAAACAGTATCCTCAATAAGCGTGAAATTAAGTTTCTGTGTGTAAAACTGAATTGCTTCGTCATAATTCTCAACCACAACTGTAACCTGAATTAAACACTGAACTATCATTTCTTAACCTTGTACAAATCGTCAATTTTAACAACTTCAATCAACACGGAGTCTTTTAACGTTTTGGATATCATGCCATAAGGTGCAACTATGATTTCATCGTCAGGTTTAAGGCCATCAACTATTTCAATATTCGTATTGTCCTGAATACCCGTTTTAACCTTTACCTGGCGCGCAAAACCGTTGCGGTTGACAAATACAACCTCGAATTGCTCTGGATCTTTGATGGTAACTTTATCGTCAGGTGTTGCTGCCGTGCTTGTCTCCAATTTGTCTGCCTGATCGGCTTCATTTTTGGAGGCACCGTTCGCCGACCGTGTCGTTACAGCCTGAATTGGTACCGAAATAACACCCCTTCGGGTCTCCGTTTTAATCTCAACAGTTGCTGACATACCGGGAAGGAAAGGATAACGATGCAGGTTGCCTTTCAATAGATCACTGTATGAATCTTGTAAAAGAAGGATTTTTACATTAAAGTTGGTCACTTGATCGGTTGACGTCCCTGAAACATTGGCTGAACTTGCAATTTCAGTTACCTGACCACTAAATTTGCGTTTCAGATAAGCATCGATTTCAACATTGGCAGTATCCGACTTCTCAACATTAACAATATCATTCTCATTTACTTCAACTTTAACTTCCATTCTGCTTAAATCCGCAATGGTCATTAATTCGGTTCCCGCAAATTGATTGGTTCCTACCACCTTTTCTCCCTGTTCAACATTCAATTTTGAAACAGTACCCGAAATTGGCGCATAGATTTTTGTCTTGGTGAGATTTTCCTGTGCTTCGTTCAAACCCGATTCAGCACTTTTAACGGCATATTTTCCAGCCTGAACTTCTGACTGGGCAACTTTAAACGCAGCCTCTATGGTTTCAAAATCAGATTTGGCAATTGTATTTTTTTCGTACAACTGTTTCGATCTTTTGTAATTGAGTTCCTTTTCTACAAGCTGGGCTTCAGCCTGGGCCAACCTTGCTTTCTGGCTGTTGAGTGTGGCATCAAGCCGGTTTCGTGTCGAAATGTAAATATCAGGTTTTACAACAACCAGTAAATCACCTTTTTGTACCTCATCCCCCTCTTTGACCGGTAATTCAATTATCTCACCCGGAACTTCGGGACTGATCTTTACCTGCATTTGTGGTTCAACCTTGCCGTTTGCAGTTATAATTTCGGTAATATCCTTTTTCTTGACTTTTTCTGTCGCAACTTTAACTGCCATGTCCTTCCCAAACCATCCAGCCTTCTTCCCAACCACAAGCAAAACAATTATAACAACACTTATAATGCTGATATACAGTATCCAATTCGTCTTTTTCTTCATAGTCATTATCATTTCGTAACCTTTAATCCTAAAGAGTCATAAAATTACAATAATTATTCAAAATTGAAGGAAAACTTTTATTATTGTGAATTCAAAATACATTGCGTTTCTTTTACTTTTTTTTAGGATCGGAGTTCCAAAACATAATGGTATTAATTTTAAAAGCAATAATTTAGTAAAAAAAATATCGGCCTCCATATTGGCAGAGCTAACCGGATTTTTATGGAATTGGCCAATGAAAACAGGTTTTGAAAAATTAATCTTCTAATACGATAAAGTCATGAAATTCAATAATATATCAGTTATTGGGAGTTCCAATACCGATATGGTCATCAAAACTTCTAAATTACCTGCTCCTGGCGAAACAATTTTGGGAGGGGATTTTTTTATGAACCAGGGTGGAAAAGGGGCCAATCAGGCCGTTGCTGCGGCTAGGCTTGGTGGCCATGTCAGCTTCATCACAAAAACCGGTGATGATGTTTTTGGGCAGAAGGCACGGAAAATATTTGAAGATGAGCAGATTAATTTTGATCATCTTATTGTTGACCCTGTTCATCCATCAGGAGTGGCTTTGATCACTGTTGATGCAAAAGGTGAAAATTGCATTGTTGTTGCACCTGGATCGAACAGCCATCTCAATACTGAAGATATTGAAATTGCCCGTGATCAGGTCCAACGCTCAGAAATTGTCTTGATGCAACTTGAAATCCCGATTGAAACTGTTGTTTATGCAGCAAAAATGGCGTCCGATGCAGGTAAAAAAGTAATATTAAATCCAGCACCGGCAACTAAAATCACCGACGAACTCCTGTTTATGCTCTATATGATCACTCCCAATGAGAGTGAAGCCGGGATGATCACAGGGATTCCGGTAACGGATGTTTCCTCTGCAACAGAAGCTGCCCGGATGCTCCATGAAAGAGGCGTTAAAGTGGTCATTGTCACCCTTGGGAGCAAGGGGGCCTTGCTATACGCTGATGGCGAGGCCACAATGGTGCCTGCACCCAAAGTTGAGGCAATTGATACGACAGCAGCAGGTGATGTATTCAATGGGGCGATTGCTGTGGCTATTTCGGAAAGAATGGGACTCAAAAAAGGTGTCGAATTTGCCTGCAAAGCTGCGGCAATTTCAGTTACAAGGATGGGAGCCCAGTCATCAGCCCCCTACCGTCATGAACTTTGACAAGTTAAAATTCTAAAATACAATAATTTATAAAACAAACCAAAATGAAAAAAATCTCTCTGATACTTTTAATTCCTGTTTTCCTCTTGGTTTTAATTTCCTGTTCTGGAAACCAGGAAAAAAAGGTCGCCGATTCGCGCACAATAACTGAAAAAGTATTAAAAGACAAGATTGCAGGCGGATGGGCAGGCAAGATGATCGGTGTAACTTATGGGGCTCCTACCGAATTCAGGGCCCAGGGTAAAACCTTCAACGATTCCATCAAGTGGGTCCCTACGGATGTGAAAGGTTCCATCTGGCAGGACGATATTTATGTGCAGCTCACTTTTTTAATGACAATGGACCGGTATGGAATCGATGCACCTGCGAAAAAATTCCAGGAACTGTTTGCGAAAGCAGGGTATCAATTGTGGCATGCCAATGTGCAGGGAAGGAAGAACTATTTCGACAGTATTTTCCCACCAATGTCGGGCCATCCTGATTATAACATCCACGCCGATGATATTGATTTTCAGATTGAAGCCGATTATATCGGGTTTATGTGCCCAGGGATGCCCCAAACTGCCAACAAGATTGCAGATAAAATCGGCCATATCATGAATTATGGGGACGGCGTTTATGGGGGAATATTTGTTGGGGCACTTTATTCGGAAGCCTATTTTGAAAGCGATATCAGGAAGCTGATAGACAAGGCACTCTTATCCATTCCGACTGAAAGCGATTATTCAAAAATCATTAAAGATGTCCTTCTGCTTCATAACCAATATCCAAACGATTGGCATTCAGCATGGAATGAATTGGAGGCTAAATGGGGAAACGTTGATATTTGTGGTGCTGGTGAACCTTTTAACATCGATGCAAAACTTAATGGTGCCTTTATTGTGATGGGGTTACTCTATGGGGATGGCGATCCTGCAAAAACAATGGAAATAGCAACACGGTGCGGACAGGATTCGGACTGCAACCCTTCAAACGCAATGGCGGTATTGGGTGTGATCAAAGGACTTAGTGGATTGCCCTCAACCTACCGTGAAGCTGTTCAGGCCATTGGTGATTCCCTGTTTATCAACACCTCCTATTCTTACAACAAGGCGGTTGAGCAAACCTTAAAATATGCCCGGGGACTTGTCATTGAAAATGGGGGCCAGGCCACCGATTCAGAATTGATTATTAAGATACAGGCCTCCCAACCCTTTGCCTTGGAGGATGCATTTCCTAAATTGGTTTTCGACCACAATGTAAGTGTTTTTGATAAAGGAGGTTGGGAGTTTAAGGGAAAATGGGAAAACTTTAAAAAGAATTCAAAGGATGTCCAGGCCATGGTTAGTGGCAATAAAGGTGATGAAGCGGTCCTTAATTTTGAAGGAACCGGTGTTTCGATTGTTGGAAATTGGTTCAAAGACGGAGGCAAAGCAGATGTGTATGTTGATGGAACCTTTAAGCGGACCATCGATGCCTACTTTTATTTTGCCAATCAGACCCACACTGGGATGGACATGTACCATATTACAAACCTTTCCCTTGGAAAACATACTGTAAAGATCGTGGTAAAAGGCGAAAAACGTCCTGAAGCTACCTCTGCCAATTTCTACATTTCTAAAGCTGTTGTGTTTAAGACTGCCGACAAAACCAATGTAAACTACAAATTTTCATTTCAAAAATAATATTATATGTATAAATTCACAATCAGATACTTAGCAATTCCGATTGCCGTATTTTTTCTGGCAGCCTGCCAATCACCACAAGTGAAAGAGATTAAACCGGTAAAAATTATTTTTGACAGCGACATGGGGCCCGACTATGACGATGTTGGTGCGCTGACCATGTTGCACGCCTTTGCGGATAGCGGTAAAGCCGAGATCCTTGCAACAATGGCTTCCAACAGGTATGCCCTGGTAGCTACTTCGTTGGATGTGATCAACACCTATTTTGGCCGCCCATTGATCCCGATCGGCTCACCGAAAACGCATGGTGTAAATATCGGTTGTGGCCAGCACTGGACAGATTCTTTGGCAACCAGTTTTCCGCATAAGATCGATTCTACTGCTCAGGCACAGGATGCGGTTCTCCTTTATCGCCAGATTTTGACTTCCCAACCAGATACTTCCGTTGTGATTGTCACTGTAGGATTTCTCACAAATTTAAATGACCTGCTGCTTTCGCAACCCGACAATATCTCCCCTTTGACCGGAAAAGAGTTGGTTGTTAAGAAAGTAAAGAAATGGGTAGCCATGTCTGGAAAATTTCCCGAAGGGTCCGAATTTAATGTGAAGGAAGATTCGGTGTCATCAAAATATGTTTTTGAAAATTGGCCAACCAAGGTCATCCTTAGCGGTTTCGAGATCGGCGATAAAATTTTTACCGGTAAGGATTTGATTAAAACAAATATCAAAAGTCCGGCTAAAATGGCATTTAAAATAGCGATGAACTTCTCTAAAGAAGACAGGAATGGCCGTCAAAGCTGGGATGAAACCGCAGTGTTGACCGCCGTAAAAGGACCTGATTTTGCATTTACCCAAGTTAAAGGACTTATGATAGCTGAACCTTCCGGGTATAACAAATGGCAGAACCAGGAAAACGGACGACATTCTTATCTCGTTTTTAAACAATCACCAGATGAGATAGCTAAGCTGATTGAGAAATACATCATTCACGATAAATCTATTAATCAATAACTTATAACAATTCATCATGTACATTGTAGAAACTTATTCTGTAGCAGTAATCATGACTGTGATTACAATGCTTTGCTGGGGCTCATGGGCAAACACACAAAAACTGGCAGCCAGGAACTGGCGGTTCGAGTTGTTTTATTGGGATTATGTGATTGGTATCTTACTTTTTTCTTTGATTCTTGGATTTACATTGGGAAGTACTGGTGAAAAAGGGATGAATTTTATTGAAAATCTTCGTCAAGCCGATTTGTCGAGCCTATCGGGGGCCTTGATAGGGGGCATCATTTTTAATTTGGCCAACATCCTTGTTGCCGCAGCTATTGCGATTGCGGGTATGTCGGTTGCATTTCCGGTGGGAATCGGGATCGCATTGGTACTTGGCGTAATCGTAAATTACATTGCCAAACCACAGGGAAATGCAATGCTGTTGTTTTTAGGGGTTGCATTAATTACTGTTGCAATTATCCTGGATGCAATCGCTTACAGGAAAAAAGCTGCACAGTCACAGAAAGTTCCAACAAAAGGAATTGTCCTTTCAATCGTTGGCGGCATTCTAATGGCCCTTTTTTACCGTTTCGTAGCTGGTTCGATGGCCACAAATTTTGAACAGCCTGAAGCTGGCCTCCTAACACCTTATTCTGCTGTATTGATTTTTTCTATTGGGATACTGCTCAGTAACTTTCTGTTTAACACCATTTTAATGAAACGTCCATTTGAAGGGGTTCCTGTATCGTATGATCAGTATTTTAAAGGTGCGTTTAAAGAACACCTTACCGGAATTTTGGGTGGAATGATCTGGTGCATTGGTATGTCGTTGAGCATTATCGCAGCCGGTAAGGCAGGATTTGCCATATCATACGGACTTGGGCAAGGGGCAACCCTGATCGCGGCACTTTGGGGGGTATTTATCTGGAAAGAGTTCAAAAACTCGTCCAAAATAGTCAACCTTCTGCTTACATTGATGTTTGTGCTTTTTGTTGCCGGACTTGGATTGATTATTGTAGCTGGAAGCTAATCGACTATTAAATAAAGTTTTACCTGAATATATTTTGTGATGAGAATTTTCTTCCCAATTTTTACGGTACTGTATTTCCATTTTTTCCCTTGTCAGGCCATTGAGGTAAAGACAAAAAGCCCCGATCAAAAGAATAGTATGATTGTCAAACTCAATCCCAAACAGGAGAATACTATTTCATATTCAATTATTAATCAGGGTAATACAATTATAGCCGATTCTCCTTTGGGGTTGACGTTTGAAAATGAGGCTCCCATCCAAAGCAAACTGGAAATCCTTTCGGTCCAGCAAAAGGAGGTCAATGAACCTTGGGTGCCGGTCTATGGCGAAAAAAATCAATATCCCAACCGTTACAACGAAACGACGATTAACCTGAAAGAGGTAAAATCTCCGGGAAGAAACTTCTCGATCCTTGTAAGGGCATACAATGAAGGGATTGCATTCCGTTACAATATTCAGGCCGACCATCCGGTTACAGTGACAGGTGAACTGACCGGTTTTCAATTTAAAAAAGATTACCCTTCCTGGATCGCCCCGATGGCACAGGCCAAATACATCAAAGGTTCGATCAATAAAACTGGGAAAGGGTGCGAACGCCCCTATGTTATAGAAGTGTCGGACAAATTATACATCGCCCTCGGAGAAGCGGCTTTGACAGATTATTCGAGGATGAAATTCGATCGTTCAGAAAAAGATTCATTGCTGATATTGTCAAAGTTGGATGGAAAGGCACAATATTCTTCTTCTTTTTCCACACCCTGGCGATATGTTCTGATTGCCACCTCTCCGGCTAAGATGCTCGAACAGAATTATTTCATACTCAACCTGAATGAGGCGTCAGCCATTAAGGATCCTTCATGGATCAAACCAGGTAAGGTCATCCGCGAGGTTACGCTTACGACTATGGGAGGCAAAGCCTGTATCGATTTTGCAGCACGCCACAATATTTCGTATGTCGAATTTGATGCCGGATGGTACGGACTTGAATACAACAATGCTTCGGATGCAAAGGCAGTTTCAGTAGATCCGGCCCGTTCGCCAGGACCGCTTGAACTTCAGGAGGTGATCAATTATGGGAAAGAAAAAGGAATCGGCATTATCCTTTATGTAAACCAGCGGGCCTTGTCTCGTCAGTTGGATACAATTCTACCACTTTATCAATCATGGGGGGTGAAGGGGATGAAATTTGGGTTTGTAAATGTTGGGGCACAAAACTATACGGCATGGCTTCATGAGGCAATACGAAAAACAGGCGAACACCGGCTTATGATGGATATCCATGATGAATACCGCCCCACTGGTTATTCGCGGACCTGGCCGAACCTTCTAACTCAGGAAGGTATTAGAGGAGACGAGGAAAGTCCCGATAACCAGCATGTTTTAATTACAATGTTTACACGTATGCTTGCTGGGGCAGGCGATCACACCAATTGTTATTTTGCACCACGGGTCGATGAAAAGATGGGATCACATGTCTCCCAGATGGCCAAAACGATTTGTATTTACAGCCCATGGCAGTTTATCTTTTGGTACGACAGGACAGAAGATTCGCCACGAAAAAAAGGGGTTGTAGGGTCAAATGCACCCTCAGTAATTGTTGAACTGCCTGAACTCTCTTTTTATGATGCATTGCCAACAGTTTGGGACGATACAAAAATTTTGGAAGGTAAAATAAGTGAATATGGGACAATTGCCAGAAAGAGTGGGGACAATTGGTTCATCGGTTCGTTGACCGACCAACCCCGAAAAGTAACGTTGAACCTAAACTTCCTTGACAAAAGGTACAAGTTTGAGGCTACTATCTATAGTGACGATACAACCATTGAAAGTCCTACAAAAGTGCGGATTTCAAAACAAATTGTTTCAGTCGGCAGCCAATTAAGTTTCGACCTTAAAAACAAAAATGGCCTGGCGATCATTTTAAAAAAGCTAAATTAGATCTTCATAAGCTATTTTGTTGAATATCATTACATTAAAAATTTTAAAGATTGGAACGTGCCGAAGAATATGCAAAACGGGATCGTCCCCTTAAATGGGTCAAAGTAACCAATAATCATGAAATTTCTCCGGGAGTATTCCTAATTTCATGGAAGAGATTCTGTGATTTTGTTCCGGGTCAGGTCGTTAAATTAGCCATTAACAAGGTGCAGCCACCACGAATCTACAGTCTTTGTAGTGGGAACCGAAATGAAACCATGAGCGTACTTTTCAACATCAAAGAGGACGGATACCTTACCCCAAGGATGGCTACTGCCGTTGAGGGTACTGAATTGCTGGTTTCCAATCCCTATGGTAGTTTTCACGATGATGGGGGATCTGCATACTGGATTGCCACAGGGACAGGGATTGCACCGTTTTATAGTATGCTGAAGTCAGGATTATCAGGGGATAAAATATTAATACATGGGGCCCGCCACCTTGATCAATTCTATTTTGAAGATGAATTAAAACATACTGTTGGCTCAAACTACATTAGATGTTGTTCCGGCGAACAATCACCAGAAGTGTATCATGGACGTGTAACCCAATACCTTTTAGAAATGAATCAGTTCCCCAAAGATTTTAAATACTACCTTTGCGGCAAATCGCTCTTGGTTGTGGATGTACGTGATCTGCTGATTTCCAAAGGAATATCCTACAATAATATTTTTTCGGAAATTTATTTTTAACCCATTCGTCCGACAACTTAAGGTGGTTTTCCATATTTTTAAAACAAACAATAATGAAGGATCAACTTTTTGGTAAAGATTTGAACGAGTTGAAGGATATTTGCCAGTCACTAGCGTTACCAAAATATACCGGACGTCAATTGGCAGAATGGCTTTACAAAAAAGAGATCAACTCGATTGATGCGATGAGCAACCTATCCAAAAAAACGCGTGAACTTCTCAATGAAAAATTTGAATTTGGCCTGACTGAGCCTTCGAGAGTCCAGGAAAGTATCGATGGAACAAAAAAATACCTTTTCCCCACCCTACATAAC
>CAIYPA010000561.1 GCA_903927965.1 uncultured Bacteroidia bacterium | reverse complement strand
TGCATACATTGAATTTTGCACAAATGTACACATTATTTCATATCACATCCTAAGGAGGAGAAAAGGGCTATGGAACGGATGATCAACGGAATAAAAAACGACTTTGAAAGTGAAATTGCAGCCAACGATAAAAGGCTCTTAAAACTCAATAAAGTAAAAGGCGAACTTTTTGCCCTAACGACCCAAACCAGCCTGTTTGAAAAGACCAAAAATGAGAAAACAATCTGGAACAAACAAGTCAAGGAACTCACTGATACAATGAGCCAACTTGAAACTGAACTCGAAGAGATCCGGAGCAGTAAAATATATGAAAACGCTTTTGAGTGGAGGTTTGAATTTCCTGAGGTATTGAATGATGATGGCGAATTCATTGGTTTTGATGTAATAATTGGGAATCCACCTTATAAGATGATTCAACCTAATAATACATCAGTTCAAGAAATTTCACTGATGAAAAATAAATTTCCATTTGCAGATTTTAAAATTGATTTGTTTCATCTATTTTTTCAATTGGGTGGCTTATTAGGCAAGGAGGATTCCTATTTGTCATTCATTGCCCCCAGTACTCTTTTAAATAATGTTTTTGCAGAAAATTTGCGAACTTATATTGATAAAAACAATCGAATTTTAAAAATTATTGTATCAACTGAAAAGGTTTTTGATGATGCAGATGTTCATACAGCTATCTATCTATTTCAAAAAAACACAAATGGGGTACATGACAATTTGGTTGAAACAACTACACATTTTGAAAAAACTATTAGTGGTAATCATCATTATAACCACCTTAGTCAAAAATATTTTAGTTCTGTTGCCAACAATATTTGGAATCTCTTAATCAACAATAATAATATCTCAGTAATTCAGAAGATAACAAAATATGATAAATTGAGTGAGTTTTGTGCCATTAATAGAGGATTAATTACAGGGGATAAGCATATGTATTTTTCTAAAACAAAAGATACAGAGATGCATATAAAAATTTTATCAGGTTCAGATATATTGAGGTACTCTCATAATTTACCCACTGAGTATGTGCTATTTAAAAGACCAAGTACTTCTGGTGGATGTTGGGATAAAGATGTGCATTTATCTCCTTTTAAGATATGCATTCGTCAAATTGGAACACGACCCATTGCAACTTTAATAGAAGATCCATTTGCCGTTACAGGAAATATTTTCACAGTTATTAATCCTGATAAAAACTTTTTAAAATACCTTCTTGCAATAATAAATTCCAAATTGATAAAGTATTTTTGGCAAATAATGTTTTCCGATTTTAAATCAACCTTCCCTCAAGTAACAATATTCAGTTTATCTCAAATTCCAATAAACATAGTATCTCATAATATTACAGATGAGTTAGTTAATTCTGTTAGTAGTATTCTAAACTCAAAAAAGCAAGATTCATATGTTGATACTAGCTCCCTTGAATCCAAAATCGACCAACTCGTTTACCAGCTTTACCGCTTAACGGAAGAGGAGATAAAGATTGTGGAAAACTCATGAATATTTTAAATTAATTGCATCTGAGAAAGATAATCAACCATTCAAAGAATTAGTGCAAATTCGATTTTTATAAAAAGAAAAAAGAGTACATCATAAGTGGAAGCCAAACCGTTTTTATTGGATTCCTCCCTACTCTTTACCCGTTCCATATCCTTTTGATACATTAAGTTCACGGATTGAATTATACAATTCAACCATTGTGCCATGTGAAACGATCCATTCGGTAATGACATCAAGGAGTTCTTGAATATCACTTATATACGCCATCCGACTATCACCTCCACGAATACCATTAACGCCGATTCTTTTACCCCGTGTTAGAAATGTATTTTTTTCCTCATAAATGAATGCCCTGGCTTTACGATTCGGTTTGCCGGTTGGCAGGAATTTTCGAAGTAATTTCATAATACCCTTATAGTAAAGTTCGAATTTCCTGTCCGGATTGTCAACTGCCCCTAACGCAAACTGCTTTAATTCATTCTCCGTTTTAATTCCAGTAGCTGTGATTACAAGCTGCTCACCTTTGACATCGTCTGCTTTTGCAAGAATTAGCAGCTTTTCTTCCTCTTCCAGTCTTACTTTTTTGACATTCTCATCCGAAATAACTTTTTTCATATTCTATTAATTAAATGAAATTAAACACAGTTTCTTTTAAATGCATAATACTCTCTTCAATTTTTTCCTTATCCCATGGGTTCGTATTTAGACGGCTGATTGCCAATTTAATATCGGGAAAATATGATTTGTACATACTCCAAGCATAATTATCGCCTTGAAGATACTTGTCGAAATTGTAAAAGTTATAGATAAAACTTGGATGAACTTGAGATTGCTTAGCGTACTCCTTAACAATCAGTTCATTATTAATAAAAGATGAAATATATTTACTGCGTTCTGCTGAAAATAAATATTCTCGTGCAAAATCGTTGGCTTTATCTTCATTTATCAATATTAAGTCTGGCTCACCAGTTATGTGGTAGGAATAACTTTTTATTGTATCCATATCATACAATACATGGTGTATTTCGTGCATTAATGCGAACCATATTGTTGGATAACTCTTATTAAAATCAGTTAATACAATACAAGGTTTTTCATCTACTAAAAAAGTAGCACCTCTTACTTGAACATTTGGCAAATTTGGTTGAAAAATAACAGTAAGGCCAACACAATACAATGCCTGTGCAACAGTAAGTAATCCCCTTTCTACGTTCATAGTATATGGTCGAATCTTTGGCATCAATTCAACTAAGGCATTCCGATCGTAAGGATTAAGATTCTTGATACCAACAAATTGAACATATGCAGATTTGACCCAAAAATCACGCATTAAATTACTTGATCCTTTTTTTGTACGACTAAATGCAGAAAATATATTATTCTGATCGTATTCAAATATATTGTTAATACCGAAAAATTTATTAATTCGATGTACAATATAATCCAAATCACTCTTTGAGTTAAGAAATTTTGCTTTGTGAAGTCCGCTCAGATCGAATCGACTAATGATAAAATTTGACTTTCGAGCCTGTTCCAAATCTCCAATTGATTCGGAAGGCATTTCAAGAATATAAATATCCAAAAATTTCTCTGGTGGTAGATTAAGAAAATTGCCAAGTTTCAAAATATTGACTACGTCAACCCTTTTTGCTGTTCTGTCTAAAATACCATTTAGTGATTTTTTTTCAATATTAAGCAATTTTTCAACTTGGTTTTGAGACAAACCAAGCTCTTTCATTCGTTTCTCGAAAAGTATCTTTAGTGATACCTCTTCGATATTACTATCTGTCTCATTTATGGGCTTAATGAGTGATTGAAGAAATACATTAAAAATTTTATCGCTCATTTTAAATTGAAATATTAAGTAAATTTACCTTGCAAATATAGGCAATAATTTGTATTTAAAAACAATATTAGGTAAATTTACCTAACTTATTTAAATTATTTTCAGAATTCTTTTGATTTTATATTGCTTAAGGATAAGATAAACGCACCCATTACCCATCGGAAGTATTTCTTGTGTTATTCCTGGTCTGAGAAGTAAACTATTACACTCAAATTCCGCGCAAAGTTATTGATCGCCGGGGCGGAACGGTAAAGGGCCGTCCAGGCTCACATCACCAAATCCCCAACAATATTGCCCCTTCCCGGCACTTCGTGTTTGTTCACTTTTAGCCCCGTTCACTGAGCGGAGCCGAAGTGAAAAGGGGCGAAAACTGACATTCTCCCTTGACCTGATCCGCCCGGCTCAATTCTGGTTTGCCCGAAATTTAAGTTTAACGGCGAGCCAGATGCCAACACAAACCCGCAGGGCAGCGGTGAAAAACCATGATTCCAGAATTCCTTGCAGAAGTCCAGATTACCTATTCGAACCCTGTAAAATCCGTTGACCGGTTCAAGGTTGTTGGATCGCAGTCCGTTGCCAGTGCGTTACGAGAATTTTGGCCGTCTTACGACCACATCGAATTTATGTACATGATAATGCTCAACCGACAAAACCAGATCCTCGGTTACCACCAGGTATCCAAAGGCGGCATCACAGGCACAATTATCGACCTGAGGGTCATCTATCAGGTTGCGCTCAAAGCAAATGCCAGCGCAATAATAATTGCCCACAACCATCCATCTGGGAATCTTGAGCCAAGTGAAACAGATAAGAAAATAACCCGTGAGGTCAAAGATGCCGGAAAGATCCTGAACATCGCCTTGGTGGACCACATCATCCTCACAACCGACGGTTTCCACTCGATGGCGGACGACGGCCAACTTTAAACAACAAAACCAAATCCGGCGTGCCAGGTGCCACAACAAGTCCGCAGGGCAGCGGCATTCAAAATGAACAACAAGAAAATTACCGCTTTAAAACTCCACGGAAAGACAAACGATGAAATTTATGAATTGGCCATTTGTGGCTGGTCGCTGTTTGGCAAGGCCTTTTTTGGTTTCAAGGCATCCAGGACAGAAAAGCAAAAGATGAACCGGTTGTGGGACAAGATACTGGACAACAAAACCAAACCCGGCGTGCCAGGTGCCACAACAAGTCCGCAGCGCAGCGGCAAAAACCAATGACAGAACACCAGTTCCTCGATAGTATGTCCCAATCCCAAAGGAGGTTCGAGTCCCTTCGCATCGGCCTGATCCGGAAGATGAACGACTATACCTTTACCACAAAAGTCCGGGACAGTACTTATTACAAGACCATCGATAACTACGCGATGAACATTGCCCTTGTGGCCGAAACGATATGGCTGCTGAACAATTTCAATTCCGACCGTTACAACAACCTGGCCAAGATAACCGACCGTTACGAAAATATAAAACGGTTCCCGGTTGCCAGGAGAGCCTCAAAAATGAAATGACAACAAAAAAAGGGGAGAAAAACCCCTTTTTTGCTCGTTCCCCAATGAAACACTTGCTCCTGGATACAGCTGCCCCGTTGTTGTCCGTCCCGCTTTTGCGGCAACATTTGTGCCTTTGGCTGTTTTGGGGCAAGTGGCTTGGTTTTTTTTGGCATGGCTTTGAGCATTGCTTTGTGGCTTGGCATCCCCGTTTGTGGTCGCATAAATATTGGTATGCCAGAATTGAAAAGGGCGTATTTTTTGAACCTGGCAACACCCTCCCGGCACCATCTGTAAATGTGGCAATTTGCGTTCCCCACGTTTTTGGTATTCCGGTGTACCAATTTGGCAAATTACCTTTAGCCAATGGTTGTTTTTGATTTGTTTTTGGCGACAGAATTTTGTTGTTAAATTCTACGCAAAGGTTGTGTATCGTTCCTGGTATCGGTCCCCTCATTCAAGGATTTTCTCGGCATATCCTCACTGCGTTCCGGTATTCCAATTCCTCCTTGACTGCCCCTCCACGACACACTTGTAACCTGCATATAATTTTTAAACTAAAATTTACTGTCATGAAAACGTACAAAAAAAATTACATTGGAAAAGGTAAGAAAGTTGCCACCCTGGACATCGTTAAAATTACCTGCAAACTGGAGGACCTTCAAAATTTTGCCTACTGTTACAAAGATGGAGTAGAGGAGTATGTCACCTTCGAGGTTGCAAAAATGAAAAAACCCGACAATTTTGGACGCGACTATACCGTTTATGTGCAAACAGAGGAGGAAGCCGAAGACGAAGCCCCAAAAAAGGGCAAGGACAAAGCACCTGCCGCACGAACCGGCAAACCCTCCCAAAAAGAAAAAGCCAAAAGCACAATGTAAAAGTTGCCTGCAAAGCAAGAAAGGCCCCACAACAGGGGCTTTTTTTATGGTCGCAACATTGGCACCCCACCCAACCTCCTTAGGATCCACAAACAGGAACACAGGAAGAAAGTACCAACGTCCCCCAGGATTACTCTTGGATAGGCGACGTTATATCAAAAGATGGCCAAAGCCACTTTTAGTTAACCCCAAATAAAATGCAGCTCCCAATTGGTTTGGCCCCTTCGGTCTTTTCCCGATAGGCAGCAGGTTTGACAATTGTTTAAGTCCGGCGGCAGATCATTTTTCTTCCTTATGGTTTGGCCGGCAGAATTTAGGCGCCAATATATGAAACCAGTTTTTAGGTTTTCTCTGTAATTGGGCATCCGTTTGCTATTCCCAAGGCAAAATTCCGTTGAAATTCTCTGCAAAGGTTGTGTATCGTTCCGGGTAACGGTCCCCTCATTCAAGGATTTTCCCGGCATATCCTCACTGCTTTCCGGTATTCCAGTTCCTCCTTGACTTCCCCTCCGCGACGCACTTGTAACCTGCATATAATTTTTAACTAAAATTTTTGTGCCATGAAAACAGCTAATGAAACTTCCGCAAATTACAGTGTAGAAAACCCTTCAACAAATTTCCAGTTCAGATTGGCCCCAAATACGGATTCTGCCAGCCTTAAAGCATGGGAAGAAGAAAATGAAGAATATGCCTCCTGGGAACTTATCAATATCGACAAGGAACCTGCAACTTGTTGATCAGGAAAAGCCCCGAAAGTGGGCTTTTTTTTATGTCGCAAGATAAGGAACAGAAAGCCACATCCGGAAAATGGAAGGATCTGGAGAAAAAATCCCCCAGCTAATTGCCGTCAAAGTTATTGATCGCCATGCGGAACAGTAAAGGGCAGGCACTTCGTGTTTGTTCAGAAAATAACCGGTCCCTGAGCGAAGTCGAAGGGGGTTATTTTCTGACATTCACCCTTGACCTAATCCGCCCGGCTCAACCTTGCTTGACGGAAATTAACGGCGGGCCAGGAGCCAATAGAAACCCACAGGGCAGTGGTAAACCATTATGAAAGTTGCAATTATAGGATCAAGGAGCTTTACCGATTATGAACTGTTGAAGGTAAAATGTGATTCCATACTGTCCAATTCAAAATCTGTTGAGATCGTTTCGGGAGGTGCAAGGGGTACCGACAGGCTCGCCGAAAAATATGCTGCGGAGAAGAACTTTCCCGTCGAGGTGTACAAAGCCGATTGGGACCTGCATGGGAAAAGTGCCGGCATGAAAAGAAATCTGACAATATTAAAAGCCTGCACCCATGTAATCGCTTTTTGGGACGGGAAATCGCCTGGCACCCTGCACATGATCGACAAAGCCAATAGTCTGGGAAAGCAATTGAGGATCATCAGGTTCACATAACAGATATCGTTAGAGATCCTGTCATGCCCAAATTCCGCGCAAAGTTATTGATCGCCAGGTCGGAAACGTCAAGGGACTTTGGGTGCCACTGATCGAAACAATGGCTGCAGCACCCGCCGTCACTTCGTGTGGGTTCACTTTTCGCCCCGTTCACTGAGCGAAGCCGAAGTGAAAAGGGGCGAAAAGTGACATCCACCCTTGACCCAATCCGCCCGGCTCAACGGTGTCCGCCCGAAATTTGATCATAACGGCGGGCCAGAAGCCAATACAAAACCGCAGGGCAGCGGTGTACCCCATGAAAATTAACCTTATCCACCGGTTGTCGAACACAAACACAATGCTCCGGAACAAACATTACAAAGCCGCCAACAGTGGCAGCCTTGAGTCTGCCTTTTTGCTGATCGATGAACTGGTCAGGGATTTTGATGCCTTCATGCAATTAACAGGTTTTGTTTGTCCGGTGCAAAAACCAACAGGCAACAAGATCCCATTGGCACTGGCCACAAGGATCGTCGAAAATTCCAATTCAGAACTTTGTGGCTCAATTTTTCTGATGAACAACCGTCCGGGAGATTCGATGATCGACAGGATGTACTTCGATCCGGAATACTCCGGTGATGTACCTGCCGGAAAATATATCCTCGTCGATGATGTCTTTACCACAGGCGCGACATTGAAAGGTCTCAAGACCTACATCGAGTCGAACGGTGGAAATGTTGTTTCGGCATATACCTTGGGAAGCAGCAAGACCCTGCTTTTCGAAGCTTCCAAACTTAAACTGAAAATGCTGAAGGCCAGGTATCCCGACATCGAAAGATACTTTGACATGGCACGGCTTACCATCGTTCAGATCGACTACCTGCTTCGGTTCAACTCACTGGATACCTTCCATCAACTGTACGTTAAAAGCCAGGTTGAGAAGCAATTTTACTAAACAATTGTCGTTTAGGATATTACATTGTTATAGAAATTTACCTTTGAACCCCAGAATCCGTCATAAGAAAAACAACCTTCAGAACTTATCAATCTCTGAGGAGATTCTCTCTCCTACAATTTTCACCAAAGTTATTGATCGCCGATGCGGAACGGTAAAGGGCTTGCGTGTGCTGCCGCTTTCAATCCATATGCAGCACACTCCGGCACTTCGTGTGAGTTCAGATTTTTAACCGGTCCCTGAGCGAAGCCGAAGGGTAAGGTTAAAAATCTGACATTCACCCTTGACCTGATCCGCCCGGCTCAATCTCTACTGGTTCAAATTAATAGGCGAGCCAGAAGCCAAAACAAACCCGCAGGGCAGCGGTGAAATCAAATGGAAAATTGTAAGATCATTTCGACCTACACCACAAAAGAAGCCGTACAGGACGGTTCTTTGGTCCGGGTTGCCGATGGGCAGTCGAAGGAATGTGGCATAATTTACCCGGTGTACCTCACCCAGGCAGCTTGGTCAAAATATGTCGAAGTCCCGGAGGGGTTGGGTAACGAGCAGGATTTAAATGGCCGACTTTGGGATATCCTCTGGATGTTCATGCATGCCGCCAAAAAATGTGAAACCGCAACCATTTCGTTCAAGTTTGTCTGCCGGTTGAACGATGATGGCGACTGGGAAGCCAACGAATACCGGCACGGGGACGCTCGTCTGAACCGGTTGGTAAAGTTGAAGGCAGTGATCACCGCGCAGGATATTGACGATCCGTCGCCCGCAATATTCATCATGAAACCATCGGAGGACTAACGATATGGAACCACGCATCATCAAGCTTCAGCCACAGTACCGGCAAGGGAAGTATGACCGGGTACCCAAGAAAGTCCCAAAGTTGACCCTATGCGGCAACTGGTTACAGGAAGCCGGCTTCGAACCATCGAAAATGATCAAAGTGGCTGTTGAGAATGGCCGCCTTGTGATCACATCGGTAGAGTAACAGATTTTTTTTTAACGGCGTGCCAGTAGCCACAGCAAGTCCCCAGGGCAGGGGCATTTTTTTATGGACTTAAAAATTCTCGACCTTAATCCACAGCAGGAATCCAATATCAGAAAGATCCTTTCGAACAAACTTGACCCCAAAGAATTCTCGCACGTAAGGCATTGGCTCTCAAAGTGCTTCAACCCACCGAGGCTCGATGAACAAAAGATGTGCGCTTTCGACCAGATCCTCTTTGGGTTTGGTGTCGAATTGGTGGAGGGCGAATGGCAGAACGGTTATTGGGGCAATATCCTTTTTACCTACGTCAACATGGGATTTATGGAAATTCCCACCATTGTCCACCACCGCGACAAAGGGTTCATTGTCGATTCGGTTGAAAACTTAGTAATTAAAACAAACAGGCGTGCCAGGTGCCAAAACAAACCCGCAAGGCAGCGGTAATTTTCCATGTCACATTATTCGAATGATCCACGGCTGATCACAGCCAAGTTCTCGTCCACTTGCTCCAAATGCAAAACGAAGATCCAGAAGGGGACTTCGGTTTATTATTGGCCATCGTCGCGTGAGGTGTTTTGTCCCACATGTGGCGATGCACCTTACCGCAAGTTCCTATCTTCGGTAGCAGACGAAGAGGTCTATGCAGGCACCGGAAACCCGTATGCCTGTTGAAAAAAAGAAAAGGGGTTCCCCCTTTTTTGGTCGATAACCCCACAAATCCCAACATTGCTCCCCTTTTTTCCGAAGCCCCGATCAATGGCCTTTCGCCTTAATGGGCATCCTCCTGCTTCGGCAACGTTTTTTTTGTGCCAATTTGGGACAGCCCGGAACCGTCCTGCTCTTTTTGGCAACCCCCACTTCGTGTTTACTTGGTTATGTTGCGCCCTGTCGGGTTTCTATTGCTGCCTGGCGACATTGCCCCATCCCTCTTTTGTGGCAAAAAAAAGTCCTTCGCGTTTTGGTTGATTAATGGCTGCTGCCCCCGCAAATTCCCCTTCCCAAATTTTCCGGCATGTCCTGCTGACAGTTTTTGTTCCAAATTCCATGCAAAGGTTGTGTACCGCTCCGGGTATCGGTCCCCTCATTCAAGGATTTTCCCGGCATATCCTCACTGTTTTCCGGTATTCCAGTTCCTCCTTGACTGCC
>CAIYPA010000560.1 GCA_903927965.1 uncultured Bacteroidia bacterium | reverse complement strand
CTTTGCGTACTTTGCGAGACATAAAAAAAGCCTTTGCGTAACTTTGCGTACTTTGCGAGACATAAAAAAAGCCTTTGCGTAACTTTGCGTACTTTGCGAGACATAAAAAAAGCCTTTGCGTAAGTTTACGTTCTTTGCGAGACACAAAAAAAATCTTTGCGTAACTTTGCGTACTTTGCGAGACATAAAAAAAATCTTTGCGTAACTTCGCGTACTTTGCGGGACATAAAAAACCAAAATATTTAACAATGAAAACCTTAATTTTTTTCTTTTTCTTACTATCAGCATTAGTCGGTTTCTCCCAACAAACTTCAAACCGTTGGGCCATCACCAAAGAAGGCGCCATCAAATGGGAAATCGGCGATAATTTGCCCCACCGCGATAACATCGAAATGAGCGGAAAATACATTTCAGCGGTCATCCGCTATGGTGTTAACGCCGATAAGTCGTTCTGGATCAGCCGCGACATCGTATGGCCCATGTTGCGCACCATTCCCAATAACACCCATGCCAGCCTCAAAAAGACTTTTACAACTGATGTTGTGAGTACAATCTCAATTGACGATAAAGTTGTTCAAAATGAGCAGGTTAAACAAATTTTGCTCGATGGGAAAATTACTGTAAAAAGTACACTCGGCTCTAATATGGAATTGACAAGGACTCTTTTCCCTTCAAGGGACCTGCCGGTTTACCTTGAAAAATATGAATTGAAGAACAAAGGCACAACGACTGTCAAATTGGACATACCAGATGCAAAAAAGGTCATTACAACGTTACCGGAAGAGGGAACAGAAGGAAGTTACAAACTGTCTATGCTTACGCCGGATGCTGGAACCTTTCAACTAAAACCTGGCGAGACGAAGGTCTTTTCTATGATGATTACGGGTGAAAAGGGAAGCCAGAATTTTTCTTCGGTTGGCGTTGATAACGAGCTTTCCAAACGGGTTGCGCTCCTAAAAGATTTGGGTGACAATTTGATCCTCGAAACCCCTGACGAAGTGCTGAACAGGGCGTTTGCTTTTGCCAAGATCAGGGCATCCGAAAGTATCTACCAAACCAAAAACGGGCCCATGCATGGACCTGGTGGATTAAGCTATTACGCCGCCATATGGGCAAACGACCAGGCCGAATATGTAAACCCATTTTTTCCTTATCTTGGATACAATTACGGCATTGAATCGGGTATGAATGCTTACCGCCTTTTTGCAAAATATATAAACAAGGAGTACAAGCCAATCCCTTCATCGATCATTGCCGAAGCAACGGATATCTGGAACGGTGCCGGCGACCGTGGCGATGCAGCAATGATTGCTTATGGTGCAGCCCGTTTTGCCCTTTCATTGGGTGACAAGGCAAAAGGGGAAGAATTATGGAAATTGATCGAATGGTGCCTTGAATACAACAAACGCAACCTCAACAAAAAGGGAGTTGTTTCTTCCAAGTCGGACGAGCTTGAAGGCCGCTTTCCATCAGGGACAGCAAACCTATGTACCTCCTCGTTGTACTATGATGCATTGATTTCTGCACATTTTCTTGGAAAAGCATTGGCAAAAAACAACAATCAGGTATTCGCCTATATGAGTCAGGCGGCAGGTCTCAAGAAAAATATTGAACGATATTTTGGGGCCAAAGTGATGGGTTACGATACATACGAATATTATGAAGGCAATGACAAGTTGCGTGCCTGGATATGCATCCCATTGACTGTCGGCATCTTTGATCGAAAAGAAGGGACTCTCAATGCTCTGTTTTCCAAAGGATTGTGGACAAACGACGGGCTTGCGACACAATCAGGTGATTCTACCTTCTGGGACCGGGCTACACTATACGGACTCAGGGGTGCACTTGCAGCAGGCGACACTAAACGTGGATTGGAATTTCTAAAGTATTACTCCGAGCGTAGGTTGTTGGGCGAACATGTCCCCTACCCTGTTGAGGCTTTCCCTGAGGGGAACCAACGCCACCTTTCCGCCGAAAGCGGCCTTTATTGTCGTGTCTTTACTGAAGGGCTTTTCGGGATCCGTCCGACAGGATTAAGGGAATTTACGTTAACCCCTCAATTGCCTGATAATTGGATGGTGATGAAACTGAGAAATATTCATGGGTTTAATCGTCTTTTTGATATTGAAGTGGGAAGGGTTGCAAATAAAATCAGGGTTCAGGTACTCGTTGGAAATACTATTCTTTATGACCATATCGTTCCAAACGGAAGCGACTGTGAAGTGATATTCTGGTAAGGAGAAACACAATCAATATATTTGATCACATGAAAAAATCAGTTTTAAAAAGTGGTTTGATCATTTGTCTGACCATTCTGGGTCTCCTTCCGGTAAGGAATGTTGATGCTCAGGATGTTGAACAGCCCAACCCCAATGTGAAGGAGATCATCATTGTCTTTAAGACTCATTTTGACAACGGTTATACAGACAAATCCGAATCGGTGATGGACAAATATTCCACGAAAATGATGGAAGAAGCCCTTGCCACCCTGGAGCGGAGCCGCAGTATGCCCCGCGAAAAACAGTTTGTCTGGACGATTCCCGCCTGGCCATTGACGCAAGTCCTTCAACGGTGCACACCCGAAATGAAACCCAAAGTCGAAGCTGCAATCCGTGAAGGTTGGTTTGTCTATCATGGATTGCCCGTGACCTTTGAAACCGAAGCAGCCGATCCTGAATTGTTGGTCCGCTCTCTCACATGGGCTGCCGACCTTTCCAAAAAATACAACCTTCCATTGCCACGCGATGCAAAGCTCACCGATGTGCCGAGCCATTCGTGGTTTCTTCCAACTTTGTTGACCAATGCAGGGATCAAGATCCTGCACATCGGTTGCAATGCCGTCTCCAGCTCTCCCGATGTCCCGCTGATCTTTTGGTGGCAGGGACCTGACGGTTCAAAACTCATGACGATGTATTGGGGCAAAAGCTATGGAACAAGCCTTGTTCCCGATAAGGATTGGAAGTTCAAAACCTGGCTTGCGATAGTCCATACAAACGACAATCAAGGTCCTCCGGCACCCGAAGAGGTAGAACTGACTTTGAAAAAAGCGCGTGAACTGGCACCGAATGCAACGATCCGGATTGGCAGGATCTCCGATTTCTACGATGCCATCATGAAAGAAAATCCCGAACTTCCCGTTATAAGGGGCGATATGCCCGATACCTGGATCCACGGTTATTTGTCGATGCCACGCGAAATGAAGAGTGCCAGACAGTTGCAAAAAGAGATTTATTCCCTCGAATTGTTGAACACACTTTCTAACTTATGGTCCAACAAAAAAGTAAATGTCGCTCCCTATGTCAAAACTGCAAGCGAAGGGGTCTTGTTGTGGGATGAGCATACCTTTGGAATGGCGATGAGCCATGGCACTTCAGGTGACTGGGTTTATGGCGATAAATTCACGGAGGAACGCGCAGCCGGAACGTTCAAGGATCTTGAAGCCTCGTGGAAAGAAAAAGCAGACCGTGTTTACCAGGCTGAGAAAGTGATCGATCCCGCTTATGAACGTGAAATGAGAAGGATTGCATCCTTGGTAAAAGTGGATGGTCAGCGCATTGTGGTTTACAACCCGCTTCCATGGATTCGTTCAGGCGCAGTTACGATTCTGCATCAATCGGATATAAAGGCACTTAAAGATCTCCGGACCGGCGAGGTCATACCGGTTCACAATCAGGGCAACGTACTGAAATTTATCGCCAAAAACATCCCATCCTCAGGTTATTCAACCTTTATCCCCTTTACAGGAAACGTTCCCAACCCCGTAAACAAACCTATTGCCGATTTGAAAAACAATCTTCTTGAAAATGAATTCTTTAAGATTAAGATTGACCCATTGAAAGGGGCAATCAGTTCAATTACCGATAAAAGTTCAGGCAACGAGATGGTCAACCAGGAATCGGAATATGGTTTTGGCCAGTATTTGTACGAGAGGTTCAGCAAAAAGAATACGACCGATTATGTCGATCAGTATGTCAAGCTTAGGCTTTGGTGGGGATTGAGCGAATTAGGCCGCCCCAATCTTGATGCGACACCTTACAAAAAAACGGTGGGCGGAAAAGCTAAAGTGACCTTCACTTCCGATTCTGTTTCAGCGAAAGCGAACTTGCTGTTTTCCAAAGAGATGGGAAATCCACACAATTACTCACTTACATTTGCACTTTACAAGGACTTGCCCTATATCGAGCTGAACTGGTTTATCGATGGCAAGCAAGCCGATCCGTGGCCCGAAGCTGGTTGGATTAGTTTCCCCTTCAAGGTCACCAATCCTGAATTTAAAGTCGGCAGATTGGGAGGAGTCATTGATCCATCAAAAGATATAATAAAAGGTTCCGATTTTGATTATTATTTGATAAACAGTGGAATAGCAATAGCCGATCCGCAAAAAAACGGCTATGCCCTGAGTACACCCGAAGCCCCAGGAATCAGTATCGGAAGCCCCGGATTGTGGCGCTATACTGGTAAGTATTCCCCACAGAAATCAAGTGTATTTGTCAATCTCTTCAACAACCAATGGAGTACAAATTTTACCGAGTGGATCGAAGGTTCATGGTCTGCAAAAATGTTCATTTGGAGTTTTAAAGGTTACAAAAATGAATCCTCGCTGATCACTCCCTCCGAAGAATTCCGGTCACCGTTGAAAGCTGTCCTTGTAGAAGGCAAAGCTGGCAATCTTCCTGTTTCACAGGTTGGTATTCAATTGTCGCAGAAAGGGGTAATGGTCAGTTCGTTTGGTGGGAATGTTTTTGGTGAGGGGATTGTTTTAAGGCTTTGGGAACAGGCAGGCGAAGCCGGAAAATGCACGGTCACCCTGCCGGAAGGAACCACCTTTACAAAGGCACAGCCCATCAATTTAAGGGGTGAGAAAATTGGGAATATCCTGAATGTGAACAATAACTCCTTTGAAACAGCGATCAGTGCCTATCAACCAGTATCGTTTATACTTGAAAACTAATATTAATTCATTGTGAAACTAAGACTTTTGGTGCCACTGTGGTTGATTTTGATTTTTAGCAATTTACTCTCGGCACAGTCAATCCGTAAACCTGTTGACTGGGTCGATGTTTTTATCGGGACCTCAAATTCGCGTTGGATGCTTGGCCCCTACGCAACCGCCCCTTTCGGGATGGTTCAACTGGGCCCTGACAATCAGGGGAATATCTGGATGGGCGGCTATGAATATGCAATCAACAGTGTGTCAGGATTTAGTCATCTCCATGCCTGGACAATGGCCGGGCTCCGAATGATGCCTGCAACCACCGACCTCGTTTTTGAAGACAAACCTGTCGATGCCGCATACAAAGGTGCAGGTGCCGGCTATCATTCAAGGATTTTGAAAGAGTCGGAAAAGGCTTCGCCTGGTTATTATTCGGTCTATCTGTACGATCATGATGTGAAGGCAGAAATGACTGTGACGACACGGTGCGGATTTCAAAAATATACCTTTCCCGAAAAAGAAGAGTCAAGGATATTGATCGACCTGCTGATCCCAGCAGAATACAAATATTCGGTACAGGATGCAATCATCACGAAAGTAAGTAACACAGAGATAGAAGGTTATGCCAGATGCTTCATCGGCGGGAGCAACTGGAACGAATATACGCTCAATTTTGTGCTTCAGTTCGATACCCCTTTTAATACATTTAACGGATGGACCGAGGGTAAACTTCAGAAAAATAGTACTAAAATCTCGGGCAAAAACGACATTGGCGCATTCGTTACTTACCGGACAAAAGCTGGTCAGGTCATTCAGGTCAAATCGGGCCTTTCTCTGGTGAGCATAAGCCAGGCAAGATTAAACCTGAAAACCGAGATGGGCAGTTTTGGCTGGGATTTCGAAGCGTTAAAAAACAGCACGGCCCAGGTTTGGAATGATCTGCTGGGCAAGGTCAAAATTGAAGGGGGCACCGATGTGGACAAAAAGAAATTCTACACGAACCTCTACCGCTGCTATTCCTCTAAACAAACCTGGAGCGATGTGGACGGCAAATACATGGATCCGTGTGAAAATGTTCAGCAATTGCCTCAGGGTCAATCGATGATTGGCGGGGACTCTTTCTGGAACTCCTTCTGGAACCTCAACAGCGTATGGTCGTTGATTTCGCCCGTTTATATGAAAACCTATATTGACACACAGCTTGAACTTTATCGGAAAAACGGATGGACAAGTAGTGGGCCTACCGGGATCGAATATACCGGCATTATGGAGGTATCGCACGAAATCGCCATGATCGTTGGCGCTTACCAGAAAGGGTTCAGGACATTTAATGTTGATGAAGCTTATCAGGCAGTATATCATACAGTTACCGAACAAGGGAGAAAATTGTTGCCGTGTTCGGGTTTGGCAGGAAATGAATTTCTGAATGTCTATGTAAAAAAAGGATACGTCCCATACGAAATGGAAAAATCGAGCCGCACCATGGATTATGCCTACGACGATTATTGTGTAGCCCAGATGGCCAAAGCACTCGGTAAAAAAGAGGACTACACCTATCTTATGAAACGTTCGGAAAACTGGAAAAACTTGTTCAATCCTGACAACAAATACATTGTACCCAAGGATTCTTCAGGCAACTGGATGAAAAATTACAATCCATTTTCTGGAAACCATTTTATTGAAGGTAATGGCTGGCAATACTCCTTCTATGTTCCGCACGACATTCCCGGATTGATTACTATGATGGGCAAGGACTTGTTTAACAAACGATTGGAAGAGGGATTTGAAAAGTCGGTGAGTCAGAAGTTTGCGGCACATGCCTTCGACAGGTATCAGCCCGATGTGGTCGAATATTACATAAACATGGGAAATGAGGTCAACATGCAGGCTGCTTACCTGTTCAACTATTCGGGCAAACCATGGCTGACCCAGAAATACTCAAGGGCCATTCTCGAATCGTATTATGGATCAACACCCTATAGTGGCTGGGAAGGCGATGAGGACGAAGGTCAGATGGGCGGTTGGTTTGTGATGAGTTCCCTTGGAATGTTCGAGATGGAGGGTGGGTGCGCCGTCGAACCGATGGTCAACCTGACCAGTCCTCTTTTTGATAAAATGTCGATCAAACTCGATGATCAATTTTACAAAGGGGGAGAATTTGTGATCGAAGCCAAAAACAATTCAAAAGAAAATATCTATATCCAATCGGCAACCCTCAATGGTAAACCGCTTTATAATTCAGTGATCAGCTTTAAGGAAATTGTTGCCGGTGGAAAACTAGTTTATCAGATGGGTCCTGTTCCGAATAAAGATTGGGGGATGAGCAAATAATAGCGTGGGGCATGGGGCGTGGAGCATGGAGTATGGGGCGTAGAGACGCATGGCCATGCGTCTCATGAAATTATTTGAAAATTTGTCGATTTGAAAATTTGAAAATGTGCTTAAAAATCTCTATGTGCCTTTGTGAAAAACCTTCGTGCCTATGTGTTAGATTTTAAAATTGCATGGGGCAGGGAGCTTGGGGCAGGGTGAAAATAGAGGGGAAAAATTAATTATTATATTTTTGATATAACTTACCAATAAAAATGATGCAAACAACAGGTTTTAACAAAAGAGAGATGCTGAAATATGTGGGCGATTTCAGTCAATTATTTGGAATTAAGGAATATACACTTTCTTCCGGGAAATCAAAAGGTGTAAAGGCATTCGATTTCAAAAATGGCTCCGGCCTTCAATTTACTGTTTTGGCCGACCGTTGCCTTGATATCGAAGCCCTTTCGTTCAATGGGACCAACTTTAGTTACATCAGTAAGCCGGGAATCGTTTCGCCGACCTATTATGATCAGGATGGGCTTGCCTTCCTGCGCAATTTCTTTGGCGGATTCCTCACCACCTGCGGTCTTAGGAATGTAGGCAATGGTGGCGAAGTTGACGGGGAAGTATTTGGTGCTCACGGCAGGATCGGGAACACCCCTGCCGAAGAGGTTTGCGCAAAAATTGAATGGGATGAGGGCATTCCGGTGTTGACTTTATCGGGAAAGATGAGGGAAGCACGGATGTTTGGCGAAAACCTCACACTTGAACGCAAGATTACCTGCCGTTATGGAGACAATAAAATCCTGATTCAGAACAGGGTCGAAAACAATGGTTTCAGGACTGAGCCATTGTTCCTGCTTTTCCACTTCAACATGGGTTATCCTTTACTGGATGAACATTCAATTCTGGTGACCCCAACGGAAAAACTGATTCCCCGGGATCCCGAAGCTACAAAGGGAAAAGACAACTACAACGAATGTCAAGCCCCGACCCCCGACTATGCAGAGCAGGTTTTTTATCACAACCTGAAATCGGATGTGGAAGGCAATACTGCGGTTGCCTTAATTAACAGAAAACTTGAATTGGGGGTTGCGATCCATTTTAACAAGCAACAGCTTTTTAATTTCACCCAATGGAAACAAATGGGCGAAGGCGAATATGTGATGGGAATGGAACCCTGCAATTGCTATGTAGGTGGTAGGGCAGATGCCATACAGAAAAATACAATGGAATTCCTGAAGCCAGGGGAAATCAAGAACTTTGATCTTACCATCGAGCTTTTAAACGGAAATACAGTGATTGATGAATTGGTGGATCAGATTAATTCGATATAAATGATTAACAACTAAAACATTGCAAACAAATGAAACGTAGCGAAATCAACCGGATTATCGAAAATGCAAAGGCATTTTTGGCTGAAAAACAATTCTTTTTGCCACCATGGGCTTATTGGGGCCCCGACGAGTGGAAAGCAAACAAGCTTGATACGGAAGAAATAACCGAAAACATGCTGGGATGGGACATAACCGATTTTGGTTCGGGAGATTTTTATGCCTGCGGATTGTTCCTGTTCACGATCCGTAACGGCAAACTTGGCATCGACTTGAAGCCTTATGCCGAGAAGATCATGATCGTTGAGGAAAATCAGGTGACACCTATGCACTATCATTGGTCCAAAATGGAAGATATTATCAACAGGGGCGGTGGAAACCTCGTGATAGAACTTTATAACTCGGATTCCGAAAGCCGGTTTGACCTTAAGCCTGTTATTTTCAAAACCGATGGTGTACACCGTTCAGTTCCTGCAGGTGGGAAGGTAGTGCTTACTCCCGGCGAAAGCATTTGTCTTGAACAGGGCGTTTACCATAAATTTTATGGCGAAACCGGAAAAGGAAAGGTGCTTGTTGGTGAAGTAAGTATGGTGAACGACGATGCCTCCGACAATCGTTTCTACGAAAAAGTTGGACGGTTTCCACGGATCGATGAAGATGAACAACCGGTTCACCTGCTCGTTGGCGACTATGCCCATTTTCTGCAATAGTTAGCTTATTAACATACAGATATTTAAGATGTCGGAAAAAATAATTGTTTCAGGCGTTGGGTGTTGCCTTGTCGATTTGCTCTTCAATGGGATCGATTTCCAAAGTGATGTATTGCTACCACTTATGTCAAAAGTACGTGGTGATGGTGGCCTGACTCCTGGTCAGCTTGTTTTTCAGGAGGAATTTGAAAAATACTGTGGCCTTCCTTTCTCTGGATTGCTCGATATAATAACCGGTGGAAGGGGTCATGATAAAATTAATATCGGTGGCCCTTCAATCGTTTCGCTGATCAATGCGGCCCAATTGTCCGATCCGAATGATTGTGATGTGCGTTTTTACGGGCGTGGCGGTAACGACGGAATCGGCCAATACCTTTTATCTGCACTCAGTAAAACACCTGTCGTACTCAAGGATTATCAATTGACTGCCAACAGGACACCTTCAACGGTTGTTCTTTCCGATCCATCCTTCGATCATGGGCATGGTGAACGGATGTTTCTGAATTCAATCGGTGCCGCGTGGGATTATACCCCCGATCAATTGGGCGCCGACTTTTTTGATTCGGATATTGTTGTCTTCGGAGGCACGGCCCTTGTCCCACACATTCACGACAGCCTGACAACCCTTTTGAAAAGGGCCAAATCAGCAGGATGCGTTACCATAGTCAACACGGTCTTTGATTTCAGGAACGAAAAGGGCAATCCGTCACAAAAATGGCCGATGGGCGAAAGTGATGAAAGCTATCAGTTTATCGATCTTCTGATTACCGACCTGGAAGAAGCCCTGCGGTTAAGCGGTGCAACGGAACCCAATGAAGCAATGCAGTTTTTCATTGACCAAAAGGTATCTTCGCTGATCGTTACAAACGGTGCCAAACCAATCGCCATCTATTCGGACGGGAGATGTTTTAAAACTTCCGAAATTTTATATCTGCCAGTATCACAAAGAATTACAGATGATTTGAAACTTACCCGCATTGGCGACACCACCGGTTGTGGCGACAATTTTGTTGGCGGTGTGATCGCCGCTGTTGTCGGTCAGTTGCAACAAACGGAAAATCAGCCAGATTTAAAGGAGGCCTGTTGCTGGGGCGTGGTTTCGGGAGGTTTTACCTGTTTTTATATGGGTGGGACTTATTTTGAAGAAAACGCAGGTGAAAAAAAAGCCAAAATGCTACCCTACTATGAATCGTACCGAAAGCAAATCGGAAATTGACACCAAAAAAATTGTCATTTTTGGAGCAGGAAAAATAGGCCGTTCCTTTATTGGACAGCTTTTCGGATGCGGCGGTTACAAAGTGGTCTATGTTGACATTGATCCGGTTGTGGTTAACCTTCTCAACGAGAAGGGTTGCTATCGTATTGTGATCAAGGGAGATAAGGAAAATGAGCTGATTGTTCCGAATGTACAGGCCATTTCTGCTCTTGAACCCGATAAGGTGGCAGAGGCAGTTTCAACGGCTGGGATCCTGGCTGTTTCTGTGGGCAAAAATGCCCTTGCAAAAATTGCCCCCATCATTGCCAAAGGATTGATGACCAGATATTCAAATGATCCGGAATTGCCTCTTGATATCATCCTGGCCGAAAACATGCGATCGGCAGGGGACTATATGAAAGGGCTACTTGAAAAATTGTTGCCACCCGATTATCCGGTTGAAAAACTTGTCGGGTTGGTCGAAACCAGCATCGGCAAAATGGTCCCGATACTGACAATTGCCGACCTTGAAAAAGATCCGCTCCTGGTATTTGCCGAACCTTACAATACGCTAATCGTCGATGGAAAAGGCTTTAAATCACAAATACCTCAAATACAGGGAATTTCAGCAAAGAACAACATAAAAGCCTGGGTTGACCGAAAAGCCTTTATCCACAACCTGGGCCATGCCACAGCAGCCTATTTTGGAAATCACCTCCATCCCCAAGCCGTTTACCTTTACGAAGTGCTCGACGATCAGACTGTTTTTGATTTTACGAGGGAGGTCATGCTCCAGTCTGCTGAAACCCTTCAGGCAGCTTATCCCGACGATTTCACTTTGCCTGATCTTATTGCCCATATTGACGACTTGCTCCATCGGTTCCGGAACCGTGCATTAAAAGACACGGTTTTTAGGGTGGGCCAGGATTTGCAACGAAAGCTTGGAGCGGACGACCGTTTTATGGGAGCTGTCCATCTTGCCATTCAACATGGAAAGCTTTATGGCAAAATACTTGAAGCAATGTCGTTCGGGTTTTTTTTCGATGCAAAAGACGAATTGGGATTGAATCCGGTAGAAGACCTTTCGTTCCGTGAATCGTTGCATTCCAACTTTGAAAATACCCTTGTTCAAAAATGTGATTTCGATGTTAAGAAAGATGTCAACTTAATAGATGAATTAAAAAACCATTATAGTCACTATCAGCTTTAAGCTGAAAAAACTTTGCTAAATCGTTTTTGCAACTCATTTTTGCTAAAATAGCATTGGTTAAAGATAATTTTTTGATAGGCAACCGACACTTATTCGATTATTTTTGTCCATCCCGATTAATGATTACCCATACCAAATTTTTCCAAAAATGTTGAAAACGGCTTCTGGGTTAACAGAGAAAATAAGTCAAGGAGATAGGCTATCGTTCACAGACGCTTTTACGTCCCATTATCCGGGGCTCTGTTACTACGCCGAAAAATTGGTCCACGATCACGACGAGTCACATTCATTGGTCCAACAGGTATTTGTGGATTTGTGGATCAAACGGGAGAAACTGATTATTGAGCAATCCTTAAAAGCATACCTTTATTCGGCGGTCAGGAACAATGCACTTGATTTCCTCAAACACAAAGCCGTTGAAACAAAATACCTTCGTGAAACACAGCCGCTTGAAGCCTCCAATGACACCAATCTGATCGAAGAAGCCGAGTTGAATTCCCGCATCAACACGGCAATCGAAGGACTTCCCAGGAAATGCCGCGAGATCTTTCTCCTTTGCCGTTTTAATGATCTGCAATACAATGAGATAGCTATTAAGCTAGGAATTTCGGTCAAAACTGTCGAGATGCAAATGGGAATTGCCCTGAAAAAATTAAGGATTAAGCTAGCTGATTTACTAAACACGAATAAATTACCCTCAAAATTTTCAAAAAAATAGACCCTCCTTTACAGGGTAACAAATAGTCTGGTCGTCTTAGCCTAAACAAGTAGAAACCTGATAAATGGATTCTCCGACTATCGATATTGACCAACTAATTGCTTCTTTTCTTTCTGGAAACTGTAACCCTTCCGGAAAGTTGGAATTGGAACAATGGGTCTCATTGTCGGAGGAAAACAAAAAGGTTTTTGACGATTCGGTGAAAATATGGCAAAACTGTCAGACCCCCATTTTCAAATCCGAAATGGAGCATGATAAGCTTCGTATTGAGGTACAGATTTTTGCCCAAAATAGCCATCAATAATCCCAACAAATGAACTCAAGAACCCGCCTCCTTGAAGCCATCGGTCACCGGTCGCCCGACAGGATTCCCATTGACCTTGGTGCAACACCAAGTTCGGGAATTTCGATGGTGGCTTATCAGAACCTCCTCAACCACATGGGCCTTGATCTGAACAATTACGTCTATGATGTAATCCAGGAGGTTGCCCAACCCGAAATGGATTTCCTGAATTTGTTCAAAGTTGACGTACTCGATATCGGAAGGTTTTTCAATTCCTCTTCCAGTTACTGGCATCCGATCGAAATTATTAAAGGATATCCCGCCCTTTATCCCCACTGGTTTAACCCAGAACAACAACCCGATGGTAGTTGGATTGCTTCCGGACGCAGTGGTGAAAAGATCGCGAAAATGCCCGCGGGCGCCACTTTCTTCGACCAGTTGATTTTCCCCTACCTCAATGGATATCCCGATAACTATAAGAATATCAATCTGGATATGTCACGCGTAAGCTGGGGCGGATTCGGTTTTCCCCCTTTCGACAGGATCAATGAACCCGGTTTCTGGAAGATGCTCAGGGAGACAGTGCAGTATGAACGTTCCAAAACCGACAAAGCGCTCCTTGTTGGCGTAGGCTGCAATCTATTCGAATGGGGAACCTTCCTCCGAAGGATCGATAATTTTTTGATGGACCTCTACCTCGATCCTGTGAATGTCCACAAACTCCTCGACCAGCTCCTCGAAATGCACCTGACGTTCCTCGCAAAAGTTTGCGATGCAATTGGCGATCTTGTTGACATTGTCAAATACGGTGACGACCTAGGGACAAATACCGGCCCGTTTTTCCCGCCCGAAGTTTACAATGAGTTCTTCAAACCGCGCCACAAGATCCTATGCGATTTTGTGAAATCCAAAACAACGGCACACACGATGATCCATTGCTGCGGTGGCATCTATGAACTGATCCCTGAACTGATCGATGCTGGCTTTGAAGTGATTAACCCTGTGCAGATCAATGCCATCAACATGGAACCGGAACGGTTGAAGCGGGAGTTTGGCAAAGAGATTACCTTCTGGGGCGGGGGCATCAATACACAATCCATCCTCAACCGGGCAACCCCACAACAGGTGAAGGACCATGTGAAACACAACCTCGAAGTCTTTTCAAAAGATGGGGGTTTTGTCTTTACCACCGTCCACAACATCATGCCAGATGTCCCGCCGCAGAATATCCTCGCCATGTTCGAAGCGTTGGAAGAGTTTCAAGGTTAACTAAACCTTCAAGGTTTTGCAAACCTTGAAGGTTTGCAAACTAAAACATCCTATCTTCGTGGCCAACATCAAAACCCAAAACATTTAATGATTACAGGCGAACTAAAATCACAGATCGACAAGATATGGACCGATTTCTGGACAGGCGGCATTGCCAACCCGCTTACCGTGATCGAACAATTTACCTACCTCCTCTTTATCCGCCGGCTCGACGAAATCCAGCTCACCAAAGAGAAACAAGCCCATTTGGTTGGAATTGCCATCAAAGAACCCGTTTACACCGAAGATGAAAAGCCCCTTCGCTGGAACAGCTTCAAAAACAACGATCCCGAAACCATGTACCGGCTTTTCCAGAAGGAGAACGGCGTGTTCGACTTTATGAAAAACGTTGGGGCAAAAGGTTCCATATTTGCCGATTTTATGAAAGGGGCAACCTTTATGATCCCGACACCGAGGCTGTTGGACATGGTGGTGCAACAGATCGACAAGATAAAAATGGAGGATCGCGACACGAAGGGCGACCTCTACGAATACCTCCTCTCCAAAACGGCGACTGCCGGTACGAACGGACAATTCCGTACACCGCGCCACATCATCAAAATGATGGTCGAGATGGCGCAACCGCACAAGGAAGATACCATCTGCGACCCGGCAATGGGAACGGCAGGATTTTTGGTCGCTTCGGGCGAATACATCCACCAATACCATCCCGACTGGTTTATGGAAGCCCCTTTCCGCGAACATTACAATACGAAGATGTTCACGGGTGCCGAGTTCGATTCGACCATGATGCGGATTGCAGCGATGAACCTTCAGTTGCACGGGATCGAACACCCGATCCTGATCAGCAAAGATGCACTGAGCGAGGCAAATAGCAACATGACCAACAAATATTCGCTGATCCTGGCCAACCCGCCGTTCAAAGGGAGCCTCGATTTCGACGCCGTGGAGAGCGGTATCCTCAAAAAGGTAAAGACCAAAAAGACGGAACTCCTATTTTTGGGGCTGATGCTCAGGGCCTTGAAAACCGGGGGGCGTTGTGCTGTGATCGTTCCCGATGGCGTGATGTTCGGTTCCTCGAATGCCCACAAACAGATCAGGCAGGAATTGATCGAAAACCAGCGCTTGCAGGCGGTCGTTTCAATGCCATCGGGTGTTTTCAAGCCCTATGCCGGGGTGAGCACCGCCATTTTGTTTTTTACGAAGACCAACTCGGGCGGCACCGACAAGGTTTGGTTTTACGACATGAAGGCCGATGGCTACTCCTTGGACGACAAGCGCAACCCGATCAGCGACAACGATATCCCCGATGTGATCGCCCGTTTTCATGATCAGGTGGCTGAGCGAAGTCGAATCCGAACCGATCCCTCTTTTTTAGTCCCCTTTTCCGAAATCAAGGCCAACGATTGGGACCTCAGCATCAACCGCTACAAAGTGGTGGAGCACAAAGAGGTAGAGTACGATTCGGTAAAAACGCTCCTTTCCGACATTAAGCAATTGGATACCGAACGGGCAGAAGCGTTGAAAAAGTTGGAGGAGATGCTGGGATGAAAATTGGAGACTGTGTTAAAGTATTATCTGGTTACGCCTTTAAATCAGAATTATTTAATTCTTGTGGTGATGGATTGCCTTTAGTTAGAATACGTGATGTTGGCAAAGATTGTTCTGACACATTTTATCCAGGGGATTATGCAGAGGAATATATTTTGCAAAATGGAGATATTCTAGTTGGAATGGATGGGGACTTCCGAATTTCTGAATGGAAAGGTGGTAAAGCACTGCTTAATCAACGAGTATGCAAAATTATACCTGATGGTAAGAAAATATTTTCAAGGTTTATGCTTTACAATTTAGCCATTGAACTAAAGAAAATTGAAGAAGTTACTCCTTTTGTGACTGTGAAGCATTTATCAGTTAATAAGATAAAGGAAATTGAGATTCCCCTTCCCTCCCTTCCCGTCCAAAAAAAGATCGCCGCGATTTTGGATGCTGCCGATTTGTACCGTCAGCAGACCAGGACCCTGATCGAAAAATACGACCAACTTGCGCAGTCGTTGTTTTTGGAAATGTTTGGGGACCCGGTGAGGAATGAGAAGGGATGGGAAAAATTGGAATTCAATAAACTTTGCTCCTTCAAAAAGGAAAGTATAATCCCTCAAAATATAATTACGGGAACAAAATATGTCGGATTGGAATGTATAGAAAAAGAAACAGGTAATATATTAGATATCAACGAAGTAACTGAAGGTGATCTGAAAAGCAATAAATTTACTTTTGATGAGAAATACATCTTGTATGGTAAGCTACGACCTTACTTAAACAAGGTTGCCCTGCCAAATTTTAAAGGAATTTGTAGCACAGATATCATACCAATTAAACCTATTAAAGGTAAAAGTAACAGGCAATTTATTTGTCATATTATGAGAGGTAAAGGATTTGTTTCATTTGCACACGAAAGAAGCAGTGGGGCAAACCTTCCAAGAATTAGTCCTAGTGTAATTGAAAAATATCTGGTTATTAATCCACCTTTATCCCTTCAATCCCAATTTGCCGACCGTATCCAATTGATCGAATCGCAGAAGGCACAGGCGCAGGTCGCCCTCCAAAAATCGGAATCGTTGTTTAACAGCCTGTTGCAGAAAGCGTTCAAAGGGGAGCTTATTTCGGAGTGAGCGATCGGGTCTGGCGATTTCCAATCGCCACTAATTGCCATTTATGCCGCGATTGGAAATCGCAGGACCCAACACAGGGTAATGAGGCACGATCAAACTGGAACCCTGAATTGGGTTTAACGTATCAATCAATAGGTTGGGTTTCCTAATCATATTGTTATCTACCTAACACGGTTTTTCATCCCCGTCCGTATGGGCATTGTATCTTTTCCGAACTTTCAATCGCGGACGGTTTTTGTATTGTTTCGTGACCCTGGGTGGCGTGGTCCAAGGATCGTTTGAGCTATGACGGGGGTTTTCATTCGGGACCACTTACCCAGGGCTATTGTTACATATCCCTTTCAGGGAATTGACCGCGGAAGGATTTTGAAACGTTTCCAAGATTTTGATAGTGATAGTCTGACTTCAAGTCAGGCTATCACTAAATCTCCGCAGACAATCCCCAATGGCTATCACTAAATCGCAGGACCCAACCCTGAAAAGGGTTGAACGTCAATAGCCCTGGGTAAACGGCCCCCTAGCAAAAGCCATGTCAATGCTCAAAAGATATTGGGCCGTGCAACCCAGGGTAAAGAAGCACGATCAATCTGGAACCCTGAATTGGGTTCAACCTATCAATCAAGATGTTGGGCTTACTGATTATATCATTCTTTGCCTTAAACGGTTTTCGTCCACGTCCGAAGGGGTGTTGTCTCTTTTCGGAACTCAGATCGCGGCAGTTTTTTTTGTGTCGGCATTTTACCCTAGGTGGCATGGTCCTATTTCCCCGGGTAACATGGTCCCAAAATCATTTGAGCTTTGAATGAATTTTTGCTTGGGACCATGCAACCCGGGGTTATTATTGGGGTTCCCCTACGGGGAATTGATCGTGGTAGGATATTGAATTGCCTTCAAAATTTTGAAATGTTAATGATCTGTAATACTAGTCGTTACAAACGACAAAACATTAACCCCTTTCCGATAAATCGGAACAAGATGTTACAAACTAGGGGGATTCTCCAGAACATCAAACCATTTCCCCTCTCCGATAAATCTGAGTCCAGAGGCTTCAGGATTACTAACGATGGGGATACTCCGTAGGAGTTAAACTATTGTAGAACAAATAAATAACCCCAAACCACGGCGGCGCAATCAGAAAGTTGTTGGGAGATTGAATTTTCCCTGCGCCGCAATACAAAGGCAGAACAAAGATCAGAATTGACATTTTTATCAATCCTAACCTAACCGGCAGGTTGCAAAAAACTTGTTTTTTTTGACCGTATTCCAAATTATGGGATTGCCGCGGTCATATTTTAATCCAGCAAACCATTGATTTATCGATCACTCCCGCGCAATGACAATTCCTGGGAACAAAGTTGCAGGAAAAAGTGCCGGAATTATTTAACACAAAACCCTTCTTATACAAACTTCACAAAGGTTTGTTATCTTTACACGCTAGCAATCAATAAACAGACCATGGATATTCAAACATTAAAATTGGATTTGGTTGAAAAAATCATCAATACGGAAAAGACTTCCCTTCTCCTTGAAATTAGCGATTTATTTTCAAACAATGCAAAATCCGATTGGTGGGACAATGTACCTCCGGAGGTTCAGGATTCCATCCTGGAAGGATTGAAGGATGTCGAAGAGGGCAATACTTTTACCCACGACCAGGTAATGTGTGAAGCAAAGCAACAATACGGATTCTGAAAACCTAATCTTATCCTTATAAATTAACCAGATGACCAACTTCAATTTCCTAAAAACCACATTTCCAAAAATTTACATTGAAGCCGTTGAGGCTGAAAGCAATACGATCATTGCACCCAAATATTCGGCTTTGCTGTGCCGTACCGCACTCGAAAAAGCGGTGGTTTGGTTGTACGAAAACGATGCGGACCTTGTGCTTCCATACGATACAAAGCTCGCCTCACTAATCAATGAACATTGTTTTCGCAATATCCTAAATCAGAAGATGTTGCATGAAATCAACCTGATCCGCCTAAGCGGGAACGCCGCTGCTCATGGTGACAAGGTGACACGCAACGAAGCCATGGTTTCACTGAAATGCCTTTTCAGGTTCCTCTCTTTCCTTAGCAAAGGGTATAGCGAAGAGAACCCCATAATTGCGCCGTTCGATGAAACCCTGATCCCCGATGGAAAGGAGAAAGACAAGACCATTGCTGAACTTTCTAAAATTGCCAATGAACTTGCCGAACAGTCTGAAATCCTGAAAAGGGAAAGGGAAAGAATAGAGGAGCTGGCCAGCGAAAACCAACTGCTGAAACTCCAGATCGACCTTCAGAAAGAGCTGGTTGCCAATCGGAAAGAAGAACGGCTCAAAAACCCTCCCGAAAACAAATACATCCCCGAACTGATCCCCGAATCGGTAACCCGGAAAATTTACATCGATCTGCTTTTGAAAGAGGCCGGTTGGGACAACCTCCGCGAAGGGCGCGAACTTGAATATGAAGTTACAGGTATGCCACATTCCCTCAACCCTACCGGTAAAGGTTATGTCGATTATGTGTTGTGGGGAGACGATGGATTGCCGCTTGCCGTTGTCGAAGCAAAAAAGACAATGGTCGATGCTTACAAGGGGAGGCACCAGGCGGAGTTGTATGCCAATTGTCTCGAAAAGATGACCGGTCGGCGGCCTATCATCTTCTATACCAATGGTTTTGAGACCAATATTTGGGACGATACCTTTTATACCGAACGCGAAATTTCGGGTTTTTATACAAAAGATGAACTGCAACTGTTGATCGACCGTCGGAAATCGAGGCTCGACCTGCGGAACTTCAAAGTGGACACCGAAATTGTTGGCCGCCCATACCAATTGGAAGCGATTCAAAGGGTTGCAGAAGCTTTGGTAACTAATCATGATGGAAAATTAAAAGGGAAGAGCCGGAAAGCATTACTGGTCATGGCAACGGGAAGCGGAAAAACCAGGGTCTCGATAGCCATTGTTGACCTGCTCACCAAATGCAACTGGGTAAAACGGGTGCTTTTCCTTGCCGACCGGAACGCACTGGTAACGCAGGCAAAAAATGCCTATAAGGAACACCTGCCCAATCTTTCGGCCATCGACCTCACCAAAGAAAAGGAGGACAACGGTACGCGGCTTGTTTTCTCGACCTACCCGACCATTATGAACAAGATTGATAGCCTGAAAACCGAAGATGGCCGCTTTTATGGTCCGGGCCATTTCGACCTGATCATCATTGATGAAGCGCACCGCTCTGTTTATCAAAAGTATGGGGCGATTTTCGACTATTTTGATTCCCTTCTGATTGGCCTTACTGCTACCCCAAAAACGGAGATCGACCGCAATACCTATGGTTTGTTCGATATCGAGGACAACAATCCCACTTTTGCCTACGAACTCGACCAGGCCGTCCGCGACCATTACCTTGTCCCGCCAAGGGCAATCAGTGTGCCGATCAAATTTCCAAACCGGGGGATCAGGTACAACGATCTTTCGGAAGCCGAAAAAGCCGAATACGAAGAGAAGTTTGGCGATCCCACAATTGACGAAGAGGATGAAGGAATTGAGAGCAACGCTATCAACCTGTGGCTTTTTAATGCCGACACAATCGACAAGGTGTTGGATTACCTGAGAACCTACGGCCTGAAAACCCAGGGTGGCGATAAATTGGGAAAAAGCATCATCTTTGCGCGGAACCATAAACATGCCGTGTTTATTGAGGAGCGATTTAACAAAAACTACCCCGAATACAGCGGCAAGTTCTTACGGGTCATCGACAATTACGAACCGAAGGCTCAGGACCTGCTCGAATCATTTTGTTTGCAACACGAAGAGATTGAACCACATATCGCAGTTTCTGTCGATATGATGGACACTGGCGTGGATGCGCCAAGGGTGGTCAACCTTGTGTTTTTCAAGCAGGTAAAATCGGCCACCAAATTTTGGCAGATGATCGGTAGGGGAACACGTTTATGCCCCGACCTGTTTGGGCCAGAGCAAAACAAGTCTTATTTCGTGATCTTCGATTTTTGCGAAAACTTTGAGTATTTCCAGGAATTCCCCGAAGGGATAACACCTACCAATCAAAGGTCTTTGTCGCAAAGGATATTTGAAACAAAACTTGAGGTTGCCCTGGAACTACGGACTGGAACAGAGACATCGGATGAGGACATTTCTGTGGCAAAAATTTACATTGACGAACTGCACCAACTGATTGCCAAACTTGACCATGATAGGTTTGTTGTCAGGAAGGAGCTTCGGTTGGTCAATCAGTTCACGCTTCGTGAGAGATGGGAAAACATCGGAAAGGGCGATTTTGCAGAACTTTGCAACCACCTGTCAGGCTTACCTGCCATTGCAGACAATGATGACGAAGCGGCCAAAAGGTTTGACCTGATTGTCCTTAACCTGCAACTTGCCCTTCTCTTTAACAGCAACAAACAGAACAATCTCATCAGAAGAATTGGTACTGTGGGAATGTTACTGATGAAGAAAAAAAATATCCCGGCTGTCAATCAGCAAATTCAAACCATCAAGGCAGTTCAGACTGATGAATTCTGGCAGTCGGTGTCAATCAAACGGTTGGAAGAAATACGGCTTGACTTGCGCGATCTGGTCAAGTTTATAGATGCAGAACATCAGATGAACGTCTATACAACTTTTGAAGATGAACTGGGCGAGGCAGATGAAAAGGAAATAATCCCGACCTATACAAGCATGCAAAGTTACAAGGACCGTGTCGAGAGTTTTATCCGTAAAAACAAAGACTACCTTGTGATCCATAAAATCCGGAACAATATCCAGGTTACCTACGAGGAGATCAACCTTCTCGAAAAGTTGCTTTTCGAGGGCAATCTCGGCACAAAAGCAGATTATCAAAAAGAATATGGCGACCTCCCATTGGGGAAGTTTATCAGGAGCCTTCTCGGTTTGGATAAAGCCACATCAAATCAGTTGTTTGCGGATTTTATCCAAACAGGGAACCTGTCGGCAGACCAGATCACCTTCATCAACAATATCATCAACTTCCTGACAAAGAATGGGACAATAAACAAGGAGATGCTCTTTGAACCTCCGTTTACGAACATCAATGATCAAGGGATCACAGGCGTTTTTGACGATGTGCAGGTGGGAAAAATTGTGAAGATTATCGATGGGGTAAACGGTAATGCAGTTTACAGGATGTCGAATTAACAAACAGCAATAAATGCAAAAAGACCGCAATGGTCATTATAATTTACCATTGCGGTCCCTAGGAAATATTGCTACTGTATTTACTGGACTACGTACCTTTTCAAAATAGTGTTCTCAAGATTATTGGGCCTCATCTTCGAAGCCAATTTTTTGGCTACTACCCATGCTGCCCTTTTCCCAATGTTGTTGGTGTTGTATTTGATCCAGGCATAACCATCGTCTCCCCAGGTCACATCCCATGAATTCCGCATCAACCAGGCCTGTTTGGAGTCGTCCCAGCCTACAAGCATCACTGCGTGATTGGAAACCGGGTTGGCATAATCGCTTGGTGTCTCATAGAATACGCCTCCGCCAGCAAAGTTTTGAAAAAGTGGGGTTGCGTTCATGCTTACGGCTATCGGGCCATATTTGCAAATGGCATCTTTGATTTTATCAACTGGTGCAATCTTGTTGATGTCGCCAGATGGATCGATGACTCCCCAATCGACCAATTCGACATTCGTAGCCGGAACAGTTGCCGGACAAGCTCCGTTAACGCCATTGTCAGGATACTGTGCTTCGGTCATCATTTTAACATGGGTGTTTTTCAGATAATTAAAAGCCTGATAAGCCAATCCTCCCGAACAATTTCCAGCACCGGAGCAGTCAACCAATTGCTTTTCACTACAATTAATTGAGGAAGGATTTGTAATCCTGTTGACACGGATATAGCTGCATTCAAGGGTTCCGGTGGCAGAATATGCCCAGCAATCGCCACATTTTTGAAGCCTGATGGAAGGCACCAAACTGTCTTTACGCGCATCATAACTACCCAAGGAAGCGGTGCAAACCTTCAATTGCATTTGTTTGATGATATCAATTATCTCGGCCGAAATGACTTTATTGGTCATTAATTTCTTAATTTCCAATGCCTCATTGGGGGTAATTGGTTTTTCACCGGT
>CAIYPA010000559.1 GCA_903927965.1 uncultured Bacteroidia bacterium | reverse complement strand
GGTTTTGGTTTCGTACCAGCCTGTGAAGAAAAAGGAGGGTGACAAACTTCCGGAGGAAGTCAAAAAGCCTCCGTTGCCAAAGGATATCCAGACTGTCGAGGAGTTGTACCTAACGGGAAGCCGGATCCTCCAGTTCTATAATCCGACCCTTGTGGCGATGGACTATTTCACCGAAGCCTTAAAACGCGATCCATCCGATATCCGAACCAACGTGGCAGTGGGAAACATCCACCTTAAAAATGGGGAATATTCGATTGCACGAAATTACTTTGGAACTGCAATTAAAAGATTGACAAAAGATTACACGCGGCCATCAAACTGTGAGGCACTTTATCTACAGGGTCTTGCACTTAAAGGGCTTGAGTTGTATGACGAAGCCATCGACACACTTTACCGTGCAACATGGGATTATGCATGGCATTCAGCAGCCTATCTCGAACTGGCCAGAATATCCTGTATCAAGGGCGATTACAAAAAAGCGCTGTACCAGGTCAATCAATCATTGACCACCAATGCAACCGACAACAGCGCCATTGACCTGAAAGCAGCGATCCAACGAAAGTTAAAGGATTTTGATGGCGCCAGGGCAACATTAAGCACAATCCTTGAGAACGATCCGCTCGATTTCAGGGCAGCAAACGAACTTTATCTAATCGAAAAAGCATATGGCGTAACCCGCCAAAGCAGCGAATTGCTGACTTCCCTTACAAAAAAAATGAGGGATTTTGACCAGAACTATCTTTACCTCGCAGTTGGCTATCTGAACGATGGGTTAAATGCTGACGCAGAAGAGGTGCTGCTCCGCTTCAAGGGGAAAAATCAGGAGATCGGTTATTACCTTGGCTATTCTCAGGATCTGAAGGGGAAAAAGGCTGAAGCAGAAAGGTTGTTCAAAGCGGCTTCGGAACAGTCTATCGATTACGGATTTCCGTTCAGGCTCGAAACGGTCAAAGTTTTGGAGTGCGCTACAAAATATCACCCAACTGATGCCAAACCCTATTATTACCTGGGCAATCTTCTGTTCGACAAGCAACCGGAGAGGGCAATTTCATGTTGGGAGAAAGCGGTCAGTTTGGATCCTACTATCGCTACTGCCTGGAGAAACTTGGGTTGGGGTTATTATCAGGTAAACAAGGACTTAACCAAAGCGATTAGTGCCTACGAAAAAGCATTTGCAGTAAAGAAGGACGAGCCTGTGTATTATGCCGAACTTGATCCCCTTTATGAGCTGAACAACACACCCATTGAAACAAGGGCAAAACTATTCGATTCTGCAAATGAAGTGGTCAAAAAGCGTGACGACTCTTTTGTGCGCGAAATCATGGTGCTTAATCTGGCAGGACAATCGGAAAAGTCGGTGGAGTACCTCACCAACAGCAACTTCCATTTCCGAGAGGGAAGTTCAAGGGTGCGCGACATTACGGTAGACGCCCATCTCTTATTGGGCAGGAAGTACCTTGCAGAGAAAAAGTACAAGGAGGCGTTGGAACAGTTCCTTGCCACCGTGGAAACAGCCGAGAATGCAGGCCCGGGACGAAAAAGCGGGGATGCAAGAAGCCCGCAGATCAATTATTTTATTGGTTTGGCCTACGAAGCTTTGGGGAACAAGGTCAAAGCAAATTCATACTATACCCTATCAACTACGCAAACGATCAGGGATGCCAATTCGATGTCTTATTATCAGGGGTTAAGCTTTTTGAAGCTGAAAAACAAGCCCAAAGCCGAAAGCTGTTTTAATGGATTGATCGGCGACGGCGAAAAGCGGCTCAAACAAGGGCAGGATGTCGATTTCTTTGCCAAATTTGGGGAGAAGGAATCCACCAATGTTCAGCTTTCGAATGCCTATTTGTTGATCGGTCTTGGCAAGAAAGGTCTTGGCGACACAAATGCATCAACGAAAAACCTGAAAAAGGCTGTTGAACTGTCGGCAAGCAATTTGTGGGCGAAAATTGAGGTGAAGGAATGAAGATTATTGGCGAGGATTAAATTGTAAAATCATGGCTATTTTGAAGCTCAACTCGATTTTTTCGTTTCACTTACGGCATTTCAATTTGAATCAAGATATTAAATACTTTTTTATTTCGTTTTCTTTTTGGGAATAGGATAATTATAACACAATTCATAACTTCAAAGCTTAATATACAAACACTAAATCATAATTATGATACCAGATTTTCAATCAATAATGTTACCTTTTTTAACGATTCTTTCTGATGGGGAGGAACACACAACCATTGAGACGAATCAAAAGTTAGCCAATCACTTTTCATTAACTGAAGCGGAAATAAACGAATTTCTTCCGAGCGGTGTAGCAAAGACTTTTGCGAATCGAGTTGCATGGGCTAAATCACACTTTAAAATGGCAGGACTCCTCGAGAACACAAAAAGAAGTTCATTTAAGATTACGGAAGCAGGGAAAAAACTCCTCGTCACTAGTCCTAATGAAATAAATTTACGATTATTAAGATCGATTCCAGCTTACCAAGAAAGAACAGGTCGTACTCGAGAAGACAATTCATCATCAGACCCCGAAATTTCTCAAATATCAGCAACACCTGAAGAAATTATAGAAAATAGTTATTTGACTATTCGAAAGAATCTTGCTCAAGAATTGCTCTTCAAAATCAAAAGTAGTAGCCCCAGTTTTTTTGAGACTTTAGTTGTTGAATTATTGGTTAAAATGGGTTATGGTGGTTCCATTAAAGATGCTGGTCGATCAATTGGACGTTCTGGAGACGAAGGTATTGACGGAATTATCAAAGAAGATAAACTCGGACTTGATGTAATTTATATTCAAGCAAAAAGATGGGAAAATGTTGTCGAAAGACCAGAAATTCACAAATTCGTTGGTGCTTTAGCAGGTCAAGGAGCAAAAAAGGGTGTTTTCATAACAACTTCGAGATATACGAATGAAGCACGTGACTATCAGCCAAGAAATGAAACAAAAATTGTACTGATTGACGGAGAACAATTAGCAGAATTAATGATTGACCATAATCTTGCTGTTTCTACTGTAAATACTATCGAGATTAAAAGAATAGATAACGATTATTTTGGCGATGATTAATGAATTCCAATTGGTAAAAATCCAATGAACTTTCATTTGTTAAAATTCCAATTGTATGGGCTCTAAAAATAATTCCCATATTTGGGAAATAGTTCCTTAATTGTCTTTTGGATATAAATTAGTTCAAGTAATTCAGTTTCAGTTTTGGAGAGCACAATAGGCTGCGAATAATTCTCAAGAAAATTTCATCGACAAAATTTCATCAAAAATTTGGTTATTGTTGCCCAATTAGGTAACTTTGTGTCATAATTGAAAAATGTATGCGGACAACCTACGTTTATAAAAATGAATTTTGGGTGTTTTATTACGCACAAAAACCTGAAGTTCAGGATAAAATCGATTGGATTATTGGTTTGGTCAGGTCGTTAAGAATGATTCCGCAGAAATTTTTCAAACACCTTGACGGGACTGACGGACTATTTGAAATACGGGCAAAAGTAGGCAGCGATATATATAGAATTTTGTGTTTCTTCGATGAAGGGAATTTGGTAATCCTACTTAATGGTTTTCAGAAGAAGACAGACAAAACCCCGAAAAATGAGATTGAAAAAGCAACACGTTTAAAAAGAGAATATTATGAAGACAAATCAAGAAAATAACCTTGTATCATGGGACGACCACCTAGACAATAAATACGGCAAATTAGGAACTCCTTCAAGAGAAAAATACGAAGAGGAATTTGAGAATTTTAAAATTGGTGTGTTAATCCAGGAAGCAAGAAAACAGCAAAACCTTACACAAGAGGAGCTTGCCCTAAAATGTGGGACAACAAAGAACTATATTTCGAGGATTGAAAACAATGCAAGTGACATCCGGCTTTCGACACTTATGAGAATCATTCGGGAGGGTCTTGGCGGCCAACTTAAATTAAGCCTTGAACTTTGAGATAGAAGCAAAAGCTTTTTCCATTGGAGAGATTCTTCGTGATGCCAGAAAAGAATCTCATATGACCCAGGAGGAGCTGGCACAAAAAAAGTCATATTAACAATCGGTTAAAATCCATAAAAGAAAACTGACGATAAAAAGGTGAGCCTTTGGGTTGAACGATTTCCAATCGCTTGTTTTGCTGAGATTGGAAATCACAGGAACCGCTGGTTGAAGAAATAAACTTTGGTCAATTTGAGCTTTTTTAGGATTATCAATGATGGAATACACCAACTTTGAATATTTCCAGCCGCCAGTTTCCAGCCGCCAGTCGCTTCCCTTGGTATAGAAAACTCACAAACATTAACCAATCTTCCTAAGGGTCGGTTATTCAACAACCTTAAAATATCGGGTGCTGCTATTTCCCAATTCGTCAACAATCAGGAGTTTGTGGTTTCCTGGTGTTGGGGAATCGGCCATTTGGTGAATATCCTTTGTGCTTCCCAGAAATTGACCATCGAGGTGCCAGAATAGGGTAGCACCCAATCTTCGATGCGCTGCCTGATAAATGACCAGTCCTTTCTTTCCATCGTTTCCTTTCGGAAGATAAACCATCAATCGGTCATCGGGATAAATGAGTTCCAACATCTGGATGTCCTGGTCAGCTTGCGCTCCCGGAAGCCATGTTGGTAAATTGCGGTATGCCGGATGGTTTTTCCGGTAGTAATATTCCATAGCGGGCGGCAGGAGAAACCAATTTTCGTTAACGATCTGATTTTGTGGATAACACCCTGAATTGACCAAGTATTGGCGTTTGGCATCAAGGTGGATCCGCTGATGATAAGGACATGGCGGGGTGCTTAAGCAGGTAGCTGGAACCATCACTGTGTCTGTTTCGTTGCAATCGACGGAAGCCCTGTAACCACTTTCGCGACAGACTGCTACGGGCAACATATTTGAGAGGGGTTTCTCAAACCAATGGTTTGAAGGAACCAGTGAACTCAATTCAAACAGGAGCGGTGCGGCAGCCAATCCGCCAGTTAATCCCGGACGGCCTTCCCCATTGGCATTTCCAACCCACACACCGATCACATAATCCGGGTTAACTCCAATTGCCCAGGCATCGCGGAAACCGAAGCTCGTGCCTGTTTTCCAGGCTAATCGTCCCGAAGATGCAAGTTGGCGCCAGCCTGCTTCCTCCTCGGGACGGTTAAGCTCTGTCAGGATGTTAAAAGTTTGCCAGATCGAAGCGGCATGATAAACAAATTTTCCATCAGCCAATTCGGACTTTGGTTTAACAGGCAAAAAATCAATAGGATAGTAATCTCCTGAATGATAGGTGCTTTTCTGATTGTACCGGTTTAAAGCCCTTGCCATAGATCCATAGGCCGATACAAGTTCTTTCAATGTCGCTTCGCCACCACCCAGTATCAGTGACAACCCGTAATGGCCAGCATCCTTATCAAAGGTATTCAGTCCGACATGTTTCAGGATATCGAGCAATTTAACAGGCGTGTAATTTTTGAGCATAAAAACGGCAGGAACGTTCAACGATTTGATCAAAGCCTCGGATGCCGGAACCGCTCCCCTGAATTGAAGGTCGAAGTTTTGCGGTGCATATCCCGAAAAATAGAGCGGCAGATCGGGCATCAAAGCATTTGGCATCATTTTACCACCGTCGAGCATTGCAGCGAAAAGGAATGGTTTCAGGATACTCCCTGTACTTCGATGTGCTTCAACCATATCAACGGCACCGCCATGAGGATCATTTGAGTCGGCGTTTCCTATGTAAACAAGGATCTTCCCAGTCTTTACCTCTGCGATCAGGCATCCTGTATTGTAGATATGGTTTGCCCTTAATAGAGGCATCTGCTGGTTAATGATCCTTTGAGCCGCCACCTGTAGTTGCCGGTCGATGGTTGTTCGAACAATCACCTTATTGGCTTGGGTCGTGCACCTGTTTAAAAGATGGGGTGCCAGATCGGGCAGTGGCCCAGGTTTTCCAGGTAAGGGTTCCGAAATTGCCAGTTCATAGGTTATGGTATCTATCATCTTGACTATTAATAAATTACGAAGTACCCTATCGCGTTTCTTTTGTTGGATCTCACTATTTTTGCCAGGGAAAATCTGGGATGGGGCATTGGGTAAAACTGCAAGTCCTGCCGATTCGCCCCATGATAGTTGATTGGCCGAGCATCCAAAGTAGCGCCATGCAGCCGCCTCCAATCCAACAACATTGCCTCCGAACGGGGCATGGGCACTGTAAAGAGCAAGGATTTCGTTTTTCGATTTGGACAGTTCTAGTCGAAGTGCGAGGACCATTTCCTGCAATTTCTCCCGAATGGTCCTTTTTTCCCCTTTTCGGGAAAGCCTGACCACCTGCATTGTCAGGGTACTTGCACCGCTGACGGTTTTATTCGAACTTAAATTTTGCCAGATTGCCCTACCAACCGAAAAAGGGTTGATCCCGGGATGGTAATAGAAATTACGGTCTTCAAAACTTAGCAGGCATTTTCTGAATTTTTCGGGGATCGTGTCCTGGAGCGGAAACCGCCATTGTCCGTCGGTGGCCAGCTTCGCCCCAAGCAGGGTTCCATCATTGGCCTCAATAACAGTACTATAGGCAACATCAAAATGGACAACGGGAAGGATAAGAAACAGAAAAAAAATCACACATAGACTAAAGATGATTTTGTGTTTTTTGATTTGGATTATAAACTTTCTTCTGACTGAAGTCTGTAGAAAGTTCCCCCTGACTGAAGTCAGGGGGAAGTCAGTCTTTGTATTTTTCAAATCCATATTTTTCAATAAATTCATCAATTTCTTCCTTAAATGTTCTCCTTGAATGGTGATCCTCCTGATTTTTAATGTATTCCCGAACTCTATCCAACCCAGATGGCGAGACGGATGCAGCCCAGAAATCATTCTGCCATTCAAATTGTGTTTCAGTCAGTTGAATTTTATTGATCCAATGGGCAGATTCTCCTTTTATTAATTGCATGATTTTCTGAATGGTCTGGTCGCCGCCCAATGAAATCAAACAATGACAATGTTGGGAAAATCCATTGATAAAGTCAATAAAGATTCCCTTTTCTATTGCATTTTCCCGGATGTGCTGCCAGACTTTCTTCCTTAATTCTTTGGTTTTAAGGATTGGATCCCAGTTTTTTGTGCTCCAGACAAAGTGGATATAGACTTTAATAAATGACATAAAATCTGAACGTTAAAAGTGTTATTTCAAATTTAATATCTCTTTAAACAAAAAATGTATGAGTTGCCAAATTAGATTCTTGCCAAAATTTCGGCTAAAGCCAATTTGATTTTCCTTTTTGCCCCAGGCTGAAGCCTGGGGCCATTCATTTTCCTCTGTAGAAGACTGAGCTATTCATTTCCAACAACAACTTTTATTCCCGAATTATTTGCCGAGACAAGGTTATTGTACATCGCTTCGCACTGAACCGGAGGCAGAAAATAGGTCCCGGAATAGGTGGCATTCAGTTTTACCTTAAACTCTTTCTGCTCGTTTACCTTTAAGCCAAAATAAGTGAGGACACGGTCGTCACGGATGTCGCGGTAGCTGAATTGGGATACGGTTTCCACACCAAATAATCGCTCATTGATAATTTCCCAACCCGATGGAAAGACCTGTGTCAACGCAAGGTTGTCAACTTCCATAAAGCCAATATTCTTCACCTTCACTAGGACATTGAAATCTGTTCCTTTGGGCACATTGGCAATATTGATGGGTTTACCATCTGAAGTCATGTAGGCAACATCGAGACTGATCCCGTTTTGTTTGGCAGGTACATCCACATTGAGCGGGATACCTTTCTGAACAATTGTAAGATATAAATCGGAAGTAGATTGATTGGCTACTTTTACCTGCATTTTTCCATTATCGGTATATTCCTTAGAAAAAGCAGCACCCTGAATTCCAAAGTCTTCCGATTTTCCATTCACCGACAGCCTGAAATTGTGGCTCGCATTGGGATCGCTGTTTTTACCTGCAAATTGCGCCATCGCCAACAAGCAGCTTGCCGTAGTTTGGGTACTCATCCATTGTCCACTGCAAAGTGCAGCAGAAATTGCTTTTGCAACCCCAAATGCTTCACTTTTTTTCTTCATCAACGAAAGGGTCTCCAATAAAATGGCCCGGTCGCGCATCGAAGATCCAAAAGTCATCCCTTCATTTTGATATTCAACAGGTTCCAGCTTTGTCATATCGACAAGTTGGTCAGCAACCTCAGGCCTTGAAGCCAGCACATAAGCTGCAGCCAATTTCCAGCGGGCTTCGATAGGCAGATTTGGCATTTCACGCAGCCTGTTCATTGCCCCGATCGCAGGACTTCCCGCCAAAGCGAGGGTGTAGAGCCTGTATGCCTGATCAAGTACCGATCCCCGTTCATTGAATTCTTTCCGCCAGTTGTTTGCGGCATTTTTTTGAAAATTCAACCATCGTTTTTTCTGGTCCCCGGGAATTGCATAACCCAGCTTTTCGGCTTCAACCATGAAATTTCCCGCCCAGGAAGTTCCCCACAATGACGGGTAACTCGATCCAGGCCAATAGGCAAAACTACCATCTGCCAACTGGAATTTCCGCAATTGGTCGATTCCATTCCGAATATTGGACTCAATTTCGACTTTCTTGCTATTGTTTGAATTAATAAATTGATTGATAAGTAATTGTGCAAACACACAGGAAATCGTCTGTTCGATGCAACCATGCGGATAATTGACAAGATAATCGAGTCGCTTCCCAAGGTTCAAAGGTGGCATTGCCGAAATCTCGACTGTTAGTGTTCCCGTGCCTGGGAGACCCAAAGTTTCGAGCGAGACTTCCTTTGATTGTGACGCATTTACCAGTAAGGTCTGACTGTTGACCATCATAGGATTCGGATTCCTGACATCCACCTCAACGGTGTAAACTGCTTTTTCCCTACCAGAAGTTGCAGTAACAGTGACCTTTCCAATTCCGATAGCATTGCCAGATTTAAGGCTGAACCGTGCGTCTTTCTCCCCAATTGACGAAAAGGAAACCTTCTGTTTATTCTCGCCTGTCAAGGAAAGTAAATCATTGGATTTCACCGAAATTTCCACATCCCTGATCCCCTGCTCCTGGGCAAAGATGCTTACGGGCAGATCAATGGTTTCGTTAATCCCGATGACACGTGGCACGGTTGCCAAAACCATCAACGGATCACGAACCGGAACTGCCTTTTCTGCGGAACCATATGCGTTGGCTGAAGCTCCAACAACCATAAACTTCAATGATCCAGTATATTGTGATAAGGTGATTGTATGTTTTTGCCTTGAATTCTTGTCTAAACTGAAAGGGCCAAGGAATTTTACAATAGGTTTGAACCGTTGGGCTTTTTGCTTCGATGGGTCGGGCAACTGATCGCTGCCACCGACTGCAAAAAGTTTTTCCAAAGTCCCGCCATAAGCGCCAAGCACATAATCATAAAGATCCCAGGTTTTTACACCAAGTGCTTCCTTTGCAAAAAATGTATTCCATGGGTCAGGGATCCTGAATCCTGTAAGGTCAAGAAGTCCCTCATCCACAATTGCCAACGTATAATTCATGGCAGCACCCGCTTTTTCAGACACTTCGACTGTAAATGGTTGTTCCGACCGCAACTCGTCTGGAACTTTAATGACCGGAACCAGGTGTGTTTCGGGATTTTCGACATTGATCGGAATGATGCCATACAACCGGATAGGCTTGTCGTTCACAGTCTGGTTATGCGGCTGCAGACACGTGATGTAAATAAAGATATTGGGTGCCATTTCAGGTTTGACTTTGAAGCTCACCTTGGTCTGGTTCGCATTTGTGTCAACCCAGAATTTGTCCAAAACCGTTGAACCATTTTCGATGGATACCAATGCTTTTCCACCCGATGAGCTTGGGAAACTCAATTTGATTTCCTCCCCAACTGTGTATTTATCCTTCTCGGCAGCAAAATTCAGCATCGTGGCACCACCTTGCTGCTTATCGGCTGAACCGTATGGCCAGTCAAGATAGACAGTCCTGGAAACAGTATGCCCATCGGGCAATTTTGCAATGAAAAGGTAACGGCCCCAATCAACATTGGCAATGTTAAATTTCAGTGTTGCTTTTCCTGAAATGGTTGATATCCTTGAAGTTAAAAATGGTTTATAATGCTCTTGTGTCACATAGTTGCCCACATAATCTTCTGATGCATCCCACCAACCGCGCCAGTTTACTTTGTAAGCCTTGATGTCAACCATTGATTCTGATGGGTTTCCATTTGGATCGACTACCACCAGTTCCATTTCGTTGACCTTTCCGCAAGCGAGCATTGGCCGGTTTTTATCCTCTTCAGGGAAACGGATGCCCACATATTTATTGAATGGAGATACTTGTCTAGTAAATTGAGATATGCTAAAATCGCCACCTGGTTCAAAAACCCTGACAGTCAAAACCGCCTCCAATTTTCCGGGAGCGTTTGTCAAAGGTTGCAACAAAACCGGAAAGATAAGATCCCCTTTTTCGTTCAATTTATCGTCAAAGATGGTCTGTTCTGCAGATTCAAAACTAACAGTTTTATTATCAAATACATAATTTGAATATTTTGGAAATTTGGTCTGACCTGCCTTTAACTGCATTTCGACTTTTGTTTTCAATGCTCCTGCGGGCATACCCTGCATCCATTTGACATTCAGGGTTGCCATAGTAGATGCTTTGTCGCCAACCTGAATTTGTTCAGAAGGGGTATTGAACTGCAACTTTAACCTGTTAGGTTTTACCGTTTCTATCCTGACCCTTTTCGTATATTCGGCTCCACCAACAGTGGCAACCAGACGCCAATTGCCTGTTGGGGCATCGACCTTTGTTGCAGTCCTGAAAGTTGTGATGTTATTTTTCAATGGCAGTACCATCTTTTGATCCAATTGACCAGTTGGAGTGAACAACTCAAATATTACAGGATGGTCAGCGGTCAGGCGGTTCACCTTATCCTGAATGATCAAAGAAACAAACAGCGAATCACCAGGCCGCCATACGCCACGTTCACCATACAAGAACCCCTTCAGCCCTTTTTGCATTTCATTGCCACCCACATCGAACCGACTGAGCTGCAAAGAAACATCCTCGCTGATTTTAAGATAGCCAACATCACTTCCGTTTTTGGCCACGATCAGAAATGGGGTGCGGTCAAGTGTTAGGGCAACCATTCCGTCATTGTCTGTATGTCCGGTTGCTACGACCTGTGACTGATAGTCGAAAACAGTAATTTGAGTGCCGGATTGTGGCTTGGCTGTTAACAGGTCAGTGGCAACAACCAACAATTGGTTGTCCATGCCTCGCTTGGCCAATAATCCTATATTTGAGGCAATTACATTTTTAACCGTGTTCCTTTTGGTAATGAAATAGGAAAGATAACAAGGGTTTTCCCTGTTCTGCCAGTCATAGGATGCATCTTCGTATTCGTTCCAGCCTTCTTCATCATCATAACCTGAAGCATTTAGCCAATTTTGATCATCAGGTTGAACCGCTTTACGCTTTACACTCTTGATCGGTGCATCCTGGCTGCATGGATAGAGTGAATATTCAGGCCGCATTGTCAGTTGGACCTGATAGATTGCCCCTGGTTCAATTTTTACCAATTCACTAATATTCATACTATAAGCACTCCATTTATTCAATGTTACGGCATGGATCCCTGTCAGGGGAAGGACACCACGATAAACAGGCCTTCCCACATTTTTCAGCGAATTGCCCTCATCCATGTTGTTGCCTTGAAAGAACTGATGGTAATTGTTGGCGAATATTTTAACGATCCGAACTTCAAGCGCATTGAGGTTCACTGTTTCAAACGGAATGACAAGTCCGTCGGTACTCGGAATAATGTTTCCATTGCCGATAAAGCGGACTGCAGGTTTCTCGGCCTGAAGTGTGATTGTCGTGATTTCTGTTTTTCCCAATTTATAACCGGCATAGTTTTTTAACCCTTCATAAATTTCAAGTTTCTTTTCGCCAATCACTTCCTGCCGTGGAACAAGCTTCACGATATTATCTTCGATAGATACCTCAAAATCAATTTTATCCATCATAAACAACCCACCTGTCTCCTGTTCCGGATCCAATGGGTCAGAAAAAACAAGTTCAATATAGGGACTCGTACCGGATACCACATTGCTGCTTTGCAAATTGAACTCGCCAATTGCCGGAACGATCACATCCTGATGACCGGTGCGATCTACACCAATGGACGACCCATTCCAGTTTACCGAAACTTTTCCGGGATTGTTCTCCCTTTTCACATCTGCTATCGCAAATTCGTGGACTGTCCGGTTGCCATTGTTGTGTACCCATTTTACCGGAAGTGCAGCACCTTTCTGTTCGGCATGGAGCATTTTTTCCACATTTTCCGCTGGAAAAGCATCACTTGTCGTAACTGTACCCTTGATTTCCATTTTGACTTCCCCATTTGTCCGGTAACTTCGGAGACCGCTCAGTTCGACTGAGAAATCAGCATCCATTGTCCTGACCTGAAATGAGAATTTTTTCAAGGCATCGGGTACGATCCTAAATTTTCCGAGTTGAAACGTCACATTGTAACTCTGCCCCGATTTCAGTGGTTTCTCTGGTTGAAATACCAAAGAATGGCCATCTGACAGCACTGTTTTTCCAGCAACAGAAGGTTCGAGCTGGATCAGTTCGGTAGGAAGTTGTTCTGAATTAAGTACTTCAGGTGCTGCATTCAGGTTGACCTTAATGTTGTCGGTGATGCTGATCGTCCCCGAAGTATAGGAAGAGATGTACTCCGAATAGGCCACAGCATTGGAAGCTGGTTTCTTACTGCCTGTTTTACAATTCACTAACAAAAGGCACAAAACAAACGACAAGCACAAAACTAATGAGCGTTTCATGGGTTAAAAGATTGGATGAGTGAATAATGGGAATAATAAAAAAAATGAAAATTATTATCCAAATATACCAATTATTCTCCACATGGGTATTTGTATTGTTCATAAAATTAAGATTTCAATTGTGTTTTTACTTTTTGAGATCTCACGAATTAAGCGATGTTGAATACTTATTGCTGTGTTTAATTTTAATATTTTTGTGGTAATTAAATAATAAAGTAAGCTTTAACAAAACATGAGTACTATAACATTTCAGAATCGAAAGTATAAAGTTAGGTATATTGAGATTGAAGGTGAAGGAACTCGATTAATCGCTTCTTCAGCAATGAACAAAAAATTGGTTTCTCCAGAAGGAGCATATACATCCAAAGATGCAATTGATGTAGATGAAAGAATCTATTTTTTTGTTGAACCGCATATTCTTAAACTCAAATATTCAGAATTAGTCCAGCATGTTATAAAATATTGTGGATGATACAGTTTCAGTTTTTTCCCCGCTCAATAGGCATAACACCTGAAATAAAGGCAATTATAGATTGTTTTACTTCGGCTAATGGTCAAATTGATTCAAACGTTAATAATTTGCCCAGCAATGGAGTCTTATTGATTCTTTATGAATCATTGTCAAAATTGGGCTTTAAAGTTGAAATAAGTAAGTCGAAAGAGGATAAAATAGCAGTACCAGTATTATTTGGTACCAATAACAAAATTGATAAATGCTTTAATGCTGATGCTATTAGTAGTGATGGTAAAATTGTAATTGAGATTGAAGCCGGAAGGGCAACTGAAAACAACCAATTTTTAAAAGATATTTTTCAGGCATGTATGATGTTTGAAGTTGAATATTTGGTAATCGCCGTTAGGAATTCATACAGGACACATAAGGACTTTGAAATAATACATACTTTTCTTGAAACGCTCTACATTTCAAATCGGTTACATCTTCCTTTAAAAGGTATATTGCTTATTGGTTATTGAACTCAACCAAGATTTATATAGAAAGTATTAATATTCAGAACCTTGCCGGCCCTGGAACGTCAAACCATTTGGCAGCCAGTTCAGTGGGCTGATAATTATGGATATAGGCGAAAGCTTCGTGCGAATCGGCGGCAATGAAATAGGTGGACTTGTAATCCACTTTTGAAAAGGAATCGCGATAAGCCCTCTCGAATTGGGCAAAAAGGGAATCATAAAACCCATCTGTATTGACAAACACGATCGGTTTGTTGTGATACTGCAACTGTTTGAGCGTAATGACCTCCAATATCTCCTCCAATGTACCGAAACCACC